>JAKBBQ010000149.1 GCA_021808405.1 Pseudomonadota bacterium | reverse complement strand
ATCGTGGCCATGCAGCGCGGCAACGCGCAGCAGCGCGAACTGATCGAACACGCCATCCGCAACGGCAGCGCCGACGAGTTGCCCCGCATCCTGCAGGTGGTGCAGGAATGCGGGGCCCTCGACGAGGTGTATGCGGTCGCGCAGACCGAGCTCGCAAAGGCGCGCCAGCTCGCCCAGGCCATGCCCGCCGGGTCGCACCGCCAGGCGCTGCTCGCGTTGTGCGACTACAGCCTGCAGCGCCAGTCCTGAGGCTTGGCCGGGAAGCCTTCTGGTCGCCGGCCGCGGTGTTTGCTACACTCACTGGCTTGCCCGGTGAGCGGGCATCGAAGGCATTCGGGGTGTAGCTTAGCCTGGTAGAGCGCTACGTTCGGGACGTAGAGGCCGGAGGTTCGAATCCTCTCACCCCGACCAGGAATCGACGAGAAGGGCCCGGTCCTTGCCGATCGGGCCCTTTTCCTTTGGCTTGTCCCTGTCCTGGGCTGCGGCGCAGCCTGCTCCGCGGGCCCGCGTCGAACCGTCCGGCGCCGAACGACCGCGCTGCGCTGCCGCAATCGCAAGTGCTGCGACAATCGGACTCGAACACTGCTTGAACCCGCGTCCGGGCATGCACGAACGCGCGCGTTGTCCGGCGCTCCGACATGGAGGGTCCGATGTTCGATGCGAGCTTTGCGCTGAAGGTCTTCGCCGCGCTGTTCGCGATCATGAATCCGATCGCCAACATCCCGGTGTTCCTCTCGCTGACCGAGGGTGCCGACGACACCGCCAAACGCCGTATCGCGATGGTCGCGCTGTTCGGCGTCAGCGTCGGCTGCGTGGTCTCGCTGGTCGCCGGCGCGGCGATCCTGCGGCTGTTCGGAATCACCATCACCGACTTCCGGCTGGCCGGAGGCCTGCTGGTGCTGCTGATCGCGCTGGACATGCTGCACGGCTCGGCGAGCGCCCAGCACCAGCCCGGCGCGCGCGAAATGCCGGGAGCCGCCGCCGTGCAGGACGTCGCGGTCTATCCGCTGACCGTTCCGTTGCTCGTCGGGCCGGGAACGATCGCCACGCTGATCGTGTTCGGCCACACCGCTGCGGCGCAGGGCCGCATCGCCAGCCTGGCTGCAGGGCTGGTCGCCTTTCTCGCGCTGCTGGGGGCGAGCCTGTACGCGGCGCCCGCGATCGGGCATCACTTGTCGGCGAGGGTGACGGCGATCACCAAGCGCCTGATGGGCATGGTGCTGGCGGCGATCGCGATGGAAATGATGCTGGCCAGCCTGCAGGTGTTCCTGAAGGGCGTGCTCGGCTGATCGGCGCGGGCTCGCGGCCCGCCGTTCGCCGCACGGTCCGCCGGGTGTGGCGAAGTTGCCACTGCCCTGGGGCGCAGCTTAGACTGCGCCACGGGAAGTCTGCCGGCGCGCCCGACGATTCATCCCGCAAGGGGATTTCTGCAACAGGACACGGGTCGATGTCGGTATCGGGCACAGGGATGGACGGGACGGCGGAGGGTGCGGCGCGCAGCGAGACGGAGCAGGACCCGTCCGGCCACAGGCTGTTGCGGGGGTTGTGGGTGGTGCTGGCAGTGCTCGCCGCCTACGCGGTGTACCGCCTGCTGCGCATGCACGACACGGTCCCCCGGTACCGCTGGCACTTCGAGGTGATCTGGCAGTACCGCAGCCAGTTGTACGCGGGGCTGCTGTACACCCTGGTGTTCACGGTCATCTGCATGGTGTGCGGCTTCCTGTTCGGGCTGCTGACCGCCATCGCACGGCTTTCGGGAATCCGGCTGCTGACGATCCCGGTGCGCGCGGTGATCGAACTCTTCCGCTGCACCCCGGTGCTGGTGCAGCTGGTGTGGATCTACTACGCGCTGCCGGTGCTCACCGGCCTGCAGCTGTCGGCGCCGGCGGCGGCGGCGATCGGGCTCTCGCTGTACGGCGGCGCCTTCTATTCGGAGATCATTCGCGGGGGCATCCTGGCCATCGACGTCGGGCAGACCGAGGCCGGGCAGGCGCTGGGCATGTCGCCGGCCCAGGTGATGCGCCGGGTGGTGCTGCCGCAGGCCTTCCGCAACATGGTGCCGCCGCTGGTCAGCCAGTCGATCATGCAGTTGAAGAACACCTCGCTGCTGTCGGTGATCGCGGTGCCCGACCTGCTGTACCAGGCGCAGAGCGCGTCGCAGGCCACCTACCGTCCGCTGGAGTTCTACACCGCTGCGGCGGTGCTGTATTTCGTCGTGCTGTTCCCGGCGACCCTGCTGGCGCAAAAGCTCGAAGTGCGCAGGGACAAGGGGCGTTGACATGGCCGACGACGCGGCGCTGATCGAAATCGCCAAGTTGCGCAAGTCCTTCGGCAGGCACGAGGTGCTGCGCGACGTCAACCTGCAGGTCGCGCGAGCCGAGGTGGTGGCCATCATCGGGCCGTCGGGCTCGGGCAAGTCCACGCTGATGCGCTGTATCAACCTGCTGACCATTCCCGACGGCGGCTTCCTGCGCGTCGGCGAGCAGGGCATCACCTTCCAGGGCGCGGCCACCCGGCTGCCCAACGCGCGCGGGCTGTCGCGCTTTCGCGCGGCCACCGGAATGGTGTTCCAGCAGTTCAACCTGTTTCCCCACATGACGGCGCTGGGCAACGTGATGGAGGGCCCGGTGACGGTGCTGCGCATGCCCAGGGAGCAGGCGCGCGAGCGGGCGCGCGCGCTGCTCGAGCGGGTCGGGCTGGCCGACCGCGCCGATTTCCTCCCCGACAAGCTGTCCGGGGGGCAGAAGCAACGCGTGGCCATCGCCCGCGCGCTGGCGATGAAACCCCAGGTGATGCTGTTCGACGAGGCCACCGCGGCCCTCGACCCGGAGCTGGTCGGCGAGGTGCTGGCGGTGGTCAAGGAACTCGCCGCCGAAGGCATGACCATGGTGCTGGTGACCCACGAGATCGCCTTCGCGCGCGAGGTCGCCGACCGGGTGATCTTCATGCGCGACGGCGTGGTGGTCGAGGCCGGGCCGCCGGCGCAGGTGATCGACGACCCGCAACACGAGGCCACTCGCAGCTTCCTGGCGCGCTTTCGCGCCGCCTGAGGAAGGCGTCGCGTCCGCCGCGCGCCCGCGCCGATGCCCGCCGGCTTCCTCGGCATCCTGATCCTGGACACCCGCTTTCCGCGGCCGCCGGGGGACATCGGCTGCGGCCGGACTTTCGAGCGAGCGGGAATCCCGGTGCGCTACCTGCGCATGCAGGGGGTCGATCCGCGACGCGCGGTGGTGGAGGGCGACGACGCGCTGCTCGAGCCGATCGTGCAGGGCGCGCGCCAGCTCGAGCGCGAAGGCGCTGCGCTGGTCGCCACCACCTGCGGCTTCCTGTGCCGCTACCAGCAGCCGCTGGCGCGTGCGCTGGGCGTGCCGGTGATCACGTCCAGCCTGCTGCAGGTGCGCGAACTGCACGCGCCGGGGATTGTCACCATCGACGCCGACAGCCTGGGCCGGCGCGAGTTGCAGGCCGTCGGCGTCGGAGCCGAGGTGCCGGTGCAGGGTGTGCGGCAGGACGCCCAGTTTCGCTTGCGGATCCTCGGCAACCAGCCGAGCCTGGACCTGCGCCAGTCCTGCGAGGACGTGGTCGAGGCGGCGCGCCTGCTGGTCGAGCGCAACCCCGAGGTGCGCAACGTGGTGCTCGAATGCACCAATATGCCCCCCTACCGGGCCGCGGTCGAGCGCGCCACCGCGCGGCCGGTGCACGACATGGAGACCCTGCTGCTGCGCAGCTGGCGCGCGCTGCGGCAGGGCGCTCGAAGCCCCGTCGATTGACACGGGCGACGGGCGCGCGGTAGCTTGCGCGGCAGCGGCCGCGACGGCCGGGACCTGGCCCGATCGGGCGCGATCGGGCACGACTGCGCGCGACCGCGCGCGAATGGGCACGCATGGACCGCAAACTCGACTCGATGGATCGTCACTTGCTGAGCCTGCTGCAGGCCAACGCGCGCGAGCCGGCGGCCACGCTGGCGCGCAGGCTCAAGGTGGCGCGCACGACCGTCGTGGCGCGCATCGCACGCCTGGAACGTGAAGGAGTCATCGCCGGCTACGGCGTGCGGCTGGGACGCAGCCCGGAGCAGCCCGCGGTGTGCGCCTATTGCGGCCTGAGCGTGCGCGCGGCCCATGCCGGCGCGGTGATCGCGGCGCTCGAGCGCATGCCCGAGGTGCTCGAGGTCGCGGCGCTCAGCGGCCAGTACGACTACATGGTGTTCCTGCGCTGCGACAGCCACGAGCAGCTCGACCAGTTGCTCGACCAGCTCGGCGGCATGGACGGCATCAAGCAGACCACCACCTCGGTGGTGCTGAGCCTGAAGCTCGACCGACGCACGACGGTGGGTTGAGCGCCGCGTCAGCGACCCAGGAAGCGCGCGGGCGCGAAGGCCGCGGCGTCGATCGCGGGCGGCTGCTCGCACATCAGCGAGGCCAGCAACCGCGCCGTTCCCGGCCCGGTGGAAAAACCGATGTGCTGGTGCCCGAAGGCCGCCCACAGGCCGCGGCGCGGCGCGGGCAGCTCGCCGATCATCGGCCGGCTGTCGGGCAGGGTCGGACGCGCGCCCAGCCAGGGCTGGGGGTCCAGCCGGGGCCCGAGGGCGATGGCCTGCCGCGCCGCCTGCTCGGCCAACTCGAGCTGGGCGTGGTTGGGCGGCGCGTCCAGCGCGGCCAGCTCGACGCCGGTGCTCAGCCGCAGTCCCTGCTGCATCGGCGACAGCACATAGCCGCCTTGGGCGTCGTACAGCGGGCGCGTCAGCGCCGCGCCGGCGCCGGCCGCGTAGTGCATGTGGTAGCCGCGCTCGTAGGCCAGCGGGACCTTGAGTCCGATGCCTCGCAGGAAATCCTTCGACCAGGGCCCGAGCGCGACCACGACCCGGCTGGCCTGCAGCGGCGAGCCGCCGTCCAGGTGCACCGTCCAGCCCTGCGCATCGGGCTGCAGGCCGCGCGCGCTGCGCTGGAGCAGCCGGCCGCCGCGCTCGCCGAACAGCGCGGCGTAGCCCCGTACCACCGCCGCCGGGTTGTCGACCGACAGCGCGTCGAGCACATGCAGGCCGCGGGCGAACACCGGACGCAGCGCCGGCTCCAGCGCGCAGATCGCTGCGCGGTCCAGCTCGGCCACCCGCACCCCGCAGGCTGCGAAGGCCGCGAGCTGCAACCGCATCGCCTCGGTCTGCGCCTGCTGCCGGTAGAGGAAGATCCAGCCGTCGCTCCGCAGCCGGTGCAACTGCCCCGACTCCTGCAGCAACCGCCGGTGTTCGGGCAGCGAAAGCCCGATCAGCTGGTCGAGCGCGCGTACCGTCTGCTGGAAGCGGCGCTCGCGGGTCGAGCGCGCGAAGCCGAGGGCCCAGCCGAGGTTGCGCGCCAGGTAGCCCGGGCGGTAGCGCAGGCCGACCGAGCGGTTCGACAGCAGCGCTGGCAGCGCCCGCCACAGCCCGGGGTTGTTCAGCGGGACGATGGAACTGCGGGTCATCACCCCGGCGTTGCCGTGCGAGGTCGCGCTGCCGGGCTGCTGCATGTCGACCAGCGTGACGGCGAAACCGCAGCGCTGCAGTTCCAGCGCGCAGGCCGTGCCGATCATTCCGGCTCCCAGGACAGCGACCGATCGTGGCATGGAATCGTTGCGATGCAAGCGCCTGCCGGCCGCCCGGCGCGGTGCGCGCCGGCGATGCCCGAGGCCAGCGCGCAAGATACACCAGGCGGCGCAGCCGCCGTTGCGTGCCGCCCTTGCGTGCATGCAGCGGCGAGTGCGCGCCGGGAGCCTCAGGCTGCCAGCGGCGCGGGCGCCTCGGCGGTTACTCGCAGCGGCTCGTAGTAGCGCCCGGCGCGGGTGCGCAGGAAGTCGTCGAAGGCCACGCTGTCCTGGCCGATGAAGCCCCGGTCCGCCAGCTTGCCGGCCAGTGCCAGCTCGACCACCCCGACCACGCCCGACGCGGTGCTCAGTTCGATGGCCGTGCGCGAGGCCCCGCGCAGCGTGGCGCCGTACAGCCGTGCCGAGCGAGTGCTCTGCTCGAGGCGGCCGTCGCGCAGCCCCTGCGCCGACGCGAACACGATGACCAGGTCCTCGCGGCTGTGCGGGACCGCGTTCTCCAGCACCTGGCGCAGCAGGTCGCGGCGCTCGATCAGCCGCAGGTCATGCAGCAGCAGCGCCATCGCGTCGCGGTGGCCGACATGGCGGATGGTCTTGTAGTCCAGGTTGCGCACCCGGCCGAGCAGGCTCTCGGACAGCGTGCCCAGTCCGCCCGAGGTGTTGAAGGCCTCGAACTCCTCGCCCCCCAGGCTGAAGGTCTCGTAGCCCTCGAGCGCCTGCACGCTGCATGGCTGACCGTGGACGATCGCCTGGCAGGGGTTGCAGTACTCGTTGATCACCCCGTCGATGCTCCAGGTGAAGTTGTAGCGCAGCGAGTTGGTCACGTTGCGGGTGAGGGCGCCGACCCGCAGGCGCAGGTCGTGCAGGGTGTCGAAGCCGGCGGCCAGATGATGGCCCAGCATGCCGATGACCCCCGGCGCCAGCCCGCACTGGGGCATGACGATGCTGCCGGCATCGGCCGCCATCCGGCGCATCGCGGCGGTCGCGGCGACATCCTCGGTGAGATCGAAGTAGTGCACCCCGCGCTCGATGGCAACCCGAGCGACCTGGGCCGCCAGGTAGTACGGCAGCGCATTGATCACCAGGTCGTGGCCGGCCAGCGATGCGGCCAGCGCCGCGGCGTCGCCGGCATCGAGCGACTGCATGCGCACCAGCGGGTCGGCGGCTCGCCGTGGTTGCGCGATGCGGTCGGCCAGGGTCACCCGCGCCTGCAGGAATTCGGCCAGCATGTCGGCCACCGCGCTGCCGACCTTGCCCGCGCCGAGGACCAGGACCCTGGGGGTGTTGCGCTCGCCCATGATGGCCTCCTTTCGTAGCTGTCGGACGATGCTAGGGCGGGGCGCAGGCAGGCGGAAGCCGGCAATGCGTCGAGGCGGTCGGGAATTGCGTCGTTTCGACGGCAGCACTCGGCGGATTGCTCGATCGCCCAGGCGACATCGTGGGATTGCAGCGCCTGCGCCCCGGGCTGCCCGCACGATTGTCAGCGCCAGGGGCGGGGCTTAGACTTCCGGCGGGGGTGTTTCCGCTCGCCGCCAGACCATTGCCCGCAAAGACCGAGGAGTTCCCATGAATAAACGCGATTTCTGCAAGACGCTGTTCGCGCTCGCCGGCGCCTCCACGACCCGCCTGAGTTTCGCCGAGGACACGAACGCGGTGCTGCACGAGGTCCTGCATACCGGGGTGCTGCGCACCGGCGCGGTGGCCGCCGCGATCCCCTATTTCGAGAAGAACCAGAAAACCGGCGAATGGGAAGGCTTTTGCGCCGATTTCGCGCGGAGTTTCGCCAAGAGCCTGGGCGTGAAGGTCGAGTTCGTCGAGACGACCTGGGGCAACGCGGTGCTCGACCTGCAGTCGCGCAAGATCGACGTGATGTTCGGGGCGGGCCCGACTCCGGCGCGCCGCAAGGTGCTGGACTTTTCCCATCCCCTGTTCCACAACACCTTCACGGCGGTCTGCAGGAAGGGGGTCGCGGTGAAGACCTGGGCCGAGTTGAACCAGCCCCACATGCGCATCGCGGTCGACCTGGGGTCGAACCAGGACGCCTTCGCGACGGCGACCCTGCCCAAGGCGCAGATCATGCGCTTTGCCCAGTCCAGCGAGGCCACGCTGGCCGTGCAGACCGGCCGCGCCGATTGCCAGGTGCTGGTGGTGCTGCTGGCGGTTCCGCTGCTCAAGCTGCAGCCCCAGGTCGGGACCATGTACATACCCGATCCAGTCAGCACCTCCGACGTGACGGCAGCCGTCGACAAGACCGTAGGCGATACCCTGCTGCAGCACATGAACGCCTGGATTTCCGGTGCCCGCGCGAAGGGCGAGATCCAGGCCGACATCCTGAAGAACATGCAGGACCTGGTGGGAATCCCCCCGGCCCGCTTCCCGTCGCAGGTGAAGTTCTGATCTGCGTCGGGCGGCGCCGCCTGCGGCGCTGCGGGCCCGGCAGCCTGCGCGCGTTCGCGCGCAGGCCCGGGGCTCGGCCGGCGAGCCTGACCACGCATGTGGCCGGGCGACGACGCGCCCGACTCGTTGTGACAAAAAGTTTGGCTTCCGCCGTGAAATACCTCACGTAGCACGGCTCGCACCCGCCCATACGACCACTAAGCTTGGAATCGAGCCGGGCGGCTGTAGTCGCGACGCCGGGCGGCCCGCGCCATGCCGGCCGTCGCGCGTCCTACGTCCCGGCCGGGCATCGCGCCGCCACTCTCGGCGCCGGGCCGCTGGCTGACGGGCATGACCAGATATCTCGATTCCTTGCAGCGCTGGGTCGCTTCGCGCACCGGTGCCCGCTACACCCTGTTCGTTGCGCTGGTGCTGCTGGCCGTGCTGGCGGCCTGGGGCGCGATCACCGGACGCTCCGAACTGCCCATGGCGTCGGTGATGGCCCTGCTGCTGGCGCTGGTCGCCGCGTCGGCGTGGCGCATGGCCTCGCTGCTGCGCCAACTGGCACGACGCAACGACGAGGAGGTGCTGGCGTCGAAGATGCTG
>JAKBBQ010000148.1 GCA_021808405.1 Pseudomonadota bacterium | reverse complement strand
GCGGGCTGCCCTTCATCGCAGCCGACGTCGGCGCGATGCGCCCGCTGCTGGCCGCCGCCCCGGGGCACCTGTACACCCCCGACGACACGCAGTCGCTGGCGCGGGCGATGCGCCACGCGCTCGAGCATCCCGCGGCGCCGCCGCTGGTGCCGCAGGACTGGGCCGCGCTGGTCGCCACGCTCGACGCGCAACTGGCCGCCTGCGCCGAGGCGAGCCCGCGCTGAGCGCAGCGGGCGCCCGCTGCGACGCGGCTTCGCGCAGCCGCGCTCAGGCGGCGGCCAGGCAATGCTCGACGATGATCCGCGAAGGCGAATCCTGCCCCAGGTCGAGCGGCCTGCGGTGGCTCTGCCACTGCTCGACGAAGCGGTCGACGACCTGCGGGTCGTAGCGGCTGAGCACGCAGTTCTCTCCCAGGCCCTCGCGACGCTCGGTGGCCATGCGCAGCAGCAGCACCGGCTTGCCGAGGTAGTAGCACTCTTCCTGGTTGCTGCCTCCGTCGCTGACGACGAAGTCGGCGCCGCCGACCAGCCGGATGAAGCGGAAAAAATCGCTGCGCGGGCGAAGCTCGATCCGCGGGTTGAGCTCCAGGCGCTGCAGCAGGCGGTGCCGGCGCAGCTTGCGCAGGGTCGGCGGATGCAGCACGAACACCATCGAGCGACTCGCCGCGATGCGCTCGAGCAGCGCGACGATGCGCTCCAGCGCGGCGCGGTTGCGGATGTTCTCGAAACGGTGGATCGATGCCACGCAGTAACCGTCGCTGCCGCCGCGCTGCGCGAAGGATTGCTCGGCGAGCTCCATCGGCGCTGCGGCGGCCAGGCGCACGGAGTCGGCCAGGGTGTTGCCGCCGGTATCGATCTTCTCGCCGCGTACCCCGCGCAGGTTGGCCAGCGCCCACGCCCCGGCGCAGTAGTGCACCTGCGCCAGCCTGAACACCGCCAGCCGGGTGAGTTCCTCCGGAAAGGGATGCAGCAGGCGGAACGAGCGCAGCCCCGATTCGACATGGCCGACGCGCAGCCCGGCCATGCGCCCCATCAGCGCGCCGAGCAGCGTGGAGAAGGTGTCGCCGTGCACCAGCACCATGCCGGCGGGACGGGGGCCGAAGATCGCGGCCCTGCGCCACGCGGTGCTCGCGAGGATGCGCAGCGACCACAGCGCCATCCTGGGTATGGAGGTCACGTCCGGGCCGTCGTACAGCACTACGTCGGGCCGGCGGATGCCGAAGTTGTCCAGCAGGTCCTGCATGGTCTCGCGGTGCTGGCCGGTGGCGATGAAGCGGTACTCGACCCCTCGGTCCTGGAGCAGCCGCATGATCGGCGCCATCTTGATCAGCTGCGCCTTGGTGCCGAGGATCACGTGGATCATGTGTCCCTGCGGTAGGTCAGGTTGGTGATCTGCTCGGAGATCAGCCCGATCAGGAACACGATGACCCCGGCGCTCAGCAGCAGCGCGCTCATGTTGGTGAAGCGGTGGGCGGTGGCGTAGGTGTAGGCGTAGTTGCCCAGCCCGAGCAGCCAGAAACCCAGCGCGACCGGGGCGAACAGCTTGAGCGGCGAGTACAGCGTGGCGATCTTGAAGATGATCAGCAGGAAGCGTATGCCGTCGCGCAGCGGCCGGATGTGGCTGTTGCCGACCCGCCGCGCCGCGCGGATCGGCAGGTAGGCCACCGGGTAGGCGCTGCGGAAGAACGCCATCGTGCAGGTCGTGGGATAGGAGAACCCATTGGGCAGCAGGTGCAGGAATTCGCGGAAGCGCGAGGCGCGCGCGGCGCGAAAGCCGCTGGTCAGGTCGAGCACCGGGTGGCCGGTCATCCAGGTGGCGAGCCGGTTGTACAGCCGGTTGGCCAGGCCTCGGCCGACGCTGGCCTGCGAGGCGCCGTCGCGCGCGCCCACCACCATGTCGTAGCCCTCGTCCAGGCGCGCCAGCAGCCGCGGCACGTCGGCCGGGTCGTGCTGGCCGTCGGCGTCCATGAACACCAGCACGCGCCCCGTCGCGGCGCGCGCGCCGGCCTTGATCGCCGCGCCGTTGCCCATGCCGTAGGGCCGGCGCAGCACCACCGCGCCGGCCTGCTCGGCCTGCTGCGCGGTGGAGTCGGTCGAGCCGTCGTCGACCACGATCACCTCGGCCTGCGGCAGCACTTCGCGCAGGCGGCGCACGGTGGCGCCCACCGCGCCCTGCTCGTTGCGCGCCGGCAGGATCACCGATACCGCCGGCCGGTCGGGCTGCGGCTGCGCCGCATCCTGCCGCCCCTCATCGTGTCGCTCGGTTCCCTGCACGGCCTCGAGCCGCGCCCCGCGCGGCTCGGCCGCCTGCTCGATCTGCCGGTTCATGCGGGCCCTCCAGGGCTGGACGCCGCGGCGGGCCCGGAGGCCGCCGCGGGGGGCGGGCGAGGCGGGCGAGGCGGGCTCGCAGCGGCCGCGCCGCGTGCCACCGCCGCGGCGACCTGCCGCTGCAGCACCCGCCGCATATGCGATTCGCTGTCGCGGTAAAAGCCTACATGGCGCAGCCAGCGCTGGTTCCAAGAGGCCATGCTCCAGCCGTCGATATGCGCCAGCGGCGAGGCCACCGCGTCGAGCAGTCGCAGCGCCAGCCGCGGATGGCCGGCGCTGCCCAGTTCGGCGGCGAAGCGCAACCGCGCGCCAGGCGGCAGGCCCGGCAGCCGCAACGCCCGCAGGTCCAGCGTGTAAGCCGCGGCCGCGTCGCCCTGCGCGAGTTGGCGCAGCGCCTGCTGGTGCAGCAGGTCGCGCCGCACCTGCGGCAAGCCCGCCTGCGGGCTGCGCAGCGCGGCCGCCAGCAACCGGCCATTGAACCCGGCGCCCAGCGCGCTGCAGCCGCGCAGCCCGGCGATCAGCCGCCCGACCTGGTACTGCACCACATGATTGCCCAGCGGAGCCGCCGCCGCCGCGTCCAGCAGCGCCTGCGCCAATCCCGGCGGCGCGCTGCCCTGGGCGCAGGCCACCCCGGCGCGGTCGATCAGCAGCACCAGGCTGCGGGGGTGCAGCCGCAATCCGGAGTCGAGCAGCCGGGCCGCCTCGGCCTGGTTGCCGGCGCGGCTCCACAGGTTGGCCAGGTAGCCTTGGGCGCGCGGCGAGTCCGGGTGCTCGCCCGCCCACACCAGCGCCTGCTGGAAGGGCTCGCCCCACTCGCCGGCGCGGCGCGCGGTCTGCAGCGCGAACAGCGCGATCCACGCGAGCACCGCCAGGCGCAGCCAGCGCAGCGAAGGCCGGCACCACGACGGCGGCGCCCCGCTGTGCCGGCGCTCGGGCACCGCCAGCCAGGCCAGCGGCCAGAACATCAACGCCGCCGGCAGGTAGTTGCGGTGTTCGAACACGAGTTCGAGCTGGATCCATGTCGACTCGATCAGCTGCCCGGCGAAATAGAACATCACCGCGGTACCGGCGGCGACCCAGGCGCCGCTGCGCGCGGTGCGCGCGCGCCAGGCCGCCAGCGCCAGCGCGAGCAGCCCGAGCACAGCCGGCAGGGTGTCCAGCGGGTGCAGCCAGCCCGTGGACACCGCCACGTCGTCGTGGAACAGCCCGCCGTCGTGCGCGCGCGCGGTCCAGATGTCGCGCAGGTAGGTCCAGACGATGCGGCTTTCGCTGAGCAGGCGCTCGCCGGGGGTGAACGCGCGCCCGGCGCGCGCGCCTTCCCAGACCGCGGGCAGGTAGGTCGCCAGGTAGGCGAGCAGCAGCAGCGACGGCAGCACCAGGAACACCAGCTTCCACAACGCGAAGCCGCGGCTGCGGCCGGCCAGGCCGTCGCGACCCAGCACGAAGGCTTCGAGCAGCCAGGCCAGCAGCGGCAGCAGCGCGCCGTTTTCCTTGCTCAGCGCGGCCAGCGGGGTGCCCAGCACGATCGCCGCGCTCATCCACAGCCAGGCGCCGCGCCGCCGCTGGCGCAGCCGCTCGCGGCCGTGCACGTAGGCCCACAGCCCGGCGAACACGAACAGCGCCGCCAGCATCGCCATGCGCTGCACCACGTACAAGGTGGTGCTGACCCAGAAGGGGTCGAGCATCCACATGCCGGCGGCGAGCACGCCGATCCACGCCGCGCGCCGGTCCTCGGCGCCCAGCGCGCGGCTGAGGGAGCGCAGCAGCCCGGCCAGCAGCACGCCGCAGGCCAGGTGGATGGCCACGTTGGTCAGCTTGAAGGCCTGCGCGGCCGCCGGCCAGTCGCGGGCGTCGAGCAGGAAGCTGGCCAGCGCCAGCGGGCGTCCGGTGGGCCCGGCAAAGCCCGAGGTGACGAAGGCGACGACCTTCCACCATTGGTCGATCGGCCCGTAGTTGCCCAGCGCGCCGAGGTTGGAGTAGTCGTCGAACAGGAATCCGCCGCTGCGCCCCGGCCAGTAGACCAGCCAGGTCAGCCCGAGCAGCGCCAGCAGCGCCAGCAGCGGCAGCCACGGCGGCCGGCGTGCCGACTCGTCGCCGATCACTGCGGCCCTCCGGCGGCAAGGTGCGCGCCGGCGGCGCGGGCGCTGCGCAACTGCCGCCGCAGCCTGCGCAGCAGCGGGCGGTGCATGGCGAAGCGGTCGAGTTCGCGCATGCGCCGCAGCCCCTGCGCGGCCTGCTCGAACTGCCTGCCGGCGATCTGCAGCTGCACCAGGTTCTTCCAGTAGTTCATGCTCCCGGGGTCGAGCGCGACGGCGCGCAGCATGTCGCGGTAGGCCGCCGGGTAGCTGTGCGCCACGTGGACCTCGTAACTGGCGCGCAGGGTATGCATCTCGGCGTTGTACGGGTGCGCGCGCACGCCCAGATCGAGCAGGCTGCCCAGCTGGCGCAGGTCGTCGGGGGTGTAGCGGCAGGTCTTGTCGACCGCGCACTGCACCAGGCTGTACAGCGCGCCGATGTTCTCGGGGATCATGTGCTGGGTGCGCAGGTCCTGGCGCAGCACGGCCCACCACCGCGGCGCCACCGGCAGGCCGAGCTTGGCATGCATGAACACCAGCGCCTGCAGCGGCTCCATGTCGGCGCCGGGCAGGAGTGCCGCGTCGAGCATCTGCCGGGTGGCCAGATCGTAGAGCTTGCTTTGCGCGCCGGGGGCCATCAGGTAGAGGACTCGGCCCAGGTCATAGGCCGCGCGCGGCGAACGCGGATGGGTCGTGGCCTCGAAGTAGGCCAGGCGGTACGGGTTGCCCCACACCTGGGCACGCAGCGCGGTGAAGCCCGCGTACAGCGCCACCAGCGCGGCGCACAGCGTGCCCGCGAACACCGGCCAGCTGCCGCGCCGGCGCGGGCTCCACGCGCCGAGCAGGCCGAAGGCGGCGAGCAGCACGCCCCAGCTGGGAAGGTAGTTGCGGTGTTCGTACGCCAGGTCCAGCGGAACGATGGTCGACACCAGCGACTGGCCGACGAAGAACCACAGGATCCCCAGCGAAATCAGCGGCGCGCGCCGGCGCAGCGCCAGGCCGGCCAGCGCCAGCAGCGCGAGCAGCGCCCAGCACGCCGCGGTCGTCCACGGCCGCAGCCAGGACGTCGACACCGCGATGTCGTCGTGATAGAGGCTGAGGCGGTCGGGGGTGGGCAGCAGGATCCAGTGCAGGTAATCGACCATCACCCGGCCCTCGGTCAGCAGCCGCTGCCCGAGGGTGAAGGGCCGCTGGGCGTAGCCGCCATGCAGGATTCCCGGCAGCAGCCAGGCCAGGCCGAGCACCCCGGGCAACAGCAGGAGCACCGCGTACACCCCGCCCAGGGCGCAGCGCAGGTCGCGCTGGGTGCGGCTGCCCGGCTGCGCCCCGCAGTCGCCTTGCAGCACCACCCACTCCAGCAGCGCCGCATAGGCCGGCAGCAGCACCCCGGTCTCCTTGGCCAGCGCGGCCAGCGCGGTGCCGCCGGCCAGGCTGCCCCAGATCCAGGCCCAGGCCCCGACACGCGACGAGCCGCCCTGGACCGCCCGCCGCAGGCGCATGCGCCCATGCCAGTAGCCGAGCAGGCCCAGCAGCACCAGTCCCGCCGCCAGCGATTCCTCGCGCTGCACCACGTACAGCACCGCGGTCAGCTGGATCGGCGCCAGCAGCCACGCCGCGGCCACCAGCAGCGCCAGCGCCGGCGCCGGCAGCACCCAGTCGCCCGCGCCGCGCTGCTCGACCTGGCGTGCGCGCACCCAGGCCACGACGCGCAGCGACAGCGCGGCCACGAGTGCGCCGTTGCCCAGGTGCAGCAGCACGTTGAACACCTTCATCGGCTGCGGATGCATGCCCCACACCCGGGCCTGCCAGGCGAAGCTGAGCATCGACAACGCCCGGCTCAGCGGCCCGGCGCGCCCGGCCCACACCGCGGCCCAGAAATGCTGGCGCAGCGCCTGCGGGGCGAACGCGGGCTGTTGCACGATGTTTCCGAAGTCGTCGAACACGAAGCCGCCGTGCAGCCCCGGCATGTAGACCAGCCAGCCCACCAGCGCCAGCACCAGCACGGCCAGCCACGGCAGCCAGCGCGGCAGCGCGCCCGCCCGGTACGGGCGGGCGCCGGACGAGCGCGAGGAAAGCGGGCGTGGGTCCATGGGCCCCGGAATTGTGCCTTGTCGCGGCCGCGCTGCGGCGCGCTCGCCGGCCCGGGCCCCGCGGCACGAGCCCGGACAGTCGCGCGCCGGCTACACCCGACGCGCTGCGGTGCCGCCCGAGGCGCGCGCGCCTCAGGCGGCCTGGCGCAGGCCGACCGCGTCGAAAGCGGCTTCGATGCGCTGCGCCGCGCCGGGCACGTCGAGCAGCTTGTCGAGGCCGAACAGTCCGATGCGGAAGCTGCGGAAATCCTTCGGTTCGTCGCAGGCCAGCGGAACCCCGGCGGCGATCTGCACGCCCGCGGCGGCGAAGGCCTGGGCGTTGTGGATCGCCGGGTCGCTGGTATGGCTGACCACCACCCCGGGCGCCTGGTAACCGGCCGCCGCGACGTCGGCGACGCCGCGGCGACGCAGGGCTTCGCGCACCCGCGAGCCGAGCTCGACCTGCGCCTGCTTGAGCCGCGGCAGCCCGATGTCGAAGGCCTCGCGCATCACGTCGCGCACGCGCAGCAGCGAATCGGTGGGCATGGTCGCATGGTAGGCATGGCCGCCGCCTTCGTAGGCCCGCATGATCTTCAGCCACGCGGCCAGGTCGCAGGCGAAGCTGTCGCTGCGGGTCGACTCCATCCGCTGCAGCGCGCGCTGCGAAAGCATCGCGAACCCGGCGCAGGGCGGCCCGCTCCAGCCCTTCTGCGGCGCGCTCACCAGCACGTCCACGCCGAGGGCGCGCATGTCCACCCAGATCGCGCCGGAGGCGATGCAATCCAGCACGAGCAGCGAGTCGACTTCGTGCGCGGCGGCAGCCAGCTCGCCGATGTACTCGTCGGGCAGCAGGATCCCGGCCGAGGTTTCCACATGGGGCACGAACACCACAGACGGGCGCTGGCTGCGGATGGCCTGCGCGACCTCGCCGACCGGCGGCGGCGCGAAGGCCGCCTGCGGCGACGCCGAGGTCGCGCGCGCCTTGAGCACGCCCACCCGCGCCCGCGGACGCGCGGCCTCGAGGATCTGCGACCAGCGATAGCTGAACCAGCCGTTGCGCAGCACCAGCGCGGCGCAGCCTTCGTCGCTGCCGACGAACTGGCGAGCCACCGCTTCCATCGCGAAGGTGCCGCTTCCCGGAACGACCACCGCGGCGTCGGCCGCGTAGGCCTGGCGCAGCATCGACGAGATGTCGCCCAGCGCCTTGCGAAAGCGCTGCGACATGTGGTTGAGCGCGCGGTCGGTGTAGACGACCGAATATTCCAGCAATCCGTCGGGGTCGACGTCGGGGCGCAGTGCAGGCATCGCTCGTTCTCCTGTCGTTTCGGCCAGGGCGCCAGCCCTGCATGCCTTTTACGGGCACCCGGAAAAGCCTAGCATGACCTGGGGCAAAGGGTCCGACCGTTGGACACTTGTACGGCGCACTTGCGGGCGGTTACATTGCACCTCGGACCCCGCCCGAGCGGGGCGGCGCAGCGCACACCAGGGGACACGACAGGCCGCGCATGAACCAATTCCCGACCCGGCTGGATTCGCAGGTGGCGTTCGCCATCGCGCGGGCGATGCTCGAGGGCTTCAACAAGCACTACCGGCTGTTCCGCCAGGTCAGCCGCGAGGCCAAGTCGCGCTTCGAGGCCGGCGACTGGGCGGGACAGCAGCGCGCGCAACGCGAGCGCATCGCCTTCTACGACACCCGGGTCGACGAGGCGATCGAGCACCTGCAGGCCGAGTTCGGCGCCTCGCTGCTCGACACCCAGGTCTGGCACCAGGCCAAGCTGCACTACATCGGGCTGCTCACCAACCACCTGCAGCCCGAGCTGGCGGAGACCTTCTTCAATTCGGTGACCACCAAGATGCTGCATCGCCGGCACTTCCACAACGACATCCTGTTCGTGCGGCCGGCGATTTCCACCGAATACATCGAATACGACGAACCGGCCGCGCAGCCGACCTTCCGCGCCTATTACCCGAGCCGCGACACCCTGGGGCAGACCCTGGTGCGCATCGTCGACAACTACCAGCTGCAACGCCCCTTCGCCGACCTCGACGGCGACATCGCGCGAGTGGCCGAGGTGCTCGATCGCCGCCTGCAGGGCATGCGGCTGCG
>JAKBBQ010000147.1 GCA_021808405.1 Pseudomonadota bacterium | reverse complement strand
GCGGCTGCGCGAGCAGGAGCAGGGGCAGGAGCAGGGGCAGGAGCAGGAGCAGGACGCCGCGGCGCAGCCCGGGCTGGCGCTGCAGTACCTGAACCGGCTGTCCGACCTGCTGTTCGTGCTGGCCCGGGTGTTCAACGCCGGCGCCGAGGAAGTGCTGTGGCAGCACCGCCGCGAGCGCTCGCCGGCCGCCCGCTCGGGCGGCGGCTGAGGCGCGGCGGGTCGTGCCGCGCGCCCGGTCGCGCGGCGGACGCGAGGCCGCCGCAACATTCGTTCACAATCGCTGCATGATGCCGACATACCCGGCGGGCAACATCGGGGCTTGGTCCGGCGCGCCGACGCGCCGGCTGGCCCTCGGGCCCTGGCCGGGCCCTTTTGCGCGATGACCGACCGATCTCCCGGCAACCCCGCCCCGACTCCCCGCGCGCCATCCCGGCGCTGGCCCTGGCTGCTGGCACTGCTGCTGGTGCTGGTCGCGATCGCCTGGTGGTGGCAGCGCGGCCGCGGCGCGCGTCCGGCGGCGCCGGCCGGCGGCCGCCCCGGCGCGATGGCGATGTTCGGGCCTGCCGCGGTGACCGCGGCGGTCGCGAAGCAGCAGACCCTGCCGGTCTGGCTCGGCGCGCTGGGCACGGTCACTCCCCATGTGCTGGCCAGCGTGATGCCGCGGGTGTCGGGCCTGTTGCAGAGCGTGGACTTCCACCAGGGGCAGCCGGTGCGCGCCGGGCAGTTGCTGGCGACCATCGATCCGCGGCCGTTCCGCATCGCGGTCGAGCAGGCGCAGGCGCAGCGCGAGCAGACCGCGGCCCAGCTCGCCGGGGCGCGCGGCGACCTGCGGCGCTACGAGACCTTGCTGCAGCAGCAGGCGATCTCGGCCCAGCAGGTGGCCGACCAGCGAGCCACCGTGGCCCAGCTCAAGGCGCAGCTCGACGCCAACGGCGCGGCGCTGGACAACGCCAGGCTGCAGCTGGAGTGGACGCGCATCACCGCGCCGGTGTCGGGGATCGCCGGGTTGCGCCAGGTCGATCCCGGCAACATGGTCGGGCCCGGCGGCGCGGTCGGCGTGTCCTCGACCACCGCCTCCACCTCCGCGTCGGGCAGCGCGCAGGGAGCGGCCGGCGGGGCGACTCCCATCGCGACCATCGCGCAGGTGCAGCCCATCGAGGTCACGTTCGCGCTGCCCCAGGCGCAGGTGTCGCCGCTGTTGCGCCAGCTGGCCGCGGGGAAGCATGCCGTGGTGCAGGCCTGGGACGCCAGCGACAGCCGGATGCTGGCGCAGGGCCGGCTGCTCGCCGCCGACAACCAGATCTCCAGCAGCACCGGCACGCTGGCGCTGCGGGCGCGCTTCGGCAACAACTCGTTGAGCCTGTACCCCAACGAGTTCGTCAACGTGCGCGTACTCGAGCGCAGCGTCGCCGACGCCGTGGTCGTGCCCAGCACCGCGGTGGGGGTCGGCGCCGACGGCGACTACGTCTACGTGATCGACGCCGCCGGCAAGGTCGCGATGCGACGGGTGGTCACCGGGGTGGTCTGGCAGGGGCTGACCCAGGTGGTCAGCGGGATCGAGCCTGGCGCGCGGGTGGTGACCGCCGGGCTCGACCATTTGCGCGAGGGCGCGCGCGTGCGCGTGGTGCCGGCGGCGTCGCAGCCGCGGGCGGCCGGCAGCCCGGCCGGCAAGGCCGACAAGGCCGACGTCTCCGGCCAGCGCCGCGCCCCGGCGCCTGTGGCCCGGGCTGCGCGCTGACATGGCGCTGCGGCAGGACGGTCCGGAGCCGTCGCCGGAGATCCCCGGCGCGCGTCCGAGCCCGTCGCGGGTGTTCATCCTGCGGCCCATCGCGACCTCGCTGCTGATGATCGCGGTGCTGGTGGCGGGGCTGGTGGGCTTGCACCTGCTGCCCGAGGCGCCGCTGCCCCAGGTGGACTACCCGACCATCCAGGTCACGACCCTGTACCCGGGAGCCAGCCCCGACGTCATGGCGTCGTCGGTGACGGCTCCGCTGGAGCGGCAGTTCGGGCAGATGCCGGGGCTGGCGCAGATGTGGTCGGTCAGCTCGGGCGGCGCGTCGGTGGTCACGCTGCGCTTCGACCTCTCGCTGCCTCTGGACGTGGCCGAGCAGGAGGTGCAGGCGGCGATCAATGCCGCGGGATCGTTGCTGCCCGCGGACCTGCCGCAGCCTCCGGTGTACGCCAAGGTCAACCCGGCCGACGCGCCGGTGATCACCCTCGGGCTGACCTCGCGCTCGCTGCCGCTGACCACCCTGTACGACCTGGCCGACACCCGCCTGACGCAAAAGCTCTCGCAGGTGCCGGGGGTCGGGCTGGTCACCCTGTCGGGAGGCCACAAGCCGGCGATCCGCGTGCAGGTCGACGCGCGCGCGCTGGCGGCGGTGGGAATCGGGCTCGACGCCGTGCGCACGGCCATCGCCAACGCCAACGTGAACGGCCCGAAGGGCGCCATCGACGGCACGCAGCAGGCCTTCACCATCGACGCCAACGACCAGATCGCCACGCCGCAGGAATACCGCCGGCTGATCATCGGCTACAGCGGCGGCGCCGCGGTGCGCCTGGGCGACGTCGCGCGCGTGGACACCGGCGCCGAGAACGCCTGGCAGGCGGCACTGGTCGATGGCCGCCCGGGGATTGTCATCAACGTGCAGCGCCAGCCCGGAGCCAATGTCATCCAGGTGGTCGACCGCATCCACGAATTGCTTCCTCAGTTGCGCGGGCAACTGCCGCAGGCGGCCGAGCTGAGCGTGTTGTCCGATCGCACGGTGACCATTCGCGCCGCCATCGCCGACGTCAGCTTCGAGCTCGTGCTGTCGGTGGCGCTGGTGGTGCTGGTGATCTTTGCCTTCCTGCGCAGCGCGCGCGCCACCTTCATCCCGGCGACGGCCGTGCCGCTGGCGCTGGTCGGCACCTTCGGCGCGATGTACCTGCTGGGTTTTTCGATCAACACCCTGACCTTGATGGCCCTGACCATCGCGACCGGCTTCGTGGTCGACGACGCCATCGTGATGATCGAGAACGTGGCCCGGCACATCGAGGACGGCCAGCCGGCGCTGCAGGCCGCGCTGGCGGGCGCCGGTCAGATCGGCTTCACGATCATCTCGTTGACGTTTTCGCTGATCGCGGTGCTCATCCCGCTGTTGTTCATGGGCGACGTGGTCGGCCGGCTGTTCCGCGAGTTCGCGATCACCCTGGCCGTGGCGATTGTCATTTCGGCGGCGGTGTCGCTGAGCTTCACGCCGATGCTGTGCGCGCGCATGCTGCGCCGCGTCCCGGCGGAGCAGCAGGGGCGCTGGTTCCGCGCCTCGGGCGCGGCGTTCGACCGTCTGGCCGATTCGTACGCGCGAGGGCTGCGCTGGGTGCTGCGCCACCAGCCCGCGGTGCTGCTGGGCACGCTGGCGCTGGTGGCGTTGACCGTGGTGCTGTACGCGGTCATCCCCAAGGGGTTCTTCCCGCAGCAGGACACCGGACTGGTCGAGGGCACGCTGGTGGCGGCGCAGGACGTGTCCTTCGGCGGCATGCAGCGGCGCCAGGCGGCGCTGGTGGGCGCGCTGCTGCGCGACCCGGCGGTGGCCAGCATTTCGGCCATCGCCGGAATCGACGGCGTCAACACCACGATGAACAGCTCGCGGTTGCTCATCAGCCTCAAGCCGCTGGCGCAGCGCGCGCGCATGCCGGCGGTGCTGCAGGGGCTGCAGCGGCGCGCCGACGCGCTGCCCGCGGTGCGCCTGTACCTGCAGCCGGTGCAGGACCTGAGCATCGACGACCTGCTCAGCCGCTATCCCTACCAGTTCAGCCTGTCGGCGACCAGCGCCGGCCAGCTGGCCGACGCGGTGCACGCGCTGCTGCCCAGGCTGCGCGCGCTGCCGCAGCTGTCGGGCGTCAGCGACGACCTGCAGCAGCGGGGACTGCAGGCCTACGTCGACGTCGACCGTGCCAGCGCGGCGCGGCTGGGGGTGAGCATGAGCGCCATCGACGCGGCGCTGTACGATGCCTTCGGCCAGCGCCTGGTGTCGACGGTGTTCACCCAGTCGGCGCAGTATCGCGTGGTGCTCGGGCTGCGCCAGCCGCCGGCTGCCGGGCTGGCCGCCCTCGACAGGGTCTACCTGAGCACCAGCAGCGGCCAGCAGGTGCCGCTGCGCAGCGTGGCCCGCATCGAGCAGCGCACGACGCCGCTGGCGCAGGACCACCTGGGGCAGTTTCCGGCCAGCCTGCTGTCCTTCCAGTTGGCGCCCGGAGCCTCGCTGGGCGCGGCGGTGCAGGCCATCGAGCGTGCCGCCGCGCAGGCACGGCTGCCGGCCGCGGTGAGCCTGCAATTCCAGGGCGCCGCCAGCGCCTTCCAGGCCGCCTTGTCCAACGAGCTGTGGCTGCTGCTGGCCGCGGTGGCGACCATGTACATCGTGCTGGGGGTGCTCTACGAGAGCTACATCCACCCGGTGACCATCCTGTCGACCCTTCCGTCGGCAGGAATCGGCGCGCTGCTGGCGCTGCTGGCCAGCGGCCATGACCTGAGCGTGATCGCCATCATCGGCATCGTGCTGCTGATCGGCATCGTGCAGAAGAACGCCATCCTGATGGTCGACTTCGCCCTCGATGCCCAGCGCAACCAGGGCATGCCGGCCGAGCAGGCGATGCTGCAGGCCGCGCGGCTGCGCCTGCGACCGATCCTCATGACCACCTTCGCCGCGCTGTTCGGAGCGGTTCCCCTGGTCGTCGGCGGGGGCATGGGCGCCGAACTGCGCCAGCCGCTGGGCATTTCGCTGATCGGCGGACTGCTGCTTTCGCAATTGCTGACCCTGTTCACGACGCCGGTGATCTACCTCGGCTTCGACCGCCTGGCGTCGAGGCTGGCGGCGCGGCGCGGCGGCCCGGCCGCCGAGGCGGGCACGTGAACCCGAGCGCGCCCTTCATCCGGCGGCGGGTCGCCACGACGCTGCTGGCGGTGGCGGTGCTGCTGGCCGGGGCGATCGCCTTCAGCCAGTTGCCGGTCTCCCCGCTGCCGCAGGTGGACTTCCCCACCATCGTGGTGCAGGCGAACATGGCGGGGGCCAGCCCCGAGGTCATGGCGGCCACGGTGGCGACGCCGCTGGAGCGCTCGCTGGGGACGATTTCCGGCATCACCCAGATGACCTCGAGCAGCTCGCAGGGCTCGACCGACGTGGTGCTGCAGTTCGACTTGTCGAAGAACATCAACGACGCGGCGCGCCAGGTGCAGGCGGCGATCAATGCGGCCAAGCCGCTGCTGCCCAGCGGGCTGGCGGCCAACCCGACCTATCGCAAGGTCAACCCGGCCGACGCGCCGGTGCTGATCATGGCGCTGACCTCCAAGGTGCTTTCGCGCGGCCAGATGTACGACGCTGCGTCGACGGTGCTCGCGCAGAAGATCTCGCAATTGCCTGGGATCGGCCAGGTGATCGTCGGCGGCTCGGCGCTGCCGGCGGTGCGCGTCGAACTCGACCTGCCGCGCCTGGATGCCATGGGCGTGGGCCTGGAGCAGGTGCGCCAGGCGATCGCCAGCGCCAACGTCGACTCCCCGAAGGGGGCGATCGACAGCGCGGGCAGGCGCTGGCAGGTCGCCGCCAACGACCAGCTCAGCCTGCCGCAGCAGTACCGCCGGGTCACGGTGGCCTACCGCAACGGCGTGCCCGTCACGCTGTCGCAGGTCGCATCGGTGTACGAGGGCATGCAGGACACGCAGAACATCGGGCTGGCCGACGGCAAGCCGGCGGTGCTGCTGATCGTGTTCCGCCAGCCCGGGGCCAACATCATCCAGGCCGTCGACGGCGTGAAGGCCGCGCTGCCCCAGTTGCGGGCGTCGATCCCTGCGGCGATCGACGTGCGGGTGCTGTCGGATCGCACGACCACCATCCGCGCGTCGCTGCGCGACGTCGAGAGCACCCTGGTGCTGGCCGTGCTGCTGGTGGTGCTGGTCGTCTGGGTGTTCCTGCGCGACTGGCGAGCCACCTTCATCCCGGCGCTGGCGGTCCCGCTGTCGCTGGTCGGCACCTTCGCCGCGATGTGGCTGCTGGGCTACTCGCTGGACAACCTGTCGCTGATGGCCTTGATCGTCGCAACGGGCTTCGTGGTCGACGATGCGATCGTGGTCACCGAGAACATCTCCCGCCATGTCGAGCAGGGGGTTCCGGCGCTGCAGGCGGCGCTGCGGGGCTCGCGCGAGGTGGGATTCACGGTGCTGTCGATGAGCCTGTCGCTGGTCGCGGTGTTCCTGCCCGTGCTGTTCATGGGGGGCATCATCGGCAGGCTGTTCCACGAGTTCGCGGTCACGCTGTCGGTGGCCATCGGCATCTCCCTGCTGGTGTCGCTGACCGTGACTCCGATGCTGGCCTCGCGCTGGCTGCGCGCCCATGGCGCCGGCAGGGGGCCGGCTGCGCCGTCGGTGCTGCAACGGCTGTGGGACGGCGTGCACGCCGGCTACGCCCGCAGCCTGCGCGTGGCGTTGCGCCATCCGCTGTGGATGCTGCTGCTGTTCGGCGGCAGCATCATGCTGGCGGGCTATCTGTACGCGATCGTCCCCAAGGGCTTCTTCCCCACCCAGGACACCGGGCTGCTGCTCAGCTCGGTGCGCGCGGACCAGTCGACTTCGTTTCGCGCGATGAGCCGCCGGCTCGGGCGCATCGTGGCCATCGTGCGCCGCAACCCCGCGATCGAGCATGTGATGGGCTTCGCCAGCGGCGGCAGCGGCGCCTTCCTGTACATGCAGCTCAAGCCCCTGTCCGAACGCGTCGGCGTGCAGCAGGTGATGGTGCAGTTGCACCGCGCGCTGGCCGGGGTCGGCGGCATGCAGGTCTTCATGTTTCCCGGCCAGGACATCCACGTCGGCGGCCGGCAGGCGCAGGCCATGTACGAGTACACCCTGCAATCCAACAGCCTGCAGGAGTTGCTGCAATGGGAGCCGCGGGTGCTGCGGGCCTTCCAGCGCATCCCCGGCATGAACAACGTGAGCAGCGACCAGCAGGCGGCGGGCCTGGAGCTGCGGCTGGTCATCGACCGCGTTGCGGCGGCGCGCCTGGGCATTCCGATCGCGACCATCGACGCCACGCTGGAGGACGCCTTCGGCCAGCGCCAGGTGTCGACCATCTACGCCCCGCTGAACCAGTACAAGGTGGTGATGGAGGCGGCGCGGGCCTACCAGCGCGATCGCAACGCGCTCGAGCGGCTGCACGTGGTGGCGCCTTCGGGGGCGGTGGTTCCGCTGTCGCAGCTCGCCCACTACGAACTGGGCAACACCCCGCTGACGGTGAACCACCAGGGGCTGTTCGCGGCGTCGACCATCTTCTTCAACCTCGATTCCGGGGTCTCGCTGAGCCAGGCGCAGGGTCGCATCCAGCAGGCGATGGCCGAGATCGCGTTGCCCCCGGGGATCCACGGGGGCTTCCAGGGGACGGCCAAGGTGTTCGCGCAGACCTTGAGCGACCAGCCGCTGTTCATCGCGGCGGCGATCTTCGCCATCTACGTGGTGCTGGGCATGCTGTATGAAAGCACCCTGCATCCGTTGACCATCCTGTCCACCCTGCCGCCGGCCGGGGTGGGAGCGGTGCTGGCCCTCATGCTGTTCCACACCCAGTTCTCGATCATCGCGCTGATCGGAGTGTTCCTGCTCATCGGCATCGTCAAGAAGAACGCCATCCTGATGGTCGACTTCGCGCTGCAGGCCGAGCGCGAGCAGGGACTGGATCCGTACGAGGCGATCTACCTGGCCGCGACGCTGCGCCTGCGGCCGATCCTCATGACCACCCTGGCGGCGCTGTTCACCGCCTTGCCGCTGGCGCTGGTGCGGGGCAACGGCGCGGAGTTGCGCCAGCCGCTGGGCATCGCGATTGCCGGCGGACTGCTGGTCAGCCAGGCGCTGACCCTGTACACCACCCCGGTGATCTACCTGGAGCTCGACCGGTTGCGCCGCTGGACCCTGCGCAGCCTTGGCCGCAGCGATCGTCCGCTTCCCCTGGATCCGCGCAGATGAATCCCGTGTGTTCCACCGTTCGCCGGTCGCCGGGCGGCGCGGCAGCGATGCTGGCCCTGCTGCTCGGCGCGTGTTCGGCCCAACCTCCGATGCCCGCGCTGCGCACCGCGATGCCGGCCGCCTATGCCGCCACCTCCGGCTGGCGGCAGGCCCCGCCGGCAGCCTCGATGCCGGCCGCCGGGCAATGGTGGAGGGCGTTCGGCGACACGACCCTCGACCGGCTGGAGGGCGAACTGTCGCGGCACAACCAGAGCCTGGCCGCGCAACTCGCGGTGTACGACCAGGCGCAGGCGGCGCTGCGCCAGGCGCGCGCCGCCTATGCCCCGGTGGTGTCGGCGCAGGCCAACGCCAGCCGCGGCGCGGTCGCCGGCGCCTCCAGCAGCGTGGACGACCAGGTCGGCGCGCAGCTTTCGGCGAGCTGGGAGCCGGACCTGTGGGGCCGGGTGCGGCTGCAGGTCGAGCAGGGCAGCGCGCAGCTGCAGGCCAGCGCCGACACCCTGCGCTCGACCCGGCTGAGCCTGCAGGCCAGCCTGGCGCAGAGCTACCTGCAGCTGCGCGTGGTCGACGCCCAGGATCGGCTGGCCGGGCAGACGGTGGGAGCCTACGCTCGGGCGCTGCAGCTCACCGAGCAGCGCTTGCGCGCCGGCGTGGCCACCGCGGCCGACGTGGCGCAGGCT
>JAKBBQ010000146.1 GCA_021808405.1 Pseudomonadota bacterium | reverse complement strand
GCTCCTGCTTGGCTTCGTCGACCCCGGCGACGTCGGCGTAGCTGACCCCGGTGCTGTTTTCCATGTAGACCTTGGCGCGGCTCTTGCCGATGGACATGAAGCCGCCGCCCAGGCCCTGCCGGTCGGCGAAGCGCCGCACCATGAAATACCACACGCCGAAGAAGGCGAGCGCCGGAAACAGCCAGGACAGCAGGTCGGACACCCAGGCGTTGCTGGGCAGCTGCGAGTAGCGCACCCCGTAGTGTTGCAGCTGCTGGGCGATCTGCGGATCCACGCGCAGCGCGACGACCTTGCGCACACCCTTCGGTCCGGCCTGGCGCAGCACACCGGCGATGGTCTGCTGGCCCACCTCGACCTCGCTGAAGAGGCCCTGCTGCAGCTGGCTCTGGAATTCGCTGTAGGGAACGGTCTGCACCTGGCTGACGCCCTGCAGCAGGCCTTGCAGCCACAGCACCACCAGCAGCGCGACCAGCCAGTACACCAGGTGGATGCGCGCCTTCGGGTCGATGCGCGGCCATCGCGGGCGCCGACCTTGCGGGTCGGTTCCGCCGTCGTCGGCGCCGGGTGGCGGGTCTTGGGTTGCAGCCATCGCGGACTCCTTGCGCCCGCATGCGGCGGGCCAACCCAGCATAGCCGCGAAGGCCGCTTCAATCCTCGCCCATGATCAACAACCATGCCGAACGCAGCTGCAGCGGCAAGCCGGCGACGAACATCACCAGTCCGGCATAGTGCTGGTCCTGCAGGGGGCTCAGGTTCCACAGGCACAGCACGTCCAGGTAGGGCATGTACAGCACATGCGGGCTCCACACCCACACCGCGGCCACCAGCATCATCGGCAGGCTGGCCAGCCAGCCGATCAGGCCGGCCGCCCAGCGCCGGGCGATTCCCCGGCTGCCGTCGAGCAGCTGCGCCCACATCATCAACCCGCCCAGCAGCAACAACAAGCCGATCGGCGCGCTGTACACCGCATTGGCCAGCGCGCTGTCGAACACCCCGGGAACGTTCAGCGCCAGGCTCAGCAGCACGAACACCCCGACGCCCACCCAGGGATCGAGCAGCCACTGCGCCCACCAGAGCTGCCGCGGCTCGCGCCAGCGCGCGCGCACCGCCGGCGCGAAGCCGAGCAGCAGCACAGGCGAAACGCCCTGCCCGAGCAGCATGAGCGCCGCCGCGTAGGCGCTCATCGATTGCAGCGGGTCGTGCAGGCCGCCGGCCGCCAGCACGGTGCCCGCGCAGCCCAGCGCGAACAAGCCGGCGCGCCACGGCCGCCAGCGCCCGCGCCAGGCCAGCCAGCCGTAGCCCAGCAGCACGACCAGGGCGCCCGTGGCCCACAGCAGCCAGGCGCGCGAAGTCCACGCGGCCCCGCTCACGGCGGCGCGCTCATCGCGCCGCGGCGGCGCCGCGCGGCTCGCCCAGCAGCGCCAGCAGGTCCTGCCGCAACAGGCCCTGCGCCTGCAGTTGCGCGTAGCCGTAGCGGGCGCGCAGCCGCCCGTGCGGCCCGACCAGGGTCACCGCCGCGGTGTGGTCCAGCCAGTAATCCCGGCTGCCCGCGGCCGCGCCGCCGGAGTCGACGCGGCGAAAGCGCACCCCCCATCGCGCCGCCGCGCGCGCCGTGCTCGCGGGGTCGCCGCGCAGCCCGATCGCCGAGGCCAGCAGCGCGTCGAGGTACGCGCGCAGTACCCGCGGGGTGTCGCGGCCGGGATCGAGGGTGACGAACACCACCCGTACGCGCCGGCCCGCGGGCCCGATCTCCTGCAGTATCCGCGACAGCCTCACCAGGGTCAGCGGGCAGACATCGGGGCAATGGGTGTAGCCGAAGAACACCAGCACCGGCGAGCCGCGCTGGGCCAGCCAGTGAAAGCGCCGGCCGCTGGTGTCGCGCAACCCGGTGAACGCGGGAGCCGGGCGTGACGCCAGCGGCTGGCCGTGCAGCTGCGGCCCCCCGCCGGGGGCCCGGCTCAGCCACCAGAACAGCGCGCACAGCGCGGCGCAGGCCAGCAGGGCCCGCAGCGCCGACGCGCGCCAGGTGCCCACCGCCCGAAGCGGGCCGGGCCCGGCTCGGCGCTCGGGGGGTGGCCCCCCCATCGCCGCATCACCAGATGCGGAATCCGACCGCATGGATGGGATGCATGATCATCGGCCACAGCGTCGGGATATACACCGCCAGCGTGACGATCAGGGTCACCACGGTCCAGAACCCCAGGTGCTCGGCGGCCTGCGCCAGCCGCGAACCATCGGGCTTGGCGATCGCCTCGGCGAAGGGAATCTGCCGCATCGCCTGGTCGTCACGCTTGCCGAACAAGGTGCCGAAGAAGCAGATGAAAAAGAACACCGCGCCGACAGCGGCGATGACGCCGCCGATCCCCACGACGATGAGTTCCGGATGCACCGCGCCGTACAGCCTCATGTACTGGGCGTGCGGCAGGTCGGAGATCCACGCGCGACGCGGCACGCCGTCCAGCCCCGCCCAGTGGCCTGCGAAGCCCCACAGCATCAGCCCGATGAACCACAGCCACACGCCCTGCAGCGCCAGCCGCGGCGCGTACAGGCGGCGCCCCGTCAGGTGCGGCAGCAGCCAGAAGCTGACCCCCATGAACACCAGGGTGGTCATGGTGCCGACCGTGAGGTGGAAGTGCGCCGGGATCCACAAGGTGTTGTGCACCACGTTGTCGAGCTGCCAGCTGGCGTTGACGATACCCCCGGCGCCGCCGAAGATGAAGGTCACCAGCGCCAGCACCTGCGCGGCCACCGAGGGGTCGCGCCAGGGCAGCGCGCTCCACCAGCCCATCAGCCCCTTGCCGCCGCGCCGGCGCCCGGCGTATTCCAGGCTGAGGGCGACCGTGAAGGCGGTGATCAGGCTGGGGATCGCCACCGACAGCGTCAGCGCGGTGACCACCCCCTTGATCACCGGGGAGATGCCGGGATCGGTGTACTGGTGGTGGGTCCCGACCGGAACCGAGAAGACCATCAGCAGCAGGAAGGCGAGTCGCGCCAGCGGGTCCGACACCAGCTTGCCTCCCGCCTGCCGCGGCAGCAGCGCGTAGATCGAGATGTACCCGGGCATCAACCAGTAGTAGACGATCGGGTGCCCGGTCCACCAGAACAGGGTGCGCGCCAGCAGCGGGTTGATGGTCGAGGTCATTCCCAGCGACCAGGGGTCGAGCAGGAACACCGCCTCGGAAGCCGCGCCCAGCGCCGCGAGCAGCCACATGAGCAGGATGCTGGCGCTCATGTAGGTCACCAGCGGGGTGACCTGCCCGGGATGGGCGCGCTTCCAGCGTGCGCGCATCTCCAGCACGACCGCAAGCGGCAGCAGGCTGGCCACGACCACCAGGGTGATCCCCAGGTAGAACCAGGGGCTGCCCTTGAGCGGCGGGTAGAAGGTGTAGAGCACGCTGGAGGAGTTGTCGAGCATCGCGTAGGCCGCCATCAGCGTGCCCAGCAGCATCAACCCGTAGGTGAACCACCCCAGCGCGAGGTTGGGACGCAGGTCGAGTTCGCGCGACGGCAGGTAGATCAACCAGCCCGAGATGGTGAAGAAAGTGAACACGAAGGCGTTCAGCACCCCGTGCAGCGTCAGTCCCTGGTAGTAGGTCTTGAGGAAGGGCTCGAGGTAGGGGTACAGGTTCAGACCGGCATAGTTGGCCCCCTGCAGCACGCCGATGGCGATGCCCACCAGCAGGGCGCAAAAGCCGGTGACCCAGAAGGCCAGCAGCAGGCGCTTGGCGCCGGCCACGTCCTGCGCGGTGGCGCTGGCGGCGGCGCGCGGAGCCGGAGTCGACAGTACGGCGCTCATGCCTTGGTCCTCGCGGTGATGATGATCTTGCCGATCATCGCTTGATGCCCTGCGCCGCAGTATTCATTGCAGATGATGTAGTAGGTGCCCGGCTTGTCGAAGGTGTAGCTGACATGGCCGACGACCCCGGGAATGGCGGTCAGGTTGATGCTGGTGCCCTGGATCTCGAAACCATGCAGCACGTCGCCGCTGGTCACGTAGAACGTCACGTGCGACCCCGCCGGCAGGGTGATCGGCGTCGAGGTGCCGGGCGTCCAGGCCCAGATCCTCGCCATCTCGTAGACGTTGTAGCTGTCGGGCCCGGTCTGCTTGATCCCGCTGCCCTGGAAATCGGCCAGGGTCGCCGGGGTGTCGGGGTCGACGTAGATGCGGGCGGTCTTCGCCACCACTCCGTAGTCATGCACCACGAGGTAGACGGCGGCGATGAACAGCACCGAGATCATCGCCACCGAAATGAACAGCCAGGCGCGCTCGTGGCGCTGCGCGGCATGATGGAAGCGCTCTTCGAAGGGGTCCTGCACGGTCGAACTCATCGCGGATCCTCAGGCATGCATCGAGAAAAAGACGGCCACCATCGCCCACAAGGCGACGACCACCAGGAACAAGGCCCCCACGATCACCCAGGCCCCCATCGGGCGAGCGAACTGCAGGTCCGGTGACGGCCAGTCGGGCTCGGCCAGCGGCGGCTCGCCGGCTCGCTCGCTGGGCAATACGAGCGGCTGGTAGGGGTGTTCCATGGACATCGGCTAGGCTCCTCGGGCAGACCGGCGCACGGCACCCTGCCGCGCCGGCCAGAAAATCGATATCAAACAAAGATAGTTCGTTTGCAACTGGTATCGATTGCGTTGCATCAGATCGGTTTGGATCCGGATGCGACAATTGTGTCTCGTTGTAACTCGCTTCGACGCAATGCTTGTGCGCATGGAACCACGCCACGCTCAGCCGGCCGCGAAGCCGAAGGCAACCCAATCGGCGATCGCAGCGGCGCGTGTCGGCGGCGCTCAATAGCCGTAGGAAAGCAGCACGCCGAACAGCGGCAGCACAACCATGATGTGCGCCTGCCACATCAGCCAGCGTCGATGGCTGCGCAAAGCCGGTCGCTCGGGGGCCTGCCCCGCGTCCAGCCAGCGGCGCAGCATCGCGCGCGCCGGCAGGCCCATCGCGACCATCGCCGCGAACAGCGCCAGCTTGACCCCGAGCAAGGGGTTGGACAGGTACCACTGCCAGCCCTTGACGCCGAACATCACCCGCGCCAGGCCAGTCAGCGCGACCGCTGCGAAGGCGCCCCAGCACCAGTTGTCGAGCCGCCACAGGCGCCCGAGAAGCTGCGGCTTGCCGTCCAGCACGTCCGGACGCAGCAGCGCCACCTTGGCGGTCAGGAAGACGGCCAATCCGAGCACCGCCGAGATATGCAGGTAGGCCAGCAGGCTTTCAAGCAGCATGATGCGGCCGACGCGCGCCGGCCCGGTTGATTTGTTGCATTTGGGATGAATGTTAAATTCCGCGGCTGCGCCTGACAAGTGTGCGCAGCCGTCGGGTCAGGCGCCTGGGGATTGCGCGAAACCGCCGGCGGCGCTCCAGCCGACCACCGCCTCGGCCGGGGCGTGCGGCCTCGCCAGGTCGGCCAGGCTGAGGGCATCCAGCGGCTCGAAGAACTGCTGCAGCGCCTGCTGCAGCGCTCGCGCCAGCCGGCAGCCGGGCATCAGCCGGCAAGCCTGCGGCGCGGCCGGGCCGAAGCATTCGACCAGCCGCAGGTCCTCCTCGGTGCTGCGCAGCACCTCGCCGACGCGGATCGCCGAAGGCTCGCGCGCCAGGCGCAGTCCGCCGCTGCGGCCGCGAACCGACCGCAGGAACCCGGCGTTGCTCAAATGCACCACCACCTTGGTCAGATGGCTGCGCGAAATCGCGTGGAACTGGGCCATCTCCGAGATGGTCACCAAGCGTTCCGAGTGCTCCGCCGCATACAGCAACACGCGTAGCGAGTAGTCGGAAAACTGGGTCAGGCGCATCGCCGCGATCCCTCAGAATGGTGTCGGATGGCCGATCGCCCGCGAGGCCAGCCAGAGCAGCCCGATCAGCAGCGGCTGGTGCAGCAGGTAGATGCGCAGCGGCCAGCGACCCAACTGCGCCAGCCCGGGCACGGTGGGCAGCGCGCGCAGCGGCCGCAGGTCGAGCCCACGCAGCCAGGCGCCGGCTCCGGCGCCCAGCCAGAACACGCCCAGCCAGGGCAGCAAGGGCACGTAGTCCTCGGTGATGGGCTTGCGGGTGATCAGGCCGGTCCAGTTCCACCAGGGGGGATTGAACATCGGGCGCCCCCACAGGTGCGGTGCGGCGATGGCCAGCGGGGCCAGCAGCAGCACCCACGCCCCCAGGCGCCTGCCGAGCAGGCGGTGCACCAGCAACATCGCCGCGACCCCTTGCAGGATGCCGAAGTAGATGAAACTGCGCGGGAACGCCAGCCAGCTGCCGCCGACCACCAGCAGCCCCGCGCCGAAGATCTGTCCCCAGCGACGCCAGAACGCCGTTTCGCTGCGGCCCCTGGCGTCGCTGGCGGCCTGCGCAAGCCCGGCGCTGAGCAGGAACAGGCTGACGATGCACACCCGCTGCCACAGCCACGCGGGGTTGGTGTAGAAGTCGGTGCGGATGTAGCCGAACCAGTTCAGGTCGAAGCTGAAGTGGAAAGCGACCATCCACACGATGGCCAGCCCCCGCAGGCTGTCCAGGCCGCCCAGCCGCGGCGCCCTGCCGTCGCGCGGCGGCCGCGGCACCTCAGGCACACCAGGCACGGGCATTGCGGAACATGCGCATCCACGGCGAGGCGTCGCGCCACGCCGGCGGCGCCCAGCTGAACTGCAGTCCGCGGAACACCCGCTCGGGGTGGGGCATCAGCGCGGTGAAGCGCCCGTCCGCGGTGGTCACCCCGGTCAGCCCGGCGGGGCTGCCGTTGGGGTTGAGGGGATACACCTCGGTGGGCCTGCCATGGCCGTCGACAAAGCGCAGCGCGGAGTCGACCCGCGCCGCGTCGCCCTGGCCGGAGAAATCCGCGTAGCCTTCGCCATGCGCGACGACAATGGGCATGCGGCTGCCGGCCATGCCGCTGAAGAACAGCGACGGCGACTCCAGCACCTCGACCATCGCCAGCCGCGCTTCGTACTGCTCGGAACGGTTGCGGGTGAAGCGCGGCCAGTGCTGGGCACCCGGGATCATCGGCGCCAGCGCGGCCAGCATCTGGCAGCCGTTGCACACCCCCAGGGCGAAGGTATCGCCACGGGCGAAAAAACCGGCGAAGGCCTCGGCCAACGCCGGGTTGAAGCGGATGGTGCGAGCCCAGCCCTCGCCGGCGCCGAGCACGTCGCCGTAGCTGAACCCGCCGCAGGCGACAAAACCCCGGAACGCGGCGAGGTCGACGCGCCCGGCGATCAGGTCGCTCATGTGGACATCGTGGGCGGCGAACCCCGCGCGGTCCATCGCCCACGCCATTTCCCGCTGGGAGTTCACTCCCTGCTCGCGCAGGATCGCCACCTTCGGCCTGGCGCCGGTGGCGATGAACGGGGCGGCCACGTCGTCGTCGAGGTCGAAGCCCAGTTGCGCGTGCAACCCGGGATCGTCGCCGCACGCCACCCGGTGTTCGGAGTCGGCGCAGTCGGGGTGGTCGCGCAGCCGGCAGATCGCGTGGGACACATGGTCCCACTGCGCCAGCAGTTCGCCGCGGGCGATGCCGAGCACACGGCGCGAGTCCCTCCAGACCTCGACCCGATCGCCTTCGAGCACCTGGCCCACGACATGGCTGCAGGCCGACAGCCCGTGGCGCCGCAGCGCCGCCAGCGCCGAGTCGCGCTGGCGCAGCCGCACCTGCAGCAGCACGCCGAGTTCCTCGTTGAACAAGGCTCGCAGCGACAGGTCGTTGCGCCGCTCGGCCACCTGCTGCGCCCAGTTCTTGGCATCGCCTTCATCGGGCAGCGAGTCGGCGGCGGCGAGCAGCAGGTCCAGGTTCAGCGCCAGCCCGCAACGCCCGGCGAAGGCCATTTCGCAGGCCGCCGCCCACAGGCCGCCGTCGCTGCGGTCGTGGTAGGCCAGCACCAGCGACTGCTCGCGCAGTTCGGCCAGCGCCGCGCACAGCCGCGACAGGTCCTCGGCGTCGTCGAGGTCGGGCCCCTGCGCGGCCGCCTGCCCCAGCGCCTGCGCCAGGATGCTGCCGCCGATGCGCTGGCGCGCATGCCCGAGGTCGACCAGCAGCAGCACGCTCGGCCCGTCGTCCAGCTGCAACTGCGGAGTCCAGGCGCCGCGCACATCGTCGAGCACCGCGAAGGCCGACACCAGCAGCGACACCGGCGAGGTCACCGCGCGCTCCTGCCCCTGCTGCTGCCAGCGAGTGTGCATCGACAGCGAATCCTTGCCCACCGGAACGGCGATACCCAGCCGCGGGCACAGATCCATCGCGACCGCGCGCACCGTGTCGTACAGCGCGGCATCCTGTCCGGGCTGTCCGCAGGCGGCCATCCAGTTGCACGACAGCTTGACCTGCGACAGCCCGGCCAGCGGTGCAGCCAGCAGGTTGGTCAGCGCCTCGGCCACCGCCATGCGACCGCTGGCGGCCGCGTCGGCCAGCGCCAGCGGAGTGCGCTCGCCCATGGCCATCGCCTCGCCGCGCACCCCGCTGTAGTCGGCCAGGGTGATCGCGCAATCGGCCACCGGCAGCTGCCACGGCCCGACCAGCTGGTCGCGGTGCGACAGCCCCCCCACGCTGCGGTCGCCGATGGTGATCAGGAAGCGCTTGCTGGCCACGCTGGGATGGCGCAGCACGGCGCGCGCGGCCCACTCCAGCTCCACTCCGGTCAAGTCGAGCCACGGCAGCTCCAGCGCCTCCCGGCTG
>JAKBBQ010000006.1 GCA_021808405.1 Pseudomonadota bacterium | reverse complement strand
TCCCTTCAGGAGCCCGCGCATGGCCGACCAGCCTTCCTCGACCCATCTGTTCACCGCGGAATCGGTTTCCGAGGGCCACCCCGACAAGGTGGCCGACCAGATTTCCGATTCCATCCTCGACGCCCTGATCGAGCAGGACCCGGCGTCGCGGGTTGCCGCCGAGACCCTGGCCAACACCGGGCTGATCGTGCTGGCCGGCGAGATCACCTCGCGCGCCGTGGTCGACTACATCCAGGTGGCGCGCAACACCCTGCAGCGCATCGGCTACGACAACGCCGAGTACGGCATCGACTACAAGAGTTGCGCGGTGCTGGTGGCCTACGACAAGCAGAGCCCGGATATCGCGCGCGGGGTCGACAAGGCGCACGACGACGACCTCGACCAGGGCGCCGGCGACCAGGGCCTGATGTTCGGCTACGCCTGCGACGAAACCCCCGACCTGATGCCCGCGCCGATCTACTACTCGCATCGGCTGGTCGAGCGCCAGAGCCAGGTGCGCCGCGACGGCAGGCTGCCCTGGCTGCGTCCGGATGCCAAGAGCCAGCTCACCTTCCGCTACGAGGGCGGGCTGCCGGTCGGTGTCGATACCGTGGTGCTGTCGACCCAGCACGCGCCCGACGTCGAGATGGCGCGGCTGCGCGAAGCGGTGATCGAGGAGATCATCAAGCCGGTGCTGCCGCCGCACTGGATGCGCTCGGGGGTGAAGTACCTGATCAACCCGACCGGCCGCTTTGTCATCGGCGGGCCGCAGGGCGACTGCGGGCTGACCGGGCGCAAGATCATCGTCGACACCTACGGCGGCTCGGCCCCGCACGGCGGCGGAGCCTTCTCGGGCAAGGACCCGAGCAAGGTCGACCGCTCGGCGGCCTACGCCGCGCGCTACGTGGCCAAGAACATCGTCGCCGCCGGGCTGGCCAAGCGCTGCCTGGTGCAGGTGTCCTACGCGATCGGCGTGGCCGAGCCGACCAGCGTGATGGTCACCACCCAGGGCACCGGGGTGATCGACGACGCCCGCCTGGAGGCGCTGGTGCGCCGCCATTTCGACCTGCGGCCCCGGGGCATCATCCGCATGCTCGACCTGCAGCGTCCGATCTACGCCAAGACCGCCGCCTACGGCCATTTCGGCCGCGACGAGCCCGAGTTCACCTGGGAGGCGATCGACAAGGCGGCGGCCCTGCGCGCCGACGCCGGGCTGGGCCCGGACCTGCCGGTGGCCGCGGCCTGAGCGCAGCGGCGGGTCGCCTCGCCCGCCGCGCTGCGACTACAATCGACAGTCCCCGAGGAGCGTTGCAACGCATCCGCTCGGCGCCGCTCGGCGCCGCCGGATCGCCAGGCTCGGGGCGCAGTTCGTGTCTGCGCGCCGCCTTCCGCGCGGCGCATGTGCAACGGCGCTCACCCAACCCGTGCCTGCCACGGGATGCGGTGTGCATCCCGTGCCGGGCTCCAGTCTTGTGGAGCATCCGAGATGAACGCTGTGGCCCGCAACCAAGCCACCACCGCTGCCGAGGGCGACTTCGTCGTCGCCGACCTTTCGCTGGCCGAATGGGGCAGACGGGAAATCCGCATCGCCGAAACCGAAATGCCCGGGCTGATGGCCATCCGCGAGGAATTCGCGGCCCAGCAGCCCTTGCGCGGCGCGCGCATCAGCGGCAGCCTGCACATGACCATCCAGACCGCGGTGTTGATCGAGACCCTGCAGGCGCTGGGAGCGCAGGTGCGCTGGGCGTCGTGCAACATCTTCTCCACCCAGGACCACGCTGCGGCGGCCATCGCCGCCGGCGGCACCCCGGTGTTCGCGGTCAAGGGCGAGAGCCTGGAAGCGTACTGGGAGTACACCCATCGCATCTTCGACTGGGGCGACGGGGGTTTTTCCAACATGATCCTGGACGATGGCGGCGACGCGACGCTGCTGTTGCACCTGGGGGCGCGCGCCGAACGCGACCAGGCGGTGCTCAACCACCCGACCAGCGAGGAGGAGCGGGTGCTCTTCGCCGCCATCCGCGCGCGCCTGCAGCTCGACCCGGGCTGGTATTCGACGCGTCTGGCGCAGGTGCGCGGGGTGACCGAGGAGACGACCACCGGGGTGCACCGCCTCTACCAGATGCACCAGCGCGGGGAACTGCGCTTCCCGGCGATCAATGTCAACGACAGCGTCACCAAGAGCAAGTTCGACAACCTGTACGGTTGCCGCGAGAGCCTGGTCGACGGCATCAAGCGCGCGACCGACGTCATGGTGGCGGGCAAGGTGGCGGTGGTCTGCGGCTACGGCGACGTGGGCAAGGGCTCGGCGCAGGCGCTGCGGGCGTTGTCGGCGCAGGTCTGGGTGACCGAGATCGATCCCATCTGCGCGCTGCAGGCGGCGATGGAGGGCTACCGCGTGGTGACCATGGACGAGGCCTGCGCGCAGGCGGACATCTTCGTCACCGCCACCGGCAACTACCACGTGATCACCCACGACCACATGCTGCGCATGAAGGACCAGGCGATCGTCTGCAACATCGGGCACTTCGACAATGAGATCGCCGTCGCCTCGCTGGAAGGCTATCGCTGGGAAGAGATCAAGCCCCAGGTCGACCATGTGATCTTCCCCGACGGCAAGCGCATCATCCTGCTGGCCAAGGGGCGGCTGGTCAACCTGGGCTGCGCCACCGGGCATCCGAGCTACGTGATGAGCTCGAGTTTCGCCAACCAGACCATCGCCCAGATCGAGTTGTTCACCCGCACCGCCGACTATCCGGTCGGGGTCTACACCCTGCCCAAGCACCTGGACGAGAAGGTCGCCCGGCTGCAGCTGAAAAAACTCAACGCCAGGCTCACCGAGCTGAGCGACCAGCAGGCGGCCTACATCGGCGTCCCCAGGCAGGGGCCGTACAAGTCGGCCCACTACCGCTACTGAGTGCCCGCGGCGCGATGCGCATCGACCACCTGAGTTTCGAGTTCTTCCCGCCGAAGACCGCCGAGGGCGCGGCCCGGCTGCGCGCGGCGCGCTCGCGTCTGTACGCCCACGCCCCCGAGTTCTGTTCGGTGACCTTCGGCGCCGGCGGGTCGACCCAGCAGGGCACGCTCGACACGGTGCTGGAAATCGCCGCCGAGGGCATGCGCCCGGCGCCTCACCTGTCGTGCATCGGCGGCAGCCGCGGCAGCCTGCGCGAGCTGCTGCTGCGCTACCGGGCGCAGGGCATCCGGCGCATCGTCGCGCTGCGCGGCGACCTGCCGTCGGGCTACGGGCTGGGCGGCGAGCTGGCCCACGCCAGCGATCTCGTGCGGTTCATCCGCGAGGAGACCGGCGACTGGTTCCACATCGAGGTGGCGGCGTATCCGGAGATGCACCCCCAGGCCTCGAGCCCGGCCGAGGACCTGCGGCATTTCGTGGCCAAGATGCGCAGCGGCGCCGACTCGGCGATCACCCAGTATTTCTTCAACCCCGACGGGTACCTGCGTTTTGTCGACGAGGTGCGCGCGGCCGGAATCGAGGCGCCGGTGGTGCCGGGGATCATGCCCATCACCAACGCCAGCCAGTTGTTGCGCTTTTCCGAGGTCTGCGGCGCCGAGGTGCCGCGCTGGCTGCGCTTGCGGCTGCAGGGCTTCGGAGACGACCGCGGGTCGATCGTGGCCTTCGGCTGCGACGTCGTGGCCGCGCTGTGCCGGCGCCTGCTCGACGGCGGTGCGCCGGGGTTCCATTTCTATACCCTGAACCAGGCCGAGGCCAGCCTGGGGGTGCTCGAGCGCCTGGTCGCCGCCTGAGTGGGCGTCGGCCGACCGGCGATGCCCGGGTCGGCGCACGGGTGGCGAGCCCTGCGGGGCGCGCGGGCAGGCGCCTGGGGTACAGTTGCCGCATGACCCCCGCTCCCGGCGACTCCCCGCCCGCGCCCGGCGCGCTGCCGCCGGTGGGCGACCCGCGACACGCCCCGCGGCCTTCGCCGGACGGCGGCGCGCGCGAGCGCAGCCATGTCGACGCCGAAGCCGCGCTGGCGCATGTGCAGGCGCTGTACGCCGACGGCGTCCAGACGCTGCACAAGGCCTTGCGCGAGGCGCTGGCGCGCGGCGGCCCGGCCGCCGCGGTGCAGCGGGTGCGCGCCGTCTACCCGCGGGTGCGGCTGGTCGCCGCAGGCCATCCCGACGGCCGCGCGCTGGCCGACGCGCCGGCCAGCTACGGCTTCGTCAGCGGGCCGGGGGTGTTCGAGACCACGTTGACCCGCCCCGACCTGTACGCCGACTACTACCGCGAACAGTTCGAGCTGCTGCTGCGCAACCACGGTGGGCCGCTGCTCGTCGGCCCGAGCCAGGTGCCGATCGCGTTGCCCTTCACCTTCGACGACACCATGCAGTTCGACGCCGAGCTCGACGCGCAGGCCCGGCAGCGACTGCGCGAGGCCTTCGACATGCCCGACCTGTCGGCGATGGACGACGGCATCGCCAACGGCACCTTCGTGCCCGCCGCCGGCCAGCCGCGGCCGCTGGCGCTGTTCACCGCGCCGCGGGTCGACTATTCGCTGCAGCGCCTGCGCCACTACACGGGGACGTCGGCCGGGCATTTCCAGAATTTCGTGCTGTTCACCAACTACGGCTTCTACGTCGAGGAGTTCGTCGCCATCGCGCGCCAGCTGATGCGCCAACCCGCCGCGCACGCCGACGACTACTGCGCGCTGGTCGAGCCGGGCAACGTGGTGACGCCGCGCGCGGGCCACGCGGCCGCCGCCGGCGGCCAGGCGCCGCCGCGCATGCCGCAGATGCCGGCCTATCACCTGGTGCGCCCCGATCGCTCGGGAATCAGCCTGGTCAACATCGGCGTCGGCCCGTCGAACGCGCGCACCATCACCGACCACGTCGCGGTGCTGCGTCCCCACACCTGGCTGATGCTCGGCCATTGCGCCGGGCTGCGCAGCACCCAGCAGCTGGGCGACTACGTGCTGGCGCACGGCTACGTGCGCGAGGACCACGTGCTCGACGAGGACCTGCCGCCGTGGGTTCCGATCCCGGCGCTGGCCGAGGTGCAGGTGGCGCTGCAGCAGGCGGTGGCCGACATCACGCTGTTGCAGGGGGCCGAGCTCAAGCGGGTGATGCGCACCGGCACCGTGGCCACCACCGACAACCGGCATTGGGAACTGCAGCCCTTCGGCGGCCCGCTGAGCACCCCGCGGCTGCGCTTTTCGCAAAGTCGGGCGATCGCGCTGGACATGGAAAGCGCCACCATCGCGGCCAACGGCTTGCGGCTGCGGGTCCCCTACGGCACGCTGCTGTGTGTCAGCGACAAGCCGCTGCACGGCGACCTCAAGCTGCCCGGCATGGCCGACCGCTTCTACCGCGAACGCGTCGGCCAGCACCTGCGCATCGGCATGCGGGCGCTGGACATCCTGCGCCGCCAGCGGATGGAGCGCCTGCACAGCCGCAAGCTGCGCAGTTTCGACGAAGTCGCGTTCCAGTAGCTGCTCACCGGGTCGCGCGGGCCACCCAGGCGGCCCATTCGCCCAGCAGCGTGTCGTCGAGCGCGGCCAGCGCCGAGCGCTTGCGCAGCGAGTTGTCGAACACCGGCTCGCCGTCCAGGGTCTGCGCGCCGCCGCCGGCCTCGGCCAGGATCAGGCTGCCGGCGGCGTAGTCCCATAGCCCTTGCGCGCCGTGCAGGTACAGGTGGAAGCGTCCGGCCGCGACCCAGCACCAGTCCAGCGCCACCGACCCCAGCGAGCGTTGCGACGCGTAGGGCGGCGCGGTGGCCAGGCGCGCGGCCAGCGCATGCGGCAGGCGCTTGAAGTCCACGCAGGCGATCGCCCGCGGCAGCGCGGGCGCGCGCGGGCAGCGCAGCGGGCGGGCGTCCAGCCGGGCACCGTGGCCCAGCGCGGCGCTGAACAGTTCGTCGCGCATCACGTCGAGTACCAGGCCCAGGCGCACCTTGCCGCCCTGCACCCAGGCCAGCGCGGGCCCGAAGGCCGGCAGCCCGGCGGCGAAATTGCTGGTTCCGTCCAGCGGGTCGAGCACCCACAGCCCGCTTCCCTGGGGATCGGCGGCCTCGGCAGCCATCAGCTCGGCCTGGCGCCGCGGGCTCATTTCCTCGCCCAGCAGCTCGACCGCGGGCCACAGAGCGGCCAGCCGGTCCTGCAGGTGGCACTGCATCGCCAGGTCGGCGTCGGTGACCCAGCTGCCGTCGTCCTTCAGCCGCGCGCGCGGATCGGCGGCATGGGGCAGGATGTGCCGGCGCGCGGCGTCGCGCAGCAGCCTGCCGAGGGTGTCGAGATCGGCTGCGGTGGGGTGCCGGGGCTGGGACATCGGGACTGGCGCGCGCGGCCGCGGGCGTCGGGCGCCGGTTTCAGGAGTGTTCCGCGGGAACTCCCGGGACCAGGATGGTCGGCGCGGCCGGCGCCGCGGTGCGAGGCCAGTCGGCGCTGTAGTGCAGTCCGCGGCTTTCGTGGCGCAGCCGGGCCGAACGCACGATCAGTTCGGCCACCTGCAGCAGATTGCGCAGCTCCAGCAGGTCGCGGTTGACCCGGAAATTGGCGTAGAACTCCTGCACCTCGGCCTGCAGCAGGGCGATGCGGTGGGCGGCTCGCTCCAGCCGCTTGTCGGTGCGCACGATGCCGACGTAGTTCCACATCATGCGCCGCAGTTCGTCCCAGTTGTGGCTGATGACCACCAGTTCGTCGGCGTCGCCGACCCGGCTTTCGTCCCACGGCCGCACCTCGGGCAGCGGCTGCGCCGGCTGCTCGGCGATCGACCGCGCGGCCGCGGTGCCGAACACCACGCACTCGAGCAGGGAGTTGCTGGCCAGCCGGTTGGCGCCGTGCAGTCCGGTGCAGGCCACTTCGCCCACCGCATGCAGTCCCTGCAGGTCGGTGCGTCCGGCCAGGTCGGTGAGCACGCCGCCGCAGGTGAAGTGCACCGCCGGAACGACCGGGATCGGCTGGCGCGCGATGTCGATCCCCAATTCCAGGCAGCGCTGGTGGATGGTGGGGAAATGCTGGCGGATGAACTCCTCGCCGCGCGCGCTGATGTCCAGGTGGACGCAGTCCAGGCCGTGGCGCTTCATCTCGAAGTCGATCGCCCGTGCCACGACGTCGCGCGGCGCCAGTTCGGCGCGCGGGTCGTGCGCCGGCATGAAGCGGCTGCCGTCGGGCAGCAGCAGCACTCCGCCCTCGCCGCGCACGGCCTCGGAAATGAGGAAATTCTTCGCCTGCGGGTGGTACAGGCAGGTCGGGTGGAACTGGATGAATTCCATGTTCGCCACGCGACAACCCGCGCGCCACGCCATCGCCACCCCGTCTCCGCTGGCGGTGTCGGGGTTGGTGGTGTAGCGGTAGACCTTGCCGGCGCCGCCGGTGGCCAGCACGGTGTGCGCGGCCACGAAGGTGCGCACCCGCGAGCTCGCGAGGTCGAGGGCGTAGACCCCCCAGCAGCGCGGCTGGCGACCGTCCGCGACATGGCGGCCGGTGATCAGATCGACCGCGACGTGGTTTTCCAGCAGGGTGATGCGCGGATGCGCGCGCGCGCGCTCGAGCAGCGCGCGCTGGATCGCCGCACCGGTGAAGTCGGCCACGTGGGCGATGCGGCGCTGGCTGTGGCCGCCTTCGCGGGTCAGGTGCAGCTGGCCGTGCTCGGTGTCGAAGGGCACCCCCTGCCGGCGCAGCCAGTCGATCGCCGCCGGGCCGCGCTCGATGACGAAGCGGGTCGCCGGCAGGTCGTTGAGCATCGCGCCGGCCACCAGGGTGTCCTGCACGTGCGAGTCGAAGCTGTCGCCGCCGGCCAGCACGGCGGCGATGCCGCCTTGCGCCCACTGGCTGGACGAGATCTCCAGCTCGCGCTTGGCCAGCACGGTCACCGAATGCTGGTCGGCCAGGTGCAGCGCGGCGCTCAGGCCCGCCAGGCCGCCACCGATGATCAGCACGTCACTGCGTTGCATGGTCGTAGGCTGCATCGCCGGCGGCTTAGATTTCCAGGTTGTCGAGCAGCCGTGTGCCGCCCAGGCGCGCCGCGCCCAGCACCACCAGCGTGCCGGCTTCGCCGAGTTCGTCGGCTCGCGGCGGCTGCAGGTCGACGCGCCTGCGCACGCTGACGTAGTCGGGCTCCCAGCCCCGCTCGCGCAGCCATCCGCAGGCTTCGTCCTGCGCGGCCTGCAAGCGCGGCAGACCGCGGCACTCCGGCAGCTGCGCGGCGAGCAGGCGCAGCGCCTGCTGCAGTTGCGGCGCCTGCGCGCGCTGCGCGGCACCCAGGTAGCTGTTGCGCGAGGACATCGCCAGGCCGTCGGGCTCGCGCACCGTCTCGACCCCCTCGATGCGCACCGGCAGCGCGAATTGCTCGACCATCGCACGCACCAGCAGCAGTTGCTGGTAGTCCTTCTTGCCGAACACCGCGATGGCCGGTTGCGCCAGCTGCAGCAGCTTGAGCACCACCGTGGTCACGCCCTGGAAATGCCCCGGGCGGACGGCCCCTTCGAGCTCGCCGGCCAGCCGCGGGTCCGGGCTGACGTGGAAGGTCTGGGGAACCGGGTACATGTCGGCTTCGTCCGGGGCGTACAGGTAGTCGCAGCCGGCCTGCTCGAGCAGGCCGGCATCGCGCAGCAGATCGCGCGGGTAGCGATCGAAATCCTCTCCGGCGCCGAACTGCAGCCGGTTGACGAACACGCTGGCCACCACCGGCGCGCCGAATTCGCGCGCGCGCGCGACCAGCGCCAGGTGCCCGGCGTGCAGGTGGCCCATCGTGGGAACCAAGGTCGGGCGCGGCAGGGATGACAGCGCGCCGCGCAGTTCGGCGCGGCTGCGCAGGATGGGCATCGGAGCGGGCATCGGTGGCAAGCGGGTTCAGGCTGCGTAGCCGTGCAGCGCTTCGTCGGGGAAGACGCCGGCCTTGACATCGCGCACGTAGGCCTGGACGGCCTCGCGCACGCTGGCGGCACCCTGCATGAAATTGCGCACGAAACGCGGCTTGGGGCCGAGGGTGATGTCGAGCATGTCGTGCAGCACCAGCACCTGGCCATGGGTGCGGGCGCCGGCACCGATGCCGATGCAGATGCCGGGGAACTCGGCGCTGACCTGTGCCGCCAGATCGGAGGGCACGAGTTCGAGCACCAGCATCGCCGCGCCGGCTGCGGCGAGCTCGCGCGCGTGGCGCTGCAGCAGCTGCGCGCCCGACGCGTCGCGCCCCTGGATGCGGTAGCCGCCCAGCGCATGCACGCTTTGCGGGGTCAGTCCCAGGTGGGCGCAGACCGGAATGCCCCGCTCGACCAGCGCGGCCACCACCGGCGTGGTCCAGCCGCCGCCCTCGAGCTTGACCATCTGCGCGCCGGCCTGCATCAGCGTGACGGCGCTGCGCACCGCCTGCGCGGCATCGGCCTGATAGCTGCCGAACGGCAGGTCCGCCAGCACCCAGGCGCGGCGCGCGGCGCGGGCCACGCAGCCGACGTGGTAGGCCATCTGCTCCAGGCTCACCGGCAGCGTCGAGGCATGGCCCTGCATGACCATGCCCAGCGAGTCGCCGACCAGCAGGCAGTCGACCCCGCAGTCGTCGAGCAGCGCGGCGCTGGCGGCGTCGTAGGCGGTCAGCATCGCGACCGGCTGCCCGGAGTCGCGCATCGCCCGCAGGCGATGCAAGGTCATGGGCTTGGGTCCCGTGGCGGCCGCGCCGGCATACGGCGCGGCGGCTTCCGAAGGGTGGGCGGGCATGGTCAGGTCGTCACGATGGGGTGTAGGCGAGCCGCAGGTACAGCGGCGCGTAGGCCTCGGCCTGGGTGAGTTGCACCAGGCCTTCGCGTGCCAGTTCGAGCAGCGCGACGAAGGTCAGCACCGCATGCAACATGCCGCGCGAAGGGTCGAACAGGTCGGCGAACTCGGCCCAGCGGCGGTCGTGCAGCTGGCGCAACACCCCGCTCATGACCTCGCGCAGTGAAATGGGTTCGTGTCCGATGGTGTGCCGGGCGTGCAGCCGGGCACGTTGCAGCACCTCGGCCCAGGCGCTGCGCAGTTCGTCGACCGACACCTCGGCCAGCAGCACGCCGGGGCTTCGCTCCAGCGCGACCTGGGCGCGCCAGAAGTCGCGCCCGGCCTGCGGCAGCGCGTCGAGCTGCTGGGCGGCGAGCTTCATGCGTTCGTACTCGAGCAGCCGGCGCACGAGTTCGGCGCGCGGATCCTCGACCTGCTCGCCCTCGGCGGCCGCGGGGCGGGGCAGCAGCATGCGCGACTTGATTTCGATCAGCATCGCCGCCATCAGCAGGTACTCGGCGGCCAGCTCCAGGTTGGAGTCGCGGATCTGCTCGACGTACTCCAGGTACTGGCGGGTCACCTGGGCCATCGGAATGTCCAGGATGTTGAAATCCTGGCGCCGGATCAGGTAGAGCAGCAGGTCCAGCGGCCCCTCGAAGGCCTCGAGGAACACCTCCAGAGCGTCCGGGGGGATGTACAGGTCCTGCGGCAGCTCGAACAGCGGCTGGCCGTACAGCCTGGCCACCGCCAGGCCGTCGACGGTGTGCGGCAGGGTATCCCCGGCGCCGGCCAGGGCCTGCTCGGCCGCTGACGGGGCGCAGGTCGCGCTCGACACGGCGGCGTGCCGCTTCAGTCGATGCCGTACACGTAGCCCTTCTGGGGCACGCGTGCGGCGTCGTAGCCGGCGCACAGCTCGGCGTCCTGCGGGCGATCCCACAGCAGCGCGCGGCCGCGCTTCTGCTCGGCCTCGAGCTCCGGGTGCTGGGATTTGAGTTCCTGCAGGAAGCGCGTGGCTTCCGATACATAGGGCTTGACGGCAAAGGGCATGGCAGTAGGACAGCGGAGTCAGGGATGGAAAGTGCGCGCTTCGCATGCGCCGGCGCGGTCTGGATACCGCCATCTTAGGACTTGCGGGCGTGGCGGCACGAACACGCGGCAGGCAGCCGGTCATGCAGCGACCAGGTCGCGCAGCGCGGCCCAGGCCTCGTCGACGTCGGGGTCGTGGCCGTGTCCGCCGACGCTGCGGGTGATCCGCGGGTCCTCGGCCAGCAGGACCTCGGGGCCGGTGCCGGCGCTGAACACCCCCAGCAGCGGCAGCCGCAGCGCGGCAGCGAAGTGGGTGAAACCGGTGTCGACCCCGACCACCGCGCGGCTTGCGGCCAGGTAGTCCAGCAGCGCGTCCAGGCCTTGCGGAGGGTCGTCGATCTGCACCACCCCCGCGGGCAGCGCGGCCGCGATGTCCAGCGCGCGCTGGCGTTCGCGCGCACTGCCCCAGGTCAGCTTGCAGTCGATGCCCTGCAGGTGCAGCCGGCGCGCCAGTTCGATCCAGTTCGCCGGCGCCCATTCGCGGTGCGGGCGCGACACGCCGTGCGCCAGCAGCACCCGCGAGCGTGCCGCGGCATCGACCCGCATCGAGTCGGCCAGCCGGTACTGCACCGGGCGCAGCGGGTCGCTGGCCAGCACCGCCGCGGCGAAGGCGCGCCTGCCGCTCGTCCCGTGCAGCCCCGCAGGGCGGGTGAAATGCAGCTGGTAGGCGTGCGCCGCCAGCGGCTCGCCGCCGCAGTCGGCCGCCCGGTAGCCCACGCGCAGCCGGCCGCGCGCCAGACGCGAGACGATGGCGCTCTTGAGCACGCTTTGCGGGTCCCACACCAGGTCGTAGCGATCGCGGCGCAGTCCGCGCAACTGGCCCAGCAGAGCGCGCCAGAGGTCGATGCGCGCCGGCGCCTGCTGCAAGGCCTTGAGCGGCAGGGCGAACACCCTGCGCACCGCCGGATGCCTGCGCGGGATCGCCGCGAAACGCGAGTCGACGGCCCAGTCGATCGCCAGCTCGGGCCAGCGCGCCGCGATGTCCGATACCGCGGGCAGGGTCTGCACCTGGTCGCCCATCGCCGACAGCTGCACGACCAGCAGCGAGCGCGGAGCGGCCGGCAGCCCGCCCGTGCCCCAGGCCAGCGGCAGCGTGCCGGCGGCGCCCGTCATCGCTCGCGCGGCGGCACGCCCAGTCCGCGACCGAGCAGCCGCTCGAGCACGCGCAGCGGAGCGGTGTGGGGCGCGAGCTGGTCGTCGGGGTGCAGGTAGAAGGTCTGCTCCATCATGTGCTGGCCGCCCATCACCGCGTGCAGCACCTGGTCGGAGTACACCACCCAGGTGCTGCCGGGAGCGAAGTCCACCCGCGCCTGCGGGGCCTGGCGCTGGTAGTCCAGGTCGGACTTGGCCAGGTCGTGCAGTTGCAGCATCGCCTGGTCGTAGGGGGTGCGCAGTGCCTTGGTCAGGCGCAGCAGGTGCAGCGCGCGCGCCGAACCGGGCCAGGCCGGTCGCAGCCGGGGCAGGAAGCGGGCGCCGAAGTCCTCGAAGGCCTCGCCGACGCGCCACTGGCGCGCGAGCTGCCCGGGGTGGACGTTGCTGAACACCCTCAGCAAGCGCAGCCCGCGGGTCGGATTGGACGGAAAGGCGTCGACGTGCAGCCGCGCGTCGTCCTTGCGCCAGGAGGTCTCGCGGCCCTGCACCTCGAAGGGCCGCAGCGACGCGTTGCCCGCTCGCAGCTTGCCGCGGTACTGGGGGAACAGCCTGTCGACCAGTTGCGCGGCCTGGGCCGCGAAGCGCTCGATCATCGCCTGCAGCTGTTGGCGGTCCTGCCCCTGCGCCTGCGTGCCGCGCAGCTCCGCGCCGGCGCGCAGGCTGATGTTCTTCGAGCGGCCGTCGCTCCAGCGCGGATCGAGAAATCGCCGTTCGGGCGGCTGCAGGGTGAAGGCGAGCCGTGGGAAGTGCAGCACGCAGCCCGCTTCCACCAGATGTTCCAGATGGGTGGTTCGGTCTTGCCCCCACTGCGTGTCGGAAAATTCCCGCAAGGCCTGCTCCGGCGGCGGCGGCTTGGCCGCTGCGCCGGGTCGCGCTGGCGTGGCGTCGGACATCGCGGACTCCTCGCGCAGCTTCAGCTCACCCGCATGCCGGGCCGGGCCCCGGCATCGGCCGACAGCAGGAAGATCGAACCCTCGGCGGAGGCCGACAGCACCATGCCTTCGCTGACGCCGAATTTCATCTTGCGCGGCGCGAGGTTGGCGACGACGACCGTCAGTCGGCCGACGAGTTCGGCCGGATCGTAGGCCGACGCGATCCCGGAGAACACGTTGCGCAGCCGGGGTTCGCCCTGGTCGTCGCGCTCTCCCAGGTCGAGTTGCAGGCGCAGCAGCTTGGTCGAGCCCTCGACCGCCTGCGCCTGGGCGATGCGCGCGATGCGCAGGTCCAGCTTGCCGAAGTCGTCGATGCCGATGGTCGCCGCGGCGCCGGGCTGCGATGGCGGCGCGGGCTGCCGGGCGGGCGGCTCGGGCTGCAGCAACTGCTGCAGCTTGGCCGGGTCGACGCGCTGCAGCAGGTGGCGGTAGGGCGCGACGCGCTCGGGCAGCCGCTGGCAGTCGCTCCAGACGAAGTCGCGATCCAGGCCGAAGAGTTCGCGCGCCACCCGCGACGCGGTCGCCGGCAGCACCGGGGCGAGCAGCACCGACAGGGTCCAGAAACCCGCCAGCGCGCGCGAGCAGGCGTCCTGCAGTTCGGCACGCCGCGCGTCGTCCTTGGCCAGCACCCAGGGTTGGGCCGAGTCGAACGCGGCGTTGATGCGGTCGGCATGGGCCATGATCTCGCGCAGCGCACGCGCATAGTCGCGGGAATCGAGCGCCGCGGCGATGTCGTGCGACAGCGCCACCGCGGCCTGCCGCATCGAGTCGGTGGCGCCGTGGAAGCCCAGGCGGCCGTCGAAATACTGGGTGATGAATCGGCTGGCGCGGCTCGCGATGTTGACGTACTTGCCGACCAGGTCGCTGTTGACCCGGGCGGCAAAATCGTCGGCGCCGAAGTCCAGGTCGTCGACGCGGGACGACAGCTTGGCGGCCAGGTAGTAGCGCAGCCATTCCGGGTCGAGTTGCAGCTCCAGGTAGCGCAGCGGGGAGATCCCCGTGCCGCGGCTCTTGCTCATCTTCTCGCCACCCACGGTCACGTGGCCGTGGACATGCACCTGGCTGGGGGTTTTGCGGCCCGAGAAATGCAAGGTGGCGGGCCAGAACAGGGTGTGGAAGTACACGATGTCCTTGCCGATGAAATGCACCTGCTCGACCGCCGGGTCGGCGATGAAGGCCTCGAAGCTCTGGGTGGTGCGCGACGGCGCGTGCCAATGCGCCGCGGCCTGCCCCTTGTCGAAATGGTTCTTCAGGCTGGCGAGGTAGCCGATGGGGGCGTCCAGCCAGACGTAGAAGTACTTGCCCGGGGCGTCGGGAACCTCGATTCCGAAGTAGGGGGCGTCGCGGGAAATGTCCCAGTCGGCCAGCCCGCCGTGGCCGTGGGCATCGACGGCGAACCACTCGCGCACCTTGTTCAGCACCTCCGGCTGCAGGTGCGGCCGGCCGCGCGTGTCGGCGGCCTGGGTCCATGCGCGCAGGAAGTCCACGCAGCGCGCCGACGAAAGCTGGAAGAAGTAGTGCTCGCTGCTGCGCAGTTGCGGCGTGGCCCCCGACAACACCGAATACGGCTGGCGCAGCTCGGTGGGGCTGTAGACCGCGCCGCACACCTCGCAGGAGTCCCCGTACTGGTCGGGGGAGTCGCATTTGGGGCAGTGGCCCTTGATGTAGCGGTCGGGCAGGAACATGCCCTTGACCGGGTCGTAGAACTGCTCGATCGAGCGTTCGCAGATCAGGCCCGCCTTGCGCAGTGCGCGGTAGATGTCCTGCGCCAGCTGGTGGTTCTCCGGCGCGTCGGTGCTGTGCCAGTTGTCGAAGCGGATCAGGAAGCCGTCCAGGTAGCGGGCGCGCCCGGCGGCGATGTCGGCGACGAACTGCTGGGGCGTCTGGCCGGCCTTGTCGGCGGCGATCATGATCGGTGCGCCGTGGGCGTCGTCGGCGCAGACGAAGTGCACCTCGTTGCCGAGCATGCGCTGCAGGCGCACCCAGATGTCGGCCTGGATGTATTCCATCATGTGGCCGATGTGGAACGCGCCGTTGGCGTAGGGCAGCGCCGTGGTGACGAACAGGCGCCGCTTGGGTGCGAGGGTCTCGGCGGCGGGAGAGGACGGGGACGAGGTCATGCGGTCGGGTGTGCTGGGCCGCCGGGCGGCTGGAGGGCGCGCCGTGCCGGCCGGCGGCACGGCGGCCGGTGGGGCAAGGGGCGGCGCGACTGCGCCGGTGCGCCGAATGCGACATTGTAGGTAGACTTGGGGAGCGCGGATCGCCGCGTCTGGCCGACTCGCTTCGGCGCCATGCACCATGCCCACGACACCCTCCCAGGAACAGATCGAACAGGCCCTCGACCACGTTGCCGACCCCGGCAGCGGCCAGGGGCTGCGCGCGGCCAAGGTGCTGCGCAAGGTGGAAACGCAGGACGGCAAGGTCAGGCTGCAACTGGTGCTGGGCTACCCGGCGCGCAGCCGCATCGAGGCGTTGCGCCAGCAGGCCGGCCAGGCGGTGGCCGCGCTGCCCGGGGTGCGCGAGGTCGAGGTCGAGGTGTCCACCCGCATCGAGGCCCATGCGGTGCAGCGCGGGGTGCGCGCGCTGGACGGGGTGCGCAATGTGATCGCGGTGGCGTCGGGCAAGGGCGGCGTGGGCAAGAGCACCACCGCGGCCAACCTGGCGCTGGCTCTGGCCGCCGAGGGCGCCCAGGTCGGGGTGCTCGACGCCGACATCTACGGCCCGTCGCAGCAGATGATGCTCGGCCTGCAGGGGCGTCCGCAGAGCAGCGACGGCAAGACCATGGAGCCGTTGCGCAGCCACGGCCTGCAGGTCATGTCCATCGGGGTGCTGATGGACGCCGACACGCCGATGATCTGGCGCGGCCCGATGGCCACGCAGGCGCTGGAGCAGCTGCTGCACCAGACGCACTGGCAGGACCTGGACTACCTGATCGTCGACATGCCTCCGGGCACCGGCGACATCCAGCTCACCCTCAGCCAGCGCGTCCCGCTGAGCGGCGCGGTGATCGTCACGACCCCGCAGGACATCGCGCTGCTCGACGCCCGCAAGGGTTTGCGGATGTTCGAGAAGGTCCAGGTCCCGGTGCTGGGCATCGTCGAGAACATGGCCACCCATGTCTGCTCGCAGTGCGGCCACGTGGAACCGATTTTCGGCAGCGGCGGCGGCCAGCGCATGTCCGAGGATTTCGGCGTGCCGCTGCTCGGCTCGCTGCCGCTGGACCTGCGCATCCGCGAGCAGGCCGACAGCGGCGCCCCCAGCGTGGTGGCCGATCCCCAGGGCGCTGCCGCCCAGGAATACCTGGCGATCGCGCGCAAGCTCGGCGCCGCGGTGGCGCAGCGCGCGCGCGACTATTCGTCGCGCTTCCCGACCATCAAGATCGCCGATACCTGAGGCGCGGCGTTCGGCTGGCGCGAGGCTCGGCGGGGGAGCCGGCCGAGGGTTTCCCTGCGCGCGGTGGGAGTGCTCTGGTCAAGCGACGCGCCAGCGGGTATCCTTCGCGATGACGGGAAACGAACGATCGTTCGTTTTATTTCCGGACCCTGCAACCCCACTACGGATTCGCGAGGAACCGCCGATGGACCGCCCCTGGCTCGCGCACTACCCCGAAGGCGTGCCCGCCGACATCGACCCCGATGCCTACGGCTCGCTGACGCAACTGCTGCAGCGCAGCTTCGACCTCCATGCGGACCGCGCCGCGTTCGCCTTCATGGGCCGGCGCACCAGCTACGCGCAGTGGCAACGCGATTCCCGGGCCTTCGCCGCCTGGCTGCAGCAGCAGGGGCTGCGCCCGGGGGAGCGCATCGCGCTGATGATGCCCAACGTGCCGCAGTATCCGATCGCGGTCGCCGCGGCGCTGCGCGCCGGGCTGGTGGTGGTCAATGTCAATCCGCTGTACACCCCGCGCGAACTCGAGCACCAGCTGCGCGACAGCGGCGCCAGCGCGATCGTGCTGCTGGAGAACTTCGCCGGCACGCTGCAGCAGGTGGGCGACCGCGCCGGGCTGCGGCTGGTGGTGGTCACCGGGATCGGCGACATGCTGGGCGGGGTGAAGGGGCCGCTGGTCAATTTCGTCGTGCGGCATGTCAAGCGCCTGGTCCGCGAGTACTCGCTGCCCGGCCACGTCCGCTTCCTGCAGGCGCTGCAGCAGGGGCGCTCGCTGTCGCTGCGCGAAGTCCCTGCGGCGCCCACCGATCTGGCGGTGCTGCAGTACACCGGCGGCACCACCGGGGTGTCCAAGGGCGCCGCGCTCAGCCACCGCAACCTGATCGCCAATGTGCTGCAGAGCTCGGCGTGGAACCAGCCGGCGTTGCGCAAGCACCCGCAGCCGGGCCCGCTCAACGTGGTCTGCGCGCTGCCGCTCTACCACATCTTCGCCTTCACGGTGGTCATGCTGCTCGCGGCCTACGAAGGCAACATGACGATCCTGATCCCCAACCCGCGCGATCTCAAGGGCACGATCGCCGAGCTGTCGCGCTACCGGGTGCATGTGTTCCCGGCGGTCAACACCCTGTTCAACGCCCTGCTGCACCACCCGGGCTTTTCCCGCCTCGACCTGTCCGGGCTGCTGGTGTCGCTGGGCGGGGGCATGGCGGTGCAGGAGGCGGTGGCCCGGCAATGGCTGCAGCGCACCGGCTGCCCGATCAGCGAGGGCTACGGGCTGTCGGAAACCTCGCCGTCGGTGTGCTGCAACCCCACCGATACCGACCATTTCTCCGGCACCATCGGCATGCCGCTGCCGTCGACCGACATGGTGGTCGTCGACGACGCCGGCAAGTTGCTGCCGGCCGGGCAGGTGGGAGAGATCGCGGTGCGCGGCCCGCAGGTCATGCAGGGCTACTGGCAGCGCCCGCAGGAGACCGCGCGCGCGTTCACCGAGGACGGTTTCTTCAAGACGGGCGACCTGGGGGTGATCGATGCGCAGGGGTATGTGCGCATCGTCGACCGCAAGAAGGACATGATCCTGGTCTCCGGGTTCAACGTCTACCCCAACGAGGTCGAGGACGTCGCGGTGTCGTGCCCCGGGGTGATGGAAGCCGCCGCGGTGGGCGTGCCGGACGCCGACTCCGGGGAGGCCGTGTTGCTGTTCGTCGTACGCAGCGACCCGAGCCTGGACGAAGCCAGGCTGCGCGCGTTCCTGGCCGAGCGCCTGACCGGCTACAAGCGTCCGCGGCGCATCGAATTCCGCGATGAATTGCCGAAGACCCCGGTCGGCAAGGTGCTGCGCCGCGCGCTGCGCGACCAGGTGCTGCAGCGCCAGCAGGCGGCGGGCCGGCAGGGCGAGCCCCAGGCATGAAGGGCGCGCCCGGCGCGGCGACCGGCGCAGACCCGCCGGTGCGGGTGCCCGGCCGCGCCTATGTGGTGGGCGGAGCCGTGCGCGACGCCCTGCTCGGGCGGGAGGTGCACGACCGCGACTGGGTGGTCGTCGGGGCCACCGCGCAGCAGATGCTCGACGCCGGCTTCCGCGCGGTCGGGCGCGACTTCCCGGTGTTCCTGCACCCGCGAAGCGGCGCCGAGTACGCGCTGGCGCGCACCGAGCGCAAGACCGCCGCCGGCTACCGGGGTTTCGAGGTGCACGCCGACCCCTCGGTCACGCTCGAGCAGGACCTGCAGCGCCGCGACCTGAGCATCAACGCGATGGCGCAGGACGAGCAGGGGCGGATCATCGACCCCTGGGGCGGGCAGCGCGACCTGCGCGAGCGCTGGCTGCGCCATGTCGGACCGGCCTTTGTCGAGGACCCGGTGCGCATCCTGCGCGTCGCGCGCTTCGCCGCCAGGCTGGGCGAGTTCCGGGTGCACCCCGAGACCCTGGAGCTGATGCGGCGCATGGTCGCCGAGGGCGAGGTCGACGCGCTGGTGGCCGAGCGGGTCTGGCAGGAACTGGCGCGCGGCCTGATGGAGTCGCAGCCGCGGCGCATGTTCGAGGTGCTGCGCGATTGCGGGGCGCTGCGGCGGCTGCTGCCCGAGGTCGACGCGCTGTGGGGGGTGCCCCAGCCCGCGCAGGCCCACCCCGAGGTCGATTGCGGCGAACATGTGCTGCGGGTGCTGCAGGCGGCGGCCGCCGCGGCGGCCCCGCTGGCCGTGCGCTGGGCCTGTCTGATGCACGACCTGGGCAAGGCCGGCAGCGATCCGCGCCTGCTGCCGCGGCATGTCGGGCACGAGGCGCGCAGCGTGCGGCTGGCTGCCGGGATCGCGCAACGCCTGCGCGTGCCGGTGGACTGCGCCGAACTCGCAGCGGTGGTCGCGGCCGAGCACGGCCATGTGCACCACAGCGCCGGCCATGGCGCGGCAGCGCTGCTGCGGCTGCTGCAGCGCTGCGACGCGCTGCGCAGGCCGCAGCGCTTCGAACTCGTGTTGCAGGCTTGCCTGGCCGATCACCTGGGGCGGGGCGGCGACTGGCCGCGCCAGCCCTATCCGCAAGCCGCGCGACTGCGGGCGGCGCTGCACGCCGCGCTGTCCGTCGACGCCGGCGCGCTGGCGCTGCAGGCGCAGCAGCGCGGAGACAGCGGGCCGCAGATCGGGCGGGCGGTGGCCGGCGCGCGCGAACGGGCCATCGAGCAGGCGCTGCAGCGCCAGGCCGGCTGAGCGCTCAGCCGGCGGCCCCTTCGTCGGGGCGGCCGGACCCGAAGGCCAGCGCGAGGAAATTGCGCAGCACCGGCGAAGGATCGTCGCGGCGCCAGCACAGCACGATGTCGGTGCTGGCCTGGCGGTCGGACAGCGGTACGTAGCGAACAAATGGCACGGCGGCGCGCTGCATCGACTCGGTCACCAGTCCGACGCCGATCCCCGCCGAGACCAGGCTGATCAGCGTGGGCATTTCGTGCACCTCCTGCACCACCTGGGGCGTGAACCCCGCCCGTTGGCACAGCTGCAGGATGTGCTCGCGCAGCCCCGAGCCGAACTCCTGGCTGTAGAGGATGAAGGGCTGGTCGTGCAGCTCGCGCAGGCCCAGCGCCCCGAGTCCCGCCAACGGGTGCTCGACATGCGTCGCAACGAACAGCGGTTCGCTCTGCAACACCCGCGAGCACAGCGTCTGTGCGTCGGCATGCCGGGTCGGGCGCACGAAACCCAGGTCCAGCCCGCGTTCGAGCAACTGACGCAGCTGCTCGCTCGACGACTGCTCGCGCAGCGACAGCCGCACCTGGGGCCAGGCCTGGCGAAAGTCGCGGAGCAGCCTCGGGAGCACCTCGGAAAAGGGCATCGAACCCGCGAACCCTATGGACAACTGGCCACTTTCGCCCCTGCCGGCCTGTTGTGCGGCTTCGGTCGCGCGCGCCAGTTGCGCCAGCACCGCGCGCGCCTGCGGAAGCAGCGCCTCGCCCGCCGCGGTCAGGCTGACTCCGCCTCGCCCGCGCTGGAACAGCCGCACCCCCAGCTTGCCCTCCAGCGCCGCGATGCGCTGGGACAGCGGCGGCTGCGAAATGTGCAGGCGCTGCGCCGCGCGCGAAAAGTGCCTTTCCTCGGCGATCGCGACGAAGGCCCGGAGGTCCTGGATATCCATACGGAAAATATATCAAAATAGTCAAAAAATCGATTTCCCATATGGAAGAGCCCGAGGTAGTCTAGGTATTTACCCGACTTCCGGCGTCACCCCGGGTGCGCGCCCCGTTGCATGTCCAGCACTTGCCCGATGCCTTACCTGGCAGCGTCGCGGCCGCGCAGCGCGCCGACCTGGCGCGCCCGCGTCGCCGTGGTGGCCGCCGGGATGAGCGCCTTTTTCACCATGTACGTGACCCAGGGCCTGCTGCCCTCGTTGCAACAGGTGTTCCATGCGGGGGTCGCCGAACTCAGCCTGACGCTGACCTTCACCACCTTGGCCGTGGCGCTGGCGGCGCCCTTCGCGGGCGGTGTGTCCGATCGCTTCGGGCGCAAGACGGTGCTGCTGCTGAGCATCGGCGCGCTGGCCGCGACCACCCTGCTGGCTGCCACCGCGCACAGCCTGCGCGGCCTGCTGGTCTGGCGCTTGCTGGAAGGGTTGTGCATCCCGGGGATCTTCACCGCCACGGTGGCCTATATCGGCGAGGAGTGGCCGGCCGGGCAGGTGCCCGCGATCACCGCGCTGTACATCTCCGGTTCGGTGGCCGGGGGCTTCCTCGGCCGTTTCATCGCCGGGCTGGCGACCGCCCGCTGGGGCTGGCAGTCGGCGTTCGTGATCCTCGGTCTGATCAACGTGGGTTTCGTTCCGCTGATTGCTGCGGGGCTGCCCGCTTCGCGACATTTCGGCGCCACCTCGAGCTTGCGCGAATCGATGGCCGGCTTGCCGCGGCACCTGCGCAATCCCCTGCTGCTGGGAAGCTACGCCATCGGCTTCGGCATCCTGTTCACCCAGGTCTGCACCTTCACCTACGTGAGCTTCCACCTCGCGGCCGCCCCCTTCGACCTCGACGTGCGGCAACTCAGTCTGCTGTTCACCGTCTACCTGGTGGGCATGCTGGTGACCCCGGTGGCGGGGCGCCTGGCATGGCGCTTCGGCCAGCGGCGGGTGTTCTACCTGGCGGTGGCCGCGTCGGCACTGGGCATGCTGCTGACCCTGCTGCCCAGCCTGGCGTGGATTGTCGTCGGCCTGACGCTGAGTTCCGGCGGGGTGTTCATCGCCCAGAGCATGGCCACCTCGCAGGTGCCGGTGTTCGCCCGCGAGGCGCGCTCCAGTGCGGTGGGCCTGTACGTGATGTGCTACTACTTCGGCGGCAGCGTCGGCGCCTTCGCTCCCAGCGCGATCTGGGTGCGCACCGGCTGGGTGGGTTGCGTGGGCCTGGTGCTGCTGGTGCAACTGCTGATCGCCGTCACCGCCTGGCGCATCTGGCCGGCGGGAAGCTCAGCGCAGCACATGGTCGAACAGCCATAGCGCGAACCCGATCAGCGACAGCGATCCCAGCGGCAGCAACCAGGTCCTGCCGAACATGCGCCAGCGCAGGTCGAGGGGCATGCGGCCGAAGCCCAGGCGACCCAGCCAGGGGAGCAGCAGCGTCAGCACGATGCTGCCCAGCAGCCACGACAGCGGATTCACCTGGCGGTCGCGGCCAGGCCGTCAGTCGAGCGCCGCGCTGCGGTCGCCTTCGCCGGCCAGACCGCTCGACGCCACCCCGCGGCCCAGCGCCAGCACCTTGAACAACTCGCCCATTTCGTGCTCCCCCAACAACATCTGCACGCCGGCGGCGAGCCGCATCGCGGCGGCGTCGGCCGTGGCCATGCGCTCTTTCAGGATGTCCAGCACGCCGCAGTTGAGCAGGAAGCGCGCCTGGCTGGTGTAGCCCAGCAACTGCAGTCCGCCGTCCCGCGCGGCGTCGGCCATCGCGCTGAAGTCGACATGGGAGGTGATGTCCGACAGGCCCGGTTGCCAGAAAGGCTGGTCGTGCACGCGGTGGCCGCGGTGGCAGCGCAAGGTGCCCGCGCTGCGCTGCGGATGGTCGTACTCGCGCGCCGGGAAGCCATAGTCGAACAGCAGCGCGACGCCGCGTTGCAGCCGGGCGGCCAGGGTGCGCATCCATCCCTGCGCGGCTTCGTGCCATTCGGTCACGCTGCCCGCGGGCAGTTGCCGCAGACTGGCGCGCAGCCGGCTGCCCGCGGGCAGTGGGCGATCGCTCCACGCCAGCGCGCCATCGTCGCCGCACGCCACCCCGCGCTCGACCCAAGCCGCGGCCGCCCGATGCAGCAGCCGTACCGGCATCGCGTCGAGCACCTCGTTGCCCAGCACCAGGCCCTCGAAGCGCTGCGGCAGTTCGTCCCACCACACCACCCGGCGCGCCAGTTCGGCAGGCAAGGCCTGCACAGCCTGCCGCTGACGCTCGCGCATCGCCGCCGACACCTCGACCAGCACGTACTGCTCGGGAATCCAGTGGCCGGCGGCCGCCAGTTCGCGCAGCAGGTCGCAGGCCAGGCGTGCGCTGCCCGGTCCGAACTCGACGATGCTGTGCAACGACTGCGCGGCGCCCAGGCCGGCGAGCAGCCGCGCCAGCGTCGCGGCGAACAGCGGGGACAGCTCCGGGGAGGTGATGAAGTCGCTGCTGCCGCCCCAGGCGCCGAGCACCCCGGGCTGCGCCGCGTAATAGCCCAGTCGCGGCTGGTACAGCGCCATCTGCATGTAGCGGTCGAAGCCCATCCAGCCGCCGAGGCGGCCGATTTCCTCGGCCACCAGCCGCTGCAGTTCCTGCGAGCGCCCAAGCTCCGCGGGGTCGGGATCGGCGGGGGCCGCGCGCGCTAGACTGGCGGTCTGGTCCATCGTTTCCATTGTAGGTTCGCCCCCGATGCCCGAAGCCCCCATCCGCCCGGACCACGCGCTGCCGGGCAGCCCGCGGCCGGTGGTGCTGGTCACCGGGGGCGCGCAGCGCATCGGTCGCGCGATCGCGCTGTGCCTGGCCGATGCCGGTTGGGACCTCGCGGTGCATTACCGCGGCTCGGCGACGCAGGCCGCGCAACTCGCGGACGAACTGGGCGCGCGCGGCGCCGGGGCGCAGGTCTTTGCCGCCGACCTGGCCGACGAGGCGCAGGTGCGCGCCTTGCTGCCGAGCGTGGCGCAGCGCATGGGCCGGGTCGACGCGCTGGTCAACAATGCGTCGGTGTTCGATTACGACACCGCCGACACGCTGGGCGTGGAGCCCGCGCTGCGCCACTACCGTATCAACACCCTGGCTCCGGTGCTGCTGGCGCAGGCGCTGCACGGCCACCTGCGCGAGCGCCAGGCGCGCGGCTGCGTGGTCAACCTGCTCGACCAGAAGCTGTGGAATCCGAACCCCGACCACTTTTCCTACACCCTGAGCAAGGCCGCGCTGCGCCACGCCGGCACGCTGCTGGCGCAGGCCTTCGCGCCGCAACTGCGGGTGGTCGCGGTGGCGCCGGGGATGACCCTGGGCAGCCCGCTGATCGATGCCGAGCGGCTGCGCCGGCTGCAGGCGGCCGGCCCGCTGGGCGAGGGCCCGACGCCGGCCGATATCGCCGATGCCGTGCTGTTCGCGCTGCGCAATCGCGCGCTCAGCGGCTGCGAGCTGCTGGTCGATGCCGGGCAGCACCTGCAGCCGCGCCCGCGCGATTTCGCATTCGACTGAAAACGCCCGCCATGCGCACCATTCTTCTCGAGCGCCTGCGCGTGCAGGCCAGCGTGGGAATCCTCGAGCACGAACTGCGCTCGCGCCAGCAGTTGCTGGTGTCCATCGTCGCGCAGTTGCCCGGCGCGCCGGCGATGCCCGCGGCCGACGAGGTGGGGCAGGTGCTGGACTATCGCCTGCTGCGGTCGATCGCCCTCGAGGAGGTCGGACGCGGACACGTCAACATGCTCGAGACCCTGGCAGGGCGCATCGCGCGGCGCGTGCTCGACCTCGACGGGGTGCAGCAGGTACGCGTGCGGGTCGACAAGCCCAATATCTTTCCCGATTGCGACGGTGTGGGAATCGAGGTCGCGCAGACCCGGCAGGCGTGCTGAGCAGGACATGGCCATGGATACCCGCAAGCACGAATACGAAATCAACAAATTGTCCAAGCGCCTGCACCGCCAGGTGGGGCAGGCGATCGGCGACTTCGGCCTGATCCACGACGGCGACCGGGTCATGGTGTGCATGTCGGGGGGCAAGGACAGCCACGCGCTGCTGGACATCCTGCTCAGCCTGCGCCAGCGCGCACCGGTGGACTTCGAGATCGTCGCGGTCAACCTCGACCAGAAGCAGCCGGGATTTCCCGAGGACGTGCTGCCCGCCTACCTGCGCAGTCGCGGCGTGCGCTTCCATATCGAGCAGCAGGACACCTATTCGGTGGTCAAGCGGGTGCTCGCCGAGGGCCAGACCCTGTGCAGTTTGTGCTCGCGGCTGCGCCGGGGCATCCTGTACCGGGTCGCCGACCAGGTCGGCGCGACGAGCATCGCGCTCGGGCACCATCGCGACGACATCCTGCAGACCTTCCTGCTCAACCTGTTCTTCGGCGGCAAGCTCAAGGCGATGCCCCCCAGGCTGGTCAGCGACGACGGGCGCCACGTGGTCATCCGCCCGCTGGCCTATGTCGCCGAGGCCGATCTGCAGCGCTGGGCCGAGCATCGCGGCTTTCCGATCATCCCCTGCAACCTGTGCGGCAGCCAGGAACACCTGCAGCGCAAGCAGGTGGCGGCGATGTTGCGCGACTGGGATCGGCGCTTTCCGGGGCGGCTGGAGTCGATGTTCGGCGCGCTGGGCCAACTCGTTCCGTCGCACCTGCTCGACCGCCAGGCTTTCGATTTCGCCGGACTGCGCGCCGACGGCAGCTTCGCGGGCGAGGGCGACCGCGCCTTCGACCCCGATCCCTGCGAGGTGCCCGGCGAGGCGCCCGGCGAGGCGCAGCCCGTCGCCTGGGCGCAACGCTGAGCCCGGCAGGGCGTTGCGCTGGATCAGCGGCAAGGGCCGGCGGTTGCGAGTACAGTTGCAGCCAGGCGCGAACCGTCCCGGAAACGCCTTGTATCGATCGATGGCGGCCCTGCATGAAGCTCCTGTCGCAGCGACTCCCTGGTGCCGGTCCGGCGCGCCTGCTGATGCGCGCGCTGCTGGCCCTTTGCACGTTGGGCGCATTGGGCGCATTGGGCGGTTGCGCGTCGCTGTACGTGAATTCCTACGACGTCGACACCCCGCACCCGGCGCCGCAGGCGCTGGTGGGCGCGCGGGTGCAGTTGCAGGCGGCCGCGGCCAACGCCGAGGGCCTGCAGGCGCAGGCGCTGCAGGATGCGGTGCTGGGTGCGATGACCGATGCCGGCATGGTTCCGGTGCTGGGCAGGCCGGCGCCTTACACCGCACGCTACGCCTTCCACAGCTATCTGGACTTCGAGGCCAGTTTCCCCAGCGCCTGGCCGCCCCCCGGGCCGCCGTTGCTGCTGCCCGACGGCAGCCTGATCTACAACGGCTACCCGTGGTGGTGGCGCGGCTGGTCGTGGCCGCCCCCCTGGTACGAGCGGGTGTTCGACATCGAGGTGCGCGACGCCGCCAGCGGCGCGCTGATCTGGCGCAGCAGCGCGATGCTCGGCGGCTACGACCAGGGCCTGCTGCCGGTCGCGCGGCAACTGGCGCGCGCGGCGTTCGCCGGCTTTCCCGCGGGCAGCGGCAGGCGCCGGGTGCGCATAGCCGACCGCCCGGGCGGTGCAGCCGCAGCCGCGCCGCCGGCCGGGGCTGCGGCGGGTAGCGCTCCGTCGCGCTGACGCGTCCTGCACGCGGGCTGGCTGCGGGCTGGCTGCGGGCTGACATGCGGGCTGACATGCGGGGCGCGGGCTTGCCGGGGCCGCCATGCTGGCCGGGGTGCCATGCTGGCCACCGCGCGCCCTCTATAATCGGCACGGATTTTGCAAGCGCGCCTCGCGAAGCGGGCTTGCAGGCGCGGCCTTGAAGGCGGCGCGAACCCCACCATATAGATTGCCGACCGCCCGCGCCTAGCGATCGGGCGAGGAATTCTCGACTCAGGAGTTCGTCATGCCCATCTACTCGTATCGCTGCGAGTCCTGCGGACATACCCTGGACGCCTTGCAGAAGATCGCCGACGCTCCGCTGCGCGACTGTCCCGCCTGCGGTGCCGCGGCGCTGCACAAGCAAGTCACCGCGGCCGGCTTCCAGCTCAAGGGGTCGGGCTGGTACGCGACCGACTTCAAGGGCAAGGGCGGCGGCGCGGCGCCGAAGGCCGAACCGGCGGCGGCCACCGCGGCGGCTGCCGCTCCGGCGGCGGCCCCGGCGTGCGGCGCGTCCTGCGCCTGCCATTGAAGGCGATGTGAGCGCGGCGCTGCCGCCGGCGCGTTGGCGCGGACGGCAGCCCCGGGCTACGCGGGGGCAAGCATGCAGCGCGTGCGCTTGAAGAACCTGTTCGTCGCCGGGCTGCTGGTCTGGCTTCCGCTGACCACGACCATCTGGGTGCTGTGGCAGTTGCTGTCGGTGTTCGACGGCATCTTCCGCGCCATCGTCGGCGCGCTGGGGGCGGTGGCGCCTCCGCTGCAGCCACTGCTCGAGCGCCTCGCCCACATGCCCGGGCTGGGGGTCGTGGTGGTCGTGGCGGCGATCCTGCTCACCGGGGTGCTGGTGGCGAACATGGTGGGCCAGTGGTGGCTGCGCCAGTGGGACTCGGTGATCGCCAGGATCCCGATCGTCAAGAGCATCTACAGCAGCGTCAAGCAGGTTTCCGACACCCTGTTCGCCAGCAATGGCAATGCCTTCCGCCAGGCGGTGATGGTCGAATACCCGCGGCGGGGCAGCTGGACCATCGGTTTCGTCACCGGAGCCCCCGGCGGCGAGGTCGCGCAGCACCTGCCCGGCGAGCACATCAGCGTGTACGTACCGACCACCCCCAACCCGACCAGCGGCTTTTTCCTGATGCTGCCGCGGTCCGAAGTCGTGGAACTCGCCATGAGCGTCGACGAAGCGCTCAAATACGTCATCTCGATGGGGGTCGTCGCGCCGGCCGCGACCCCTCGCTGACGCGCCCGTCCGGCCGGCGGCGCGGCGCTCGCCTGCGCAGCCGGCCGTGCCCGCGGCACCTCCCCTTCCCCAACGAATCGGTCTTTCTTTCCCATGACGACCCTACGCAGCCATACCCTGGGCGCTGTCACCGAAGCCCTGCTTGGACAAACCGTCAGCCTGTGCGGCTGGGTGCAGCGACGCCGCGATCACGGGGGGGTGATCTTCATCGACCTGCGCGACCGCGAGGCCCTGGTGCAGGTGGTCTGCGATCCCGACCGCGCCGACATGTTCGGGGTGGCCGAAGGGGTGCGCAACGAATACTGCCTGCAGGTGCAAGGCGTGGTGCGCGAGCGCCCCGCGGGCACCGAGAACGCCGCGCTGGCTTCCGGGCGCGTCGAGGTGCTGTGCCACACGCTGCAGGTGCTCAACCCCTCGGCGGCGCTGCCCTTCCAGCTCGACGACGACAACCTGTCGGAGACGACGAGGCTGACCCATCGGGTGCTCGATCTGCGGCGACCGCAGATGCAGCACAACCTGCGGCTGCGCTACAAGGTGGCGATGGCGGTGCGCCGCTATCTCGACGCACAGGGCTTTGTCGACATCGAGACGCCGATGCTCACCCGCAGCACCCCGGAGGGCGCGCGCGACTACCTGGTTCCCAGCCGGGTGCATGCCGGGCAGTTCTTCGCGCTGCCGCAGTCGCCGCAGTTGTTCAAGCAGATGCTGATGATCTCGGGCTTCGACCGCTACTACCAGATCACCAAGTGCTTTCGCGACGAGGACCTGCGCGCCGACCGCCAGCCCGAGTTCACCCAGATCGATTGCGAGACCTCCTTTCTCGACGAAGGCGAGATCCGCGGTGTGTTCGAGCCGATGATCCGCGGCACCTTCGCCGAGGTGCTGGGAGTGCAGCTGGCCGATCCGTTTCCGGTGATGGCGCATTCCGAAGCGATGGCGCGCTTCGGCTCGGACAAGCCGGACCTGCGGGTGAAGCTGGAATTCACCGAACTCACCGATGTCATGCGGGACGTCGAATTCAAGGTGTTCAGCTCGGCCGCGGAGCTGGCCGACGGCCGCGTCGCCGCCCTGCGCATTCCCGGGGGCGCGCAGATCAGCCGCAGCGAAATCGACGACTACACCGATTTCGTGAAGATCTACGGCGCCAAGGGGCTGGCGTGGATCAAGGTCAACGACCTCGCGCGCGGCCGCGACGGGCTGCAGTCGCCGATCGTGAAGAACCTGCACGACGCCGCGCTGGCCGAGCTGCTGCGGCGCAGCGCCGCGGCCGACGGCGACCTGCTGCTGTTCGGCGCCGACCGGGCCAAGGTGGTCAACGCCGCGCTGGGGGCGCTGCGGGTGAAGATCGGCCACGGCGAATTCGGCCGTCGCGCGGGGCTGTTCGAGGATGCCTGGAAGCCGCTGTGGGTGGTCGACTTCCCGATGTTCGAGTTCGACGACGAGGAACAGCGCTGGGTGGCCTGCCACCACCCCTTCACCGCGCCCAAGGACGAGCATGTCGACTATCTCGCCAGCGATCCGGGGCGCTGCCTGGCCAAGGCCTACGACATGGTGCTCAACGGCTGGGAGATCGGCGGCGGCTCGGTGCGCATCCACCGCGCGGACATGCAGCGCAAGGTGTTTGCCGCGCTGGGAATCGACGAGGCCGAGGCACGCCTGAAGTTCGGCTTCCTGCTCGACGCGCTGCAATACGGCGCCCCGCCGCATGGGGGCATCGCCTTCGGCCTCGACCGCATCGTCACCATGATGACCGGCGCGGCCAGCATTCGCGACGTCATCGCCTTCCCGAAGACCCAGCGCGCGCAGTGTCTGCTGACCAACGCTCCGAGCCCGGTGGACGAGCGCCAGCTGCGCGAATTGCACGTGCGGCTGCGCCAGAACACCGGCGCCTGATCGGACCGCCAGCCGGAGCGCACGCCATGCGACGAATCGACGACCCTCGTCACGACACCGAGGCGGGCGTGGCGCAGGCCACGCAGGACACCACGCGCATCGACGACACTCGCATCGCCGCGGTGCGCGCGCTGGTCTCGCCGGCCGTGCTGCTGGAGGAACTGGCGGTGACCCCCGCGGTCGAGCAGGTGGTCGAGCAGGCCCGTTCGAGCATCGCCGGCGTGCTGCGCGGCGACGACGACCGGCTGCTGGTGGTCGTCGGGCCGTGTTCCATCCACGATTCGCAGCAGGCGCTGGAGTACGCGGGCCGGCTGCTGCAGGCGCGCGAGGCGCTCGCCGACGCGCTGCTGCTGGTGATGCGGGTGTACTTCGAGAAGCCCCGCACGACCGTGGGCTGGAAGGGCTTCATCAACGACCCGCGGCTGGACGGAAGCTTCCACATCAACGAGGGGCTGCGGCGCTCGCGCGAGCTGCTGTTGCGGCTGGGCGAGATGGGCCTGCCCGCAGGCACCGAGTTCCTCGACCTGCTGTCGCCGCAGTACTTCAGCGACCTCATCGCCTGGGGCGCGATCGGCGCGCGCACCACCGAAAGCCAGAGCCATCGCCAGCTCGCCTCCGGGCTGTCTTGCCCGGTGGGTTTCAAGAACGGCACCGACGGCTCGCTGCAGGTGGCGGCCGATGCGGTGGTCGCCGCCAGCGCCGCCCATGCCTTCATGGGGATGACCAAGATGGGGGTGGCGGCGATCTTCGAGACCCGCGGCAATGCCGACTGCCATGTCATCCTGCGCGGCGGACGCACGCCCAACTACGACGCCGCGGCGGTCGATTCGGCCTGCGAGGTGCTGCGTCGCTGCGGTCTCGGCGAGCGCCTGATGATCGACTGCTCGCATGCCAACTCGGCCAAGCAGCCGCGCCGGCAGATCGAGGTCGCGGCCGACATCGGACGGCGCATCGCAGCCGGCGAGCGCCGCATCGCCGGGGTCATGGTGGAGAGCCATCTGCACGAAGGGCGCCAGGACCTGCGGCCCGGGCAGCCCTTGCGCGAAGGGGTGTCGATCACCGATGCCTGCCTGGGTTGGGACGACTCGCTGGCCCTGCTGCACGACCTCGCGCGGGCCGTGCGCGCGCGCCGCGCGGCGCGCGGGGGCGGGGCATGAACTCGCCGACGCCCAAGGTGCCGGTGTCGGTGCTGGTGGTGATCCACGACCCGCGCCTGCAGGTGCTGCTCATCGAGCGTGCCGGGCAGCCGGGCTTCTGGCAGAGCGTGACCGGCAGCCTCGACACGCCCGATGAGGCGCCGGCGGCGGCGGCCTTGCGCGAGGTCGAGGAGGAAACGGGCATCGTGCCCACCGCGCGGCAACTGGCGGCCGGCGCGCTGTGCGACTGGAAGCTGTGCAACGTCTACGAGATCTACCCGCTGTGGCGCCACCGCTATGCCGCCGGAGTGTGGAAGAACCTGGAGCACGTGTTCAGCCTGCAGGTTCCGGCCGCGCTGCCGGTGCGGCTGGCCGAGCGCGAGCACCGCGCGGCGCTGTGGCTGCCCTGGGAGCAGGCGGCTGCGCGCTGCTTCTCGGCCTCCAACGCGCAGGCCATCCGGCAGTTGCCGCGCCGGCTGCGGCCCGGCGCAGACTGTCGAGGAGTCGGTCCGTGAGCGCAGGACTCGAGCAGGCGGCCGCGCCGCGCGCGATCCCCCGCCTGCCGCGCGAGCGCTTGCCGGCGCTGCGCGTGGCTTCCTACAACATCCACAAGGGCGTGCTCGGCATGGGGCCGGCCAAGCGCCTGCGCATCCACGCGCTGCAGGAGGGGCTGCGCGGCCTGGGCGCCGACGTGGTGCTGCTGCAGGAGGTGCAGTTCGAGCACAGGCGGCACGCGGTGCGGCTCGCCGGCTGGCCCGCGCTGCCCCAGCACGAGCTGCTCGGCCGCGGCCTGGGCATGTTCGCCGCCTACCACACCAACGCCCGCACCCGGCATGGCGAGCATGGCAACGCGCTGCTGTCGCGCTTTCCCATCCTGGACATCGCCCACGAGGACGTGTCGGAGCATCGTTTCGAGCAGCGCGGCCTGCTGCACGCCAGGCTGGCCCTGCCGGTCGAGGGCGGGCCGGCCGCGCTGCTGCACTGCATCGTGGTGCACTTCGGCCTGTTGCGCTCGGGGCGCAGGCGCCAGGTCGAGCGGCTGGCCGAGTACCTGCGCCTGCATGTCCCGGCCGACGAGGCGGTGATCGTCGGCGGGGATTTCAACGACTGGAGCGGCGAGCTCGGTGCCGAACTCGCGGCGCTGGGCCTGCTCGACGCCTCGACCCGCGCGGTGCAGGACGGCACGGCGCGCCACCCGCGCTGGCACCATCGCATGCGCACTTTTCCGGCACTGCTGCCGCTGATGCCCCTGGATCGCATCTACGTGCGAGGCTTCGCCGCCCATGCGGTCGGACTCGGCTGGGGCGCGTCGTGGGCGCGGTTGTCCGACCATGCCCCGCTGCTGGTCGAACTGCAGCCGCTGTCGGGGCAGCCGTCCCGGGTGCGGCCGCGCGCCAGCACGCACGATGGCTAGGAGCCGCCGGCGCGCGGGGCGCGGCAGCCTGCGTGCGTGGTGGCGCCTGAACCTGCGTGCCTGGCGGCGCCGCCGCACCGACGGCGAGCGCCCGGTGCGTCCGGCATGGCGCGACGGCAACCGGGTCGAGCTGTTGCCTCTGGGCGCCGCGTTGTTCCCCGCGCTCAAGCAGGCGTGGGCGCAGGCGCGCAGCAGCATCTGGCTGGAAACCTATATTTTCCACACCGACCCCGGCGGGCTGGAACTCGCGCAGTCCCTGGTACAGGCGGCGGCGCGCGGGGTGCAGGTGCGGGTGATGGTCGACGGTCTCGGCTCGAACCGTTCGATGGCCGAACTCGACCGGCTGTTCGCCGGGGCGGGGGTCGAGTTCATGGTCTACCGCCCATGGCGGCGCTGGCTGGACCTGCTGCAGCGCGGCCACTGGCGGCGCCTGCATCGCAAGATGTGCGTGGTCGACGCCAGCGTGGCCTTCGTCGGCGGCATCAACCTGATCGACGACCACTTCGACATCCACCACGGCTGGAGTTCGCATCCGCGCCTGGACTACGCGGTGCGCGTGCAGGGGCCCGTGGTGGCGCAGGTGCTGCGCAGCATGCGCAGGCTTTGGCTGCGTACCGTGGCCACCGGCAGCGTGCAGCGCGGGTTGCGCGATGCGCCGGGGCCGCGCCTGCTCGGCTCGCGCCAGCAACGCAGGAGCTACCTGCAGGAGCTGCGCGCGGCCGGCATGCTGCCGGGCAGCCGCGTGGGCCGTCAGGCCGCCGTTTCGCCTGCGGCCGCCGTGGCCGCGGACGCGGGCGCCCAGCGCGCGGCGCTGGTCCTGCGCGACAACCTGCTGCGACGGCGCGCGATCGAGCACTGCTATGTCCAGGCCATCGACTCGGCGAGCGAGTCCGTGCTGCTGGCTTGCCCCTATTTCTACCCGGGCCAGGCCTTTCGTGCCAGCCTGAAGGCCGCCGCGTTGCGCGGGGTGAGCGTGGACCTGCTGCTGCAGGGGCGCGCCGATTACCGCGCCGCCGCCTGGGCGGCGCAGGCGCTGTACCGCGAACTCATCGAATCCGGGGTGCGCATTCACGAATACCAGCGCGCGTACCTGCACGGCAAGGTGGCCGTGGTCGATGGCCGATGGGCCACGGTGGGCAGTTCGAATATCGACCCGCTGTCGCTGCTGGTCAACCGCGAGGCCAACGTGGTCGTCGAGGACGCCGCATTCGCCCAGGCCCTGGCCGGCCACCTGCGCCAGCACATGTACTGGGCGTTGCCCATCGACGCCAGGCGCCTGCGCTCGCGCGTGGCGTGGTGGACGCGGCCGCTGGTGGCCTTCGCGGCGCGGCTGTTCATCGCGTTGGCCGGAGGCACCGGACGCTATTGATTCGAGCCGAAGCGCGGGACTGCGGCACGGGGAGAGGCTTCCATAATACTGTTATGGGTATTTTAGGGAGGCGATATATACAGGGTCTAGTATTTAGTCGCGAGGCGCCCGGCAAGTTGTGTTGCAAATATGACCGGGCGTTGGAACAATATGCGAAAAACAATATTTCCCTATGGGCTAACCGTCCGCGACAATAGGCTCCATGAACTCCTCTCATCCGATGCATTCCCGGACCGCGCCCAGCCCCCGGTCCGGCAACCGGCGGTCGCTGTGCCGCGGGCTGCTGGCCGCCGCCGTGCTGGCGGGCTGCGCCTGGGGCCCGAGCGCCCTCGCGTCGAGCGCGCCGCCGTCGTCGACCGAGTCGGCGGGGCTGCTGGCCAGCGCCGGCCCGTTGTTGCAACCCGCGCAGCTGCACGCCTTGATGCGAGCGGGCGCACCGCTGCACATCATCGACCTGCGCGGTGCGAAGGCCTATGCCAAGGGGCATCTGCCAGGGGCGCTCAGCGCTCCCTATCCGGCGTGGCGCGGCCCGGGCTACAACCCGGGGCGTCTGCTCACGGTGGCCGGGTTCACCCGACTGGTGCGCAGTCTCGGGCTGCACCGGGACGACCACGTGGTGCTGGTTTCCGCCGGCGGAAACCCGACCGACTTCGGCGCTCCGGCGCGGGTGTTCTGGACCCTGAAGTGGCTGGGAATGTCCCACCTGTCGATCCTCAACGGCGGCATGCAGGCCTGGCACGCCGCGGGCTTGGCCGGCTTGCGGCAGGGCGGGCAGCCCGCGGTGACCGCTTCGGACTTCGAGCCGCAGCTGGACAACAGCCTGCTGGCCACGCGTGAGCAGGTGCTGCACCGGGTGGACGATCCGAGCGCGTCCGAGGTGCTGCTCGACGCCCGGCCGAAGAATTTCTGGGAGGGCAAGGTCAAGGCCCCGGCCGCGGTGGTGCCGGGCACCATCCCGGGAGCGCTGGACTTCAGCAACATGCGCTGGTTCCCCCATGGCGGCGGCGCGTTGCCCTCGCTGAGTGTGCTGCAGGCCATCGCCCGCAACCTGCCACCGCAGCAGGAGCAGGCCAAGCAGACGATCTCCTTCTGCAATACCGGGCACTGGGCGGCCACCAACTGGTTCGTGCTGGCCGAAATGCTCCATCGTCCCGATGTGCGCCTGTACCCCGGCTCGGTGGTCGATTGGTCGCGCCATCATGAACCGATGACCCACGTTCCCTCTCGCTCCGCCCAGCTATGGACGCAACTCAAGCAGACCGTTCAGGCTCGTTGAACCCACCCGCGTCCCACTCGACCTCCTCATCCACCCCTTCCACCTCGGCGGCCGGCAGCGCGCTCGCCGGCAACCTGCTGTTGCTGCTGGCGTTGCTGGGCTTTGTCGCCAGCACCTGGCTGGTCGGCTGGCGCCAGGGGCTGCTGTGGTGCGTGGGCGTCGGGCTGGGATACGCGCTGGCCGCCGGAAGCTTCGGCTTCACCACCGGCTGGAGGGTCTGGATCACCCATCGCGACCCGACCGGGATGCTGGCGCAGTTCTTCGCCATCGCCGTGTGCATGGTGCTGAGCGTGCCGCTGCTGGCGGCGCATCCGGAACTGCAGGGTGCCGACGGACCGTTGTCGTGGAGCCTGGTGATCGGCTCCTTCGTGTTCGGCGCCTCGATGCAGATCGCCGACGGCTGCGGTTCCGGCACCCTGTACAAGGCCGGGCTCGGCCACCCGGTGAGCCTGCTGGTGCTGCCGGCCTTCGTGATGGGCAGTTTCGCCGGCTCGGCGCAGCTGCCGGGCTGGCTCGCGCTGGGTTCGCTGCCCGCGGTGTCGCTGGTCCAGCACCTGGGCGCGGCGGCGACGCTGGCGTTGCAGTTGGGCGTGCTGGGCGTGCTGGCGGCGCTGCTGTGGCGGCTGCGCGATCCCCACTCGCCACGGCGCTGGAAGGGGCGCCGGGTGTGGATCGCCGGGGCAGCGCTGGGTCTGCTGGGTGCGGCGAACCTGGTGGTCGCGGGGCAGCCCTGGGGCATCGTCTACGGTCTCGGTCTCTGGGGGGCGAAAATCGTCCAGGCGCTCGGGGTGAACCTCTCGCACAACGCCTTCTACGGTCTGCCGGTGCAGCAGGCGCAGCTGCATGCCAGCGTGCTCGCCGACAACACCAGCATGACCGACCTGGGCATGCTGTTCGGCGCGCTGATGGCCGCGCAGCGGGCGCGCAGGCTGAGTCCGCGGATCAGCCTGCCGCTGCGCGGCTGGGTCGCCTCGGTGGTCGCCGGCCTGCTGATGGGCTACAGCTCCAGGCTGGCATTCGGCTGCAACGTCGGGGCGTATTTCTCGGGCATAGCGACCGGCTCGCTGCATGGCTGGGTCTGGTTCGCGTGTGCGTTCGCAGGCAGCCTGCTGGGCGTGCGCCTGCGCTCCCGCCTGGGCGTCGGAGGCCGGCCATGAGCGGCGATCCGCGCGATGGCGGCACGCCGCGCGGCCGCCTTCCGCGCTGGCTGCGCTCGAGCTGGCGCGCCTGGCTGCTGTGGCTGGTGCTGCTGGTGCTGCTGGTGCTCGACTGGCGCGCCAGCACCCCGCACGAGCGCTTCACCGAGCCGATGCCTCTGGCGCTGGGCAACGGCCCGGCGGCCGACGCCGGGCACTGTTCGCTGGCACCCACCCGCTGAGCGCGCGGCCGCGCGCTACAGTTGGGCTTTGCAGTCCGGCGCCCCGAGGCCGGACCGGGCCCGGACCCGGGCCGCTTGCCAGCCGCGAGGTGGGCGGAAGCGCCCGGGTGGGCACGGCGCTTCCCCCACGTCCCGCCCCAGATGCTCGCCTATCGCCACGCCTTCCATGCCGGCAACCCGGCCGACATGCTCAAGCACACCGTGCTGGTGGCGGCCTTGCAGTTGCTGCTGGCCAAGCCCAAGGCGCTGAGCTACATCGACACCCATGCCGGCGCTGGAAGCTATCGGCTGGACCAGGGCATGAGCCAGCGCCTGGGCGAGTATCACGACGGAATCGGCCGCGCCTGGCTGCAAGACCAGGTGCGCCTGGCGCTGCAGGATGCTCCGGCGCATGGCCTGCCGCAGGCACTGCTCGATTACCTGCGGCTGGTGCTGCAGGACAACCCCGATGGCACGCTGCGTGTGCTGCCGGGTTCTCCGGCACTGGCCGCGCGACTGTTGCGCCCGGGCGACACGATGCGGTTGTTCGAAATGCACCCTGCCGACTGGCGCAGCCTGAAGGCCAGCCTGGGACGCCGGCGCCAGACGACCCTGGGTCACGCCGACGGCTTCGCGGGCTTGCGCTCGCTGCTGCCCCCGCCCTCGCGCCGCGCGCTGGTGCTGATCGACCCTTCGTACGAACTGCGCGGCGATTACCGTCAACTGCTCGAGGCGCTGCGCGACGCGGTGCAGCGTTTCGCCACCGGCGTGTACCTGGTGTGGTATCCCCAGCTGCAGACCCTCGAATCGCGCGACCTGCCCAGGCGACTGCGCGGCCTGGCGCCCGGCGGGTGGCTGGATGCGCAACTGACCACGGCCGCGCCGCGCGCCGATGGTTTCGGCCTGCTGGGCAGCGGCATGTTCGTCATCAATCCGCCCTTCGGCCTGCAGCCCCTGCTCGAGCCTGCCGGTCGCTGGCTGGCCCAGGTGCTGGGGCGTGACGGCGTCGGACGCTTCCAGCTGGAGGCCCGCCCGAGCTGAAAGGGCGAGGGTGGCGGCGCGGCGCCGCCGTCGGGGGATAATCCAACCCGACGAGCCTGCCGCTTCCGGTGTGGCGCGGCGTTGCACCTTCCCCGATGGCCTTGAAGTTCTCCCTGCCGTATCCCCGCTCCTTCCACGCTCTGCTGCTGGCGGCGTTCGCGCTGGTCATGCTGCCACTCGTTCTGGGGCTGCTCTATACCGCCTACGCCCAGCAGCGCCTGGCGCTGCAGACCCGGCAGGCCATCCAGACCACGGTCGATGTCACCCGCGGCACGCGCCAGCTGGCCGAGGACCTGTCGACCCTGCAGCGCGCTGCCGGCCAGTACTACGTGCTGCAGGACCCGCAGCTGCGCGTGGGCATGCGCGACGCCCACCAGGCCGTGCGCGCGGCGCTGCAGGTGCTGCAAGCCATGCCCTTCGACTCGGCCGACCGCGTCTTGTTGCTGCGCATCGCAGGCGAGGAATCGTCCTTGTACGCCCAGCTGCGCGGCGCGGGACCGGCCAGCCTGCCGCGCTTCGACTCCTTCGCGCCGCGCTTCGATGCGCTGGCGCGCAGCAGCGGGCGACTGATCGCGGCCGGCAACGCACTGGTCGATCGCCAGGTCGATGCGCTGGGCCGCAGTTCCCGCAACCTGCGTGCGGTGCTGCTGGCCCAGGCAGGCTTCGCGGTGCTGCTGTCGCTGTTGATCGCGGCCTGGCTGTCGTGGCTGCTGACGCGCCCGGTGCGTCGCATCGACCAGGCCATCCGGCTGCTCGGCGCCGGCGATCTGCAGGCGCAGCCGGCCATACGCGGCCCGGGCGACCTGGTGCAACTGGGCGAACAACTGGACTGGCTGCGCCGCCGCTTGCGGGAGATCGACGAACAAAAGCAGCGTTTCCTTCGGCACGTCTCGCACGAACTCAAGACGCCCCTGGCATCGCTGCGCGAGGGCGTGGAATTGCTGCTCGACGGCGTCGCCGGGCCGCTGGCGGCGCAGCAACGGGAAATCGGCATGATCATGCGGGGCAACGCGCGCGATCTGCAGCAGCGCATCGAAAACCTCATCGACTACAGCCGGGCACAGAGGCGCCTGGATCCGCTGGTTTCGGCAGGAGTCGACGTGCTGCACCTGCTGCAGTCGCTGGTGCGGCGCAACGAGCTGGCGCTGCGCGCCAAGCACCTGGTGGTCGACATCGAAGGCAGTTCGCCGGCGGTGCATGCCGACCTGGGCAAGCTCGACACCCTGTTCGAGAACCTGCTGATCAACGCCATGCGCTTCAGCCCGGCCGCCGGGCATATCCGCATCGCGCTGCGCGACGACGGCGAGGCCCTGACGGTGCGCATCTGCGACCAGGGTCCGGGAGTCGCCGAACAGGACCGCGAGCACTT
>JAKBBQ010000005.1 GCA_021808405.1 Pseudomonadota bacterium | reverse complement strand
GTGCAAGCCCGCGAGGTGCTGCTGAGCCCGGACCGCGCCGGAAACTACACGCTGCCCGGATCGATCGACGGCGTGCCCATCCGCTTCCTGGTCGACACCGGGGCGTCGACGGTGTCCGTTTCCGCGGCAGCGGCCCGCCGCATGGGCCTGGTGGGGTGCCAGGGCATCGCGTCGCAGACCGCCAACGGGCGCACGGCAGGTTGCATGGCGTTGGCCCGCGAACTGCGATTCGGGCCCTTCACCGCAAGCGACGTGCGGGTCGCGGTGCTGCCCGACATGCTGCCCGGAACCGCGCTGCTGGGAATGAACGTGCTGTCGCGCATGCAGATGGTCCAGCAGCAAGGCCGCATGCTGCTGCGCCTGGACGGCCGCTGAGCGCCGCGGCGGCGCCGGCCCCGTGCCGCGCTCTCAGGGCCGCGCGCGCCGCCTGGCCGCGGTCGGCGGCGCGCCGGTGATGCGCAGGAAGCTGCGCCGCATGCGTTCGGCATGGCCGAAGCCGCAGTCGGTGGCGGTACGCTGGATCGACGGCGCGCCGCTTTCCAGCAGGGCCTTGGCCGCCTCGACCCGCAGCGCCTCCACGGCCCTGGCCGGCGACACCCCGACCTCGGCATGGAACAGCCGGGAGAACTGCCGTGGACTGAGGTGGCTGCGCTCGGCGAGGTCCTCGACGCTCAGGCGCTCGCGCAGGTGCTCGCGGACGTAGTCCAGCAACGCGCTGAAGCGCCCGCTCGGCCCGTCCATGTCGAGCAGCGCGGAGAACTGCGACTGGCCGCCCGGGCGCCGGTAGTACACGACGAGTTGCCGGGCCGTCCTGCGGGCCAGCGCTTCGCCCAGGTCCTCGGCGATCAGCGCCAGCGCCAGGTCGATCCCCGCGCTGATCCCGGCCGAGGTCCAGATCCGTCCCTCCCGAATGAAAATCCGGTCGGCTTCGAGCCGCACGGCAGGGAACCTCCGCCCGAAGTCGGGAGTGCGGCCCCAGTGGGTGGTCGCTCGCAGGCCGTCGAGCAGGCCCGTGCGAGCCAGCAGGTAGGCCCCGGAGCACACGCTGGCCACGCGGCGTGCCGAGCAGCCCATGCGCTGCACGAAGCGGCGCGTGCGCGCACACTCGCAGGCCGCGTCCACGCCGTCGCCGCCGGCGATCAGCAGGGTGTCGACCGAGCGCATGCCCCGCAGGCCGCGCGCCTGCAGGCAGACCCCGGACGAACTGGGCACCGCGCCGCCGGCGGCGGCGACCAGTTGCAGCGCATAGCTGCCCGGCAGGTAGCGCTCGGCGATCTCGAACGCGGCGATCGGCCCGCTGGCATCGAGGATCTGGAAGCCCGGGAAGATGAGCAGGGCGATTTGGCGCATGGCAGTAAAGGTGGGAACATTGTCCTTTGCGCCAGGCGATTATGCGCCGAACATGACGCCATCCCGATCCAGGAGTCCGCCATGCCGCAAGTCTTCCGCGTCGTCTTCGCCGTCTACCCGGGGGTCACCCAGCTCGATTTCACCGGGCCCCACGAGGTGCTGTCCAGGCTGCCCGGCGCGCGGTGCATCGTGGCCTCGACGGGCGGCGGGTCGATCACCGCCGAGGGCGGGCTGAGGTTTTCCGACCTCGCTCGCCTGCGCGACGTCGCCGACTGCGACTTGCTGTGCGTGCCGGGCGGCCCGGGCACCGCCGAGGCGATGGGCGACGCCGAGTTCCTGGCGCAGTTGCGCCGCCTGGCCGAGTCGGCGCGCTACCTGACCTCGGTGTGCACCGGCTCGCTGCTGCTCGGCGCCGCGGGGCTGCTGCAGGGCCGGCGAGCGGCCTGCCACTGGGCCTGGCGCGACCGCCTCGCTGCCTTCGGCGCTCAGCCGGATGCGGCACGCGTGGTGCGCGACGGCCATCTGTACACCGGAGGCGGAGTGACCGCCGGAATCGACCTGGCGCTGCGCGTGATCGCCGAGGTGGCGGGGCCGTCCTGCGCCCAGCAGGTGCAGCTGGCGATCGAATACGCGCCGCAACCCGCCTTCGACTGCGGACGCCCGGAGGATGCCGACCCGGCGGTGCTGGCCGCGGTCAGCTCGCGCATCGACAGCGTCCGCCCGGCGCGGGATGAGGCGATCCGGTCCGCGGCAGCGAGGCTGCGGCCGTCGCGCTGAACCGCCCCGCGACCGGGTTGGCGCCTTGCGGGCTCGGCTGCGCGGCCTGGGCTGCCGCTGCGCGGGGGCGGGGCGATTCCCGCGTCAGGGCGTCAGCTGGCGCACACAGCGAACGTGCAGCGCAAGCGCCTTGTAGGCAGCGGATTGCGTGTTGCCGCCTGCGGTCGCGAAAAACTCCTCCCAGGCGCCGATGGTGGGGTTGCCGGGAAACTCGTAGGAACTCCAGTAGTTGCCGCTCAGTGCACCGACGTTGCCGTTGTCCACCAGACTCGACTGCATGGTCTGCTCCGACGCCGGGCACCCCGGGGCGGTGTCCATTTCACAGATCGCCGGCAGATACCAGTCGTTGTAGCCGTGGTCGGGCAGCGTGCAGGCGTAGGCCGCATAGTTTCCCGTGCCCAGCACGGCGACGATGGTCTTGGTATTGGTCTGGCCGTCGCTCAGGCTGCTGGCCCCGGTGGCCGTTCCGAGGCCGCCCCAGGCCAGCGCCGCGGACGCGTCGCTGAGTGCGGCGACCTTGCCGCCGACGCTGCCGGTGTCGGGGGTCGTGTCGTCGATCGCGAACACGTAGCCGTCCTGGTAGACGCTGCCGTAGCCCAGCACCTGGATCGGCACCGCAAGCGTGTTGCCGTTGCTCGCCGCGATGGTCGCCACCGGCACCGCGGGTGCCGTCACCCCGGACGGCGCGCTGGGCGTCGCGCCGGGGGTGACGGTGAGGGTGCAACTCGCCGCGGCGGCCAGGTTGGTGCAGTTGCTGGCGACGGTGGTGCCCGAGGGCAGCGCGGGTGCCACGCTGACGGTGACATCCGTGGCCGTCACGCTGCCGGTGTTGGTGACGGTGATGATCCGCGGGTTGCCGGTCAGCGCCGGGTTCGACCCCGGGTCGTTCACCGACAGCGCCAGCGAGGACACGCTGGCGGACAGGGTGGCCGACGCGACGGTCGGCGGGGTGGTCGGGGGTGGAGTCGCCGCAACGCCCGAGCCGCCGCCGCCGCAACCGGCCAGCCACGGCGACAACGCGCAGGGCAAGGCCCAAGCCCAGGCGCGAAGGCCTGTGCGATTTCCTACCGGGATTCGAGGCATTTTCGCTGTCCGATATCGATTTTTTGCGATATGTAGGCACCATAGTGCAAGCCCCGGGTGCACGCCAGCGGGAAAACCTGCCGGCGGCGCTTACACTGCACCGATCGATCGCCCATCCGACACCACGGGGCCGCCATGCCGACCGTACTGATCACCGGAGCCGGCCGGGGAATCGGCCGCGAACTCGCCTGCATCCTGGCAGCCGAGGGCTGGCAGGTGCTGGCGGGGGTTCGCGACCCCGCCGCGGCCGCCGCCGGCACGCGCGCCGAGCGGGTCGACATGGCCGACCCGGACTCCATCGACGCGCTGGCCGGGCGGCTGCGCGCCGCGCGGCGGAACCTGGACGCGCTGGTGAACAACGCCGGGGTCTACCAGGCGCCGGCGCGGCTCGTCTGGGATGTCAACGTGCTCGGGCCGTTGCGCCTGACGCTGGCGCTGGAGCCGCTGCTGGTGGCGGGCGCGCGCGTCGTGATGGTCAGCAGCGGACTGGGCAGGCTGTCGGCGCAGCCTCGCGAACTCGCCAAGCGCCTGCGCGACCCCGGGTTGTCGCTGCAGGACATCGAGGCGCTGGCGCGGCAGGCGCCCGGGGGCTATGGCGCGAGCAAGGCGGCGGTCACCGCGATGGCGCGGGTGTTCGCCGGGCGCTGGAAGGACCGCGGGATCCTGGTCAATTCGATCAGCCCCGGCTGGGTGCGCACCGACATGGGGGGCGCCTCGGCCCCACGCTCGGTGCGACAAGGCGCGGCAAGCCTGCTGTGGGGCGTGCAGCTGCCGGCCGACGGACCCTCGGGCGGCATGTTCGAGGACGGCCGGGCGATCGACTGAACCGGCAGGGCCGCGCTCAGCCGGCGGCCTTGAGCAGCGCCAGCACCTCGCGAAAGCGCGGGTGCCGGCAGTCGGCCAGCCACTCGAACAGCACCATCTCGTGGCTCACGACCGTGGCGCCGGCGCGCGACAGCCGGGCCATCGCCGCCGCATGGTCGGCCGGGTGGCGCGACCCGCTGGCGTTGCCCACCACCCAGACGCGCTTGCCGGCGCGCAGCAGGCCCAGCGCGGTCTGCAGCAGGCAGACGTGGGCCTCGCAGCCGGCGACCACCACCTGCTCGCACCCCGGCCGGGCGGCGTCCAGCGCCTGCAGCAGCCCGTCGCCGCAGGCGTCGAAGTGCGTCTTGGCCAGGCTGAGCTGGCATTCGGCGCGAATCGGCTCGACGTTCGGGCCCAGTCCCGCGGGGTTCTGTTCGGTGCCGAGGACCGGGATGGCCAGCGCGCGGGCCGCTCGCGCGAGCAGCACGGCGCGCGCGACCCGCTGCGCGCCGTCGTGGATCGCTGGCATCAGGCGGGCCTGGTAGTCCACCAGCACCAGCACGCCGGCCTGGGCATCGATCGTGTCCGCTGCGCGGGTTGCGTTCATCGCCGGTTCCTCGCGCGGTCCAGCAACTGCCCGAGATAGGTCTCGAACAGGTCCTGCGACGCCTGCTCGAACATGCGGATGCGGCCGGTGTGGCTGAGCACCAGCAGGCCCACGGACTGCGCGAACAGCGCGGTCACCTCGGCCAGCGCCTGCCCGGCTGGCAGTCCCAGCGCCTGCAGCGCGTCCCGGGTCGGTTGCAGCGCGTCGCGCAGCCGTGCGTTGAGCGCTTCGTTCAGCGCGGGAGTCAGCCCGCGAGGCTTCATGCCCTGGAACAGGTAGAAGCCCAGGTCGAGGTCGCGCGGGTTCTCGCGGTAGAAGTCGAAAAAGGCCGTGGCCGAGCGATGGGCCCGCTGCGTCGGGTCGGTGCAGCCCTGCAGCGAGCGGCGAACCCGGGCGTTCAGCCTTTCCAGCGACTCGGCCAGCAGCGCCCCGTAGACCTCCTGCTTGCTGGCGAAGTAGCTATAGAGGGCGCCGACGGTATAGCCGGCGCGTTGCGCGATCTCGCGCATGGTCGTCTTGTCCATGCCCAGCTCGAAAAACGCCGCGCGCGCCGCGTCGAGCACCGCGCGCCGCCGCATGCCGGCCAGCGCCTGGTTGCGCAGCGCGCGGGAATCGGCGGTGGCCGCTTCGGTGGCGGCCCGATCGGCAGTGTCGCTGCGGCGGTCGGTGGACGGGGGGACCATCGGTGCAGTGTAACCATTGCCCGGCAGAATTGAACAGTGTTTAATGGAAGGGCCCGCGGGTCGATTCCCCGTCATCCCTCCATCCCGTCATCGCGTCATGTCCGCATCCGTTGCTCTCGATTCGACCTTGCCAGGCTCCGCCGGCGCCCCTGCACCCTCGGTCGAGCCCGCGACCCGGGTCGATCTGATGTCCGGCCAGGCCTATCGGGAGTCGTTGCGCGGCTACCGGCCCCAAGTGTTCGTCGATGGCCGCGAGGTGGCCAGCGTGGCCGACGAGCCGGCTCTGCGGCCGGGAATCCAGGCGCTGGCCTACACCTACGACTACGCGCTGCGCGCCGAGTTCGAGCCCATCGCGCTGGCCATGCAGTCGAGTCGCAATCGGGTGGTCAGCCGCATGCTCCACGTCGACGAGTCGGCAGGCGACCTGCTGAACAAGCTCGAGGCGGTGCGAATGCTGTGCCAGGAGACCGGCTGCGCCCAGCGCTACCTGGCCCACGACGCGCTCAACGGCATCGCCCAGGTCACCGCGCGCATCGACGATGCCAAGGGCACGACCGAGCACCGCGCGCGCTTCGAGGCGTACCTGGCGCATGTGCAGGATCACGACCTGGCGCTGGGCATCGCGATGACCGACGCCAAGGGCGACCGCAGCCGCAGGCCGCACCAGCAGGCGAATCCCGACAGCTACGTGCACGTGGTCGAGCGCAACGCCCGGGGCATCGTCCTCAGCGGGACCAAGGCCATCGTCACCGGCGCCCCGTACGTGCATGAATTCCTGGTGATGCCCAGCCGCAGCATGGGAGCCGACGATGCCGACTTCGCCGTGTGCTGCGCCGTGCGCGTCGATGCTCCGGGGATCGTCATCGTCGCGCGCCCCGCCGGGCGGCCCGGCGAGCCGCTCGAGCACGGCGACGCGCCGTTCTCGCGCAAGTACGGCCAGTCGACCGCGGTGGTGATGTTCGACCGGGTGTTCGTCCCCTGGGAGAGGGTGTTCTACGCCGGCGAGTGGGAGCACAGCCAGGTGCTGACCTACAGCTATGCCACCCACCATCGCCACAGCTGCATCGCGGCACGCGCCGGCTTCGGCGACCTGCTGATCGGCGCCGGAGCGTTGATGTGCGAGGCCAACGGGCTGGATCCGGGCGCCAGGAGCAGCCTGCGCGACCCCATGGTCGAGCTGATCACCATCACCGAGGGCTTCTTCGCCTGCGGAGTGGCGGCCAGCGTCTACGCCGAGCGCGACCCGCACAGCGGGACCTTCATGCCCGACCCGGTGTTCAGCAACATCGGCAAGCTGCTGCTGGCGACCAGGATCTACGACATGCACCGCCTGGCGCACGAGGTCTCCGGCGGCCTGATCGTCGCCTTGCCGGGGCCCGACGAGGACCACAACCCGGCCACGGCGGCCAGGCTGTCGGAGGTGCTGCAGGCGGCGCCCGACATTGCCTACGACAAGCGCATCCAGACGGCGCGGTTCATCGAGGACCTGACGGCGTCCTACCAGGGCGGCTGGTACTCGGTGATCAGCCTGCATGGCGGCGGCTCGCCGGCGGCGATGAAACAGGAGATCTGGCGCAACTACCCGGTCGGATCCAAGGTGGAACTGGTCGAGCGGCTGCTCGAGCGCGGCGTGCTGCACGACGACCAGCGTGCGATCACCGGCAATCGACAGCCCGGCAAGTGCTGCGACAGCGGCTGCACGACCCCCGGCAGCGCCGTCATGGTGCCCTTGCCGGCCAGCCGCAAGGGCGGCGCCGCGCGCTGAGCCGGCGTACCCTGCCCGGTCGGAGCATCGCGGCGACGCGGCGCCGGCCGCGGGTTCAGGGCCGCGGCGACGCGGTGGGCCGGCCCCGCGCCGCACGCCTGGCGGGGCTTGAACGGGCTTCAGAACACGTAGGGAAAGCGGATGGACAGCGCGTAGTTGGGCGCATCCGGGGTCAGCCCGGCCTGCAGCGTGGCGCTGAGCGTGAGGTGGCGGCTGAGCGCGTAGTTCAGCCCGAAGCCCAGCGAGACGTTGGCGCTGGCGCTGCCGTGGACGGCCTGCCAGCCCTGGCCGGGCAGACGCACCTCGGTGGCGCGGGAGAACAGGGCGGCGAGGCTGGTGCTGATCGACGCGCGATCGTTGAGCACCACCGCGAAGCCGCCACCCAGCTGGATGCCGTCGCCCAGCTTGACCCGCCCCGGGCCGTCGATCGAGGCCGGGTTGATCACCGCCACGTCGCGCGCCAGGTTGTAGACATAGCCGATGTTGCCGAACAGCACCACCGGGTCTCGGCTCTTGAGCACCGACACGCTGGGGTTGACGGTCCACACTCCGTTGCCGGTGGGCAGGCGCTGGGGGACCTGCAGGTTGGTGTTCTGCGGGTCGGGCTGCACCACGGCGATGCCGAAGGGCGAAGTGCCGGTCGGCGCGGTGACCTTCAGCGATGCGACCACGTCGGGGATGTCGCCGTGCTCGCGGATCAGCCGGTAATCGGCACCGAAGCTGATGTCGCCGACGTCGGCGTTGGTCACCGAGGCCTCGCTGATCGCCGACGTCGAGGCGTTCTGCCCGGCGCTGAGGAAGCGGCTGTTGCGCAGGACGTAGGGCAGGTCGAAGTCGAGCGCGAGGTCGTCGCTCAGGCCGTACTGCACGGCCAGGTCGAAGGTCTCGACATGCGCCTTGGTCTGCGCCACCGAGATGTTGCCCAGGAAGATGGCGTCGAGCGCCAGGAAGCCGCTGAGCGCGAGCTGCCGGCGGTCGTAGTAGGTGTCGTTCCAGCCGGCGGTCAGGGTCAGCCGGTGCTGGAACTGGGGCGCGTGCCCCTGCGCGGCGACCTCGGCGGGGCTTTGCGCCGCCTCGGAGGCGGCGTCCTGGCGCGAGGTGGCCAGCGGCGGCGCGGCTTGCGCGGGCGCTGCCGCAAGGGCCTGCGGGGCGGGCGCGGGGGGCGGGCCGGGCTGTGCCGCGGCCTGCTGCTCGGGCTGCCCCGGCATGCGCGCGCGCAAGTCGACGATCTCCTGCTGCTGCTGCGCGACGCGACGCGTGAGCTCCTGCACCTGCTGCTGCAGGCGCGCCAGCGCATCGGCGTCGGGCGGCGCATCGGCGAGCGCGTTGCCGAGCAGGCACAGGAACAGCGGTGCCGCGCTGGCGGCCAGTCGTGCGGGTCTCATCGGTGGGCTCAGTGGCGGGGAATCATGTTCTGCAGGGTGGTCAGCAGTCCGGCGGCGCCGAGTCCCGGCGCGCTGCGGGTGAGCACGGTGAGCATCGCGCTGTTGTCCACCCTCTGCCCGTTGCCGACGATGCGCAGCGCCTGGGTGAAGGAGCCCAGGCCGCCCACCGATTGCAGCGCCGAGCCCGCCGGCGTCGAGATGGCGACGACCAGGCCGCCATGGCCGTCGCCTGCGACGCTGGCGCTGGTTCCCTGGCCGGCATACGACGCGCTGGGCGGGCCGGCGGATAGCGCCGGCAGGCCCGCGGAGGCGTCGACCAGTCGCAGGGTGAAGTGGTTGTAGCCCTGGTTGGCGTCGCCTGCGACCTGGGTCAGCTGGCCGACCCCCTGCACCTGCAGCGTGCCGCCGGCGCTGCCCGTCCCGCCGCCCCCCGGCGCTCCGCTGCCCGAGGCCTGGCCCGCTACCCGCACGCTGGGCTGGCCGCCGCCGAGGCCTTCGACCTGCACCGTGCCGGCCGCGCCCACAGCGCCTTGCGGGGCGCTCCAGGTCGAAACCAGCTGGAGCTGGAAGCCGGTGATGGCCTGGCCCGCCGGAAGCCCGCGGCCGCGCGCCTGCGCCAGCTGGGCGTCGTCCAGCGCGACGATGCGGGGGACCGCCGTCTCAGCGCGGGCGGTGCAGGCCAGGCCCAGTCCGAGCAGGGCCGCGCAAGGAAGGAATCGGCGCATGGGACACCTCGATGGCAGGAAGGGAGAGGGAAATGCGGATCGGAATTTCAGAAGGTCCCGACGCGCGGGATGCCGAAGTCCAGCCGCGGCGCGACCGCCTGGTGCAGCAGCGAGCCGCGGGCAGCGCGGGCCCGCGAGACGTTGTCCCGCAAGAGCGGCGAGTCGGCGAGGAAGGGCCTGCCGATCACCGCCAGCACCAGGCCGTGCCAGTCGCGCGCGAAGGTGTCGACGTCGATCGCGCGTTGGCCCAGCGCGGGATCGCTGAGGAACACCAGGTCGTGGTCGACCTTCTTGACCACCACGAAGTGGCTGTAGCCGTCGACATCGAGCAGCGCGATCACCGGGATGCGCAGGCGGCGCATCGCAGCCAGGTTGACGTCGAAGCCGACCGCATGCATGCCCAGGCTTTCGACATAGCGCTTCATGTCGAGCATCGAGAATCCGTTGCGCAGCACCTCGGCAGGCTGGGCGACATGCCGCATCATGGCCTCGATGGCCTGGGTCTCGCTGAGGCGATAGCCGTAGCCGTAGTCGAGCAGCGTGGCCAGTGCCGCTGCTCCGCAGCTGTAGTCGCGCTGCTGCGCGACCATGTTGGCGTAGCGCAGCGCGCGCAGACCCTGCATGTCGCTGGAGACCAGCAGCCCCGGTACCGGGAGCAACTGGGCCGCCGCGACCGCCCGCACGCCGAGTGCGAGCAGCGCGGCGGCCAGCCACGCGACGCGCGGCGCGCGACGCCCGGCCTTCGGCCGGAACGCTGCGAGGCTTGCGCGCATGGCCGCTCCGAGCCTCAAGGCGCGACGATCATCGACAACCCGTTGTGCTGCAGGTTGCCGACCCCCGAGGCCACGTTGACGCCGATGTTGCCCGAGGCGCCCATCAGCGCGTTGCCGCCGATCGCCGCGGTGTTGGTGAAGCTGCCCTGCTCGATGTTGCCGCCGGCCTGCTGCACGCTGGTGGCGGTGGCCAGCGCCAGCGTCGGGTTGGCGCTCTGGGTGATCGCCATGCCGTTCGACTGGGCGTTGCCCACGCCTGCCGCGACGTTCACCGCGATGTTGCCCGACGCGCCGTGCAGCGCGTTGTCGCCCAGCGCGGCGTTGGTCGAGAAGCTGCCGAACGGGCCGCCCGAACCCATCGAGTTGCCGGAGGCGCCCTGCAGGTTGGCGACGCTGGCGCTGCCGAACACGCTTTGCGCCGCGATGCGGGCGACCGACGCGTCATTGGCCTGCAGGTTCTGCATGCCGGCGGCCGAGTTCAACGCGATGTTGCCGCTGGCGTTCTGGCCGGCGTTGTTGCCGATGGTGGAGTTCATGTTCGGACCCTGGCTGGGCGGCGGGTTGTGGCCGTTGCCCGAGCCCATGCCCGAGCCCATGCCCGAACCCATGTCCATCGACGACGGCCCTACCGCTGCGTTGCCGGTGTTCTGCACATTGTTGGTGCTGGCGCCGGCGGCGGCGTTGACGGTGATCAGCCCCTTGACGACGACGCCACCCTGGTCGCCATGGCCTGGCCCGTCGTGGTCCCCGGGGCCGCTCGCATACGCAGCGCCCCCGGCGAACAGTGCAGCGACCGCGACGGCGGCGATCCTGGCAGTGAATCGAGTGTTCATGGAATGCTCCTGAAATTGCTCAAGGAAGAACCCGGCAGTTGCAACATGAAGGCGTTGCCGGTGGAGTTGCCGGAGCCGGCCGTCTGGTTGACCTGCACCAGGCCCGTGGCGCCGTGGAAGGCGCCGGGATCGATCGAGACGATCCTGCTGACGGTCGATGGGGCAGGGCCTGCGCCCGGCGCCGGACGTGGGAGCGCTGTGGCCAGTTGGCCGTCACTGGCGATCCCGACGTGGGTGTGCGCTCCGAAGAGCGCGATGTTCGATTGAAGGTTGGCCGCGCCGCTGGCCTCGTTGACGGCCAGCAGCCCGCTGGAGCCGGCGAAGGCGCCGGCTCCCACGCTGCTGCGCAGGCTCGCGCCGGCTGCGCTGCCGCTGGCCGCTTGTTCGAGGGTCGCGCCGGCGGTGCCGGTGGGCGCCAGCGCGGCCTGGTTGAGCTGGACGTTGCCCACCCCGGCGGCGACATTGAGCGCGACGTGGCCGGCGCTGTGCGCGCCGGCCCCGGGCTCGACCAGCGCCGTCTGCCCGGCGCGCGCGTTGCCGAGCAGCCCGGCCAGGGCCGCGCAGGCGGCGAAGGCGGTGCGCAGTGCAATCGACGTGGGCAGTGCTGGCATTTCGGTTCCCTGGATCGGCATGGTTCGCAACGGGAATCTTGCGAAATCCGTGCCACCTTTTGATTCGTTTGGTAACTGTTTGTCACGATTGCGTTTTATCGACCCGCGGCGAACAGGGCGTAGCGCCAGGGTGTCGCAGCGCCGAGACACCTCGGCGTACGCTGTGTCGACGTTGCGACACCCGCCCGCGGTCCGCGATGCTGCGATGGATCAGGGAAGTCGAAGCTCTTGCGCCATCACAATCCCCGCCATGCCACGCTGTTTGTCGTGGATACCCGGGAGTCGTGCCAATGTCCGAGGGCGATCCGATCCGCCTGCTGTTGTTTGGAGCGCCGGCCGGCCCGTGCTGGCGTGCCGCGATCGGCGACGCGGGCTTCGCGTTGCGGGAGGTGCCGGACCTGCCGGCGCTGCGGCAGGCGCTGCGCGAACAGCCGGGGCGGGTGTGCGGCGTGCTGCTGGACCTGCGCGACATCGACGACCCGGCGCTGCTGCGCGCGCTGGGCGCCGAGCTGGCGCAGCCTCGCATCCGCGGCCTGTGCGTGCAGGGCGGCGCGGCCGGGCAGCGCGGCGAACTGGCCGAACTCTCGCTGCGCTATTGCATCGACACCTTGCGCGACCCCGTCCCCGAGGCCGTGCTGAGGCTGTCCCTGGACAGCCTGCGGCGCCGCCTGCGGCTGATCGAGCAAGTGGGCGGCGAGCCGGCCGTGCCCCGCGCGACCGGGCCCGGCCCATTCATCGGAGCCAGCCCGGCGATGCAGCGCCTCGAGGCGCGACTCGAGCGGGTCGCGGCGACCGACGCCGCGGTACTGATCACCGGCGAGACCGGGGTCGGCAAGGAACTGGTGGCCCAGGCGATCCACCGGCTGTCGGCGCGGCGCGACAAGCCATTCGTCGCGATCAATTGCGGCGCGGTGCCCGCGCACTTGTTGCAGTCCGAGTTGTTCGGCCACGAAAAGGGCGCCTTCACCGGAGCCGCGCAGCGGCGGATCGGGCGCATCGAGGCAGCCGGCGGCGGCACCTTGCTGCTCGACGAAATCGGCGACCTGCCGCTCGATGCCCAGGTCGGGCTGCTGCGTTTCCTGCAGGAAGGGCAGGTCGAGCGCCTGGGCGGACACAGCCCGATCGCAGTGGACGTGCGCATCCTGTCCGCCACCCATGTCGACCTGCTGCAGGCCCAGCGGGCCGCACGCTTCCGCACCGACCTGTACCACCGGCTGTGCGTCATCGAGCTGCAGGTGCCGGCGCTGCGCGAGCGCGGCGACGACGTGCTGCTGCTGGCGCAGTACGCGCTGCAGCGCTACCGCGGCGAGGCGCGCCACCCGATCGAAGGCTTCGACGAGGGCGTACGCGACGCCCTGCTGGCGCACGAATGGCCCGGCAACATCCGCGAGCTGATCAACCGGGTGCGGCGCGCCATCGTGCTGTGCGAGAGTGGCCGCATCGGAGTCGCCGACCTGGGCCTGGAGGCCGCGGACGGCCGGGCCGAGCCTGCCCGCGGCGGGCTGGACGCCGCGCTCGGTCGGGCCACCAGCGACGCCATCCACGCGGCGCTGGAGCGCAACGGCCATGTCGTGGCGCGGGCGGCGCGCGACCTCGGGGTGTCGCGCGCCACGCTGTACCGCATGATGGAGCGCCACGGCCTGGCGGGCGCGCAGCCCCGCCACGACGCTGGCGCCGAGGCGCCGCGGTAGCGCGTTGCGGCGGCGCGGCCCGGCCCCGGGGGGTGCCTAGAACCGACCCAGCCCGCTGGCGCCCAATCCCTGCAGCGGGCCCAGCGGGTTGCGGGTCGACGAATCCTGCGACACGGTCGGCTCGCCGCTCCAGGTCTTGTAGACCACGCGGCCGCGAGCCACCAGCACGACCATGTCGAAGTTCCAGCCGGTGGTGTGGGTCTCGCGGCGGAAGTCGAGGAAGTCCATCAGGAAGTTCCCGACGCGCTGATGGGTGACATGGTTCTCGGCGACCTCGAAGCCCTCGCACTCGCGCTGGGCGTTCAGGCATTCGCGGATTCCCGGATCCAGCCTGACGTCGCTGGTCGGAGGCACCAGGCGGCGCAGCAGGTCGGAGTAGCTCAGCAGCTTGACATTGGGAATCGCCGTCGGGTCGAGCCCGGCGGCACGCAGCTCGGCGAAGGTGGTTCGGCCGGGCTCGATCGACACATAGGCCTGCCTGGCCTGCTCGTAGCTGCCCCACGGCCGGTCGGTGTGGGCCTGCCCGTGAGGCAGCATCGACGAGCAGGCGGCGATCAGGCTCGACGCCCAGAGCGCCAGCATCACGCGCGCGATTCGCAAGGCGGATTCTCCCGTTGCTGCCGATGACCCATCGTAGGCAGCCGGGGGAGGCATTTCCTTCGCCAAGATCAACTATCCGGCGCGCCCGCCGCGGCTTGGCCGGCGGCTGCCGCGCGAACGGGTTGATCCAGCCCATGGGGACGTCGCGCGGCGCGGCTGCGCGCGCCGCTTGCCGCCGCATACTGACGGCCGGCATGCGGGGGCGGGCGCGAGCAGCGCGCCCGGCCCGACGCGGGGAGGGCAGCGACATGGAACTATTCGACGCGATCAGGGGCCGGCGCGCGGTGCGCGACTACACCTCCGAGGCGGTGGGCGACGCCACGATCACGGCGTTGATCGATGCGGCCATCCAGGCGCCCAGCGCGATCGATCGGCAACCCTGGCATTTCGCGGTGGTGCGCGACCGCTCGCTGCTCGATCGCATCTCGGGCGCAGCCAGGATGCACAGATTGCAGACCGAGTCGGTGATGGAGCTGCGGCAGCGGCTGGACGATCCCGGCTTCCACGTCTTCTATCACGCTGCGGTGCTGATCGCGGTCTCCGCCAGGCGCGACACGCCGTGGATGGTCGAGGACTGTGCGCTGGCCGCGCAGAACCTGATGCTGGCGGCCTACGGGGTCGGCCTCGGGAGTTGCTGGATCGGACTGGCCCAGGCCTATCTCAACACCGCCGAGGGCAGGGGCCTGCTGCAGCTGCCCGACGACCAGGTGGTCGTCGCGCCGATCGCCGTCGGACATCCGCGCGGGGTGGCTCACCCGCCGCCGCGGCGCGCCGCGCAGGTGAGCTGGATCGGCTGAGCCGACGCACCCGCAGGCCGGCGCGGCGCGGGCCGATCGAGTCGGCAGCGCACTATATTGCCCCGGTTGGCCGCTCGCTCCCGTGGCGGCGCATCCCGAAGGCATCGACATGACGACCCGACCCACCGACCTCCAGCTCGAATCGTGGCTGGTCACCGCAGGCCGCCCCTCTCGGCCCGGCGCCCCGCTGAACGTGCCCCTGGTTTCGGCTTCGAACTTCCTCATCGGGCAGGGACGCCACTATTCGCGCGACGACGGGACGCCGACCTGGGAAGCGCTGGAGGAAGTGGTCGGCGGCCTGGAGTCGGGGCGTGCAGTGGCTTTCGGATCGGGGATGGCAGCCATCGCCGCGGTGTTCGACCAGCTGGCGGCCGGCGCCGCGGTGGTGCTGCCCGACGACTGCTATCAAGGGGTTGGCGGCCTGGTCGAAGCCGGCGCGCAGCGCGGGCGCTGGTCGGTGCGTAGGCTGGCGCTGTCCGACACCGCGGGCTGGATCGACGCCTGCGGGACGGCCGACCTGGTGTGGGTCGAGTCGCCGTCGAACCCCTTGCTGGGCGTGGCGGACCTGGAGGCGATCGTCGCCGCGCCGCGCAGGGCCGGCACCATCGTGGCCGTCGACAACACCTTCGCGACGCCGCTGAACCAGCGCCCGCTGGACTTCGGCGCGACGGTGTCGCTGCAATCGGCGACCAAGTTCATCGGCGGGCATTCCGACCTGCTTGCCGGAGTCGCGACGACCCGGGACGAGGCCTTCTGGCACGCATTGAGGAGGTCCCGCGAGATCCACGGAGCCACGCCGGGCGCGCTGGAGGCCTTCCTGGCCGTGCGGGGCGCCAGGACCATGGCGCTGCGGCTGCAGCGCGCGCAGGAGTCGGCGATGGTGCTGGCGCAGCGGCTGCAGGCCCACCCCGGCGTGCAGCTGACGCGCTACCCGGGGCTGCCATCGCACCCGACGCACGCCACGGCCAGGCGGGTGCTCAAGGGTTACGGCACGATCATCTCCTTCGACGTGCGGGGAGATGCCGCCGCGGCCGAAGCCGTCTGCCGCAGCCTCGCGCTGATCCGCCACGCCACCAGCCTGGGAGCCGTCGAGTCCACCATCGAGCGCCGCGCGGCGCTGTCCGGGCAGCAGCACCTGCCGCCCTCGCTGCTGCGGCTGAGCGTGGGCATCGAGGACGTGGAGGACCTGTGGAAGGACCTCGACGCCGCGCTGCGCGGAGTCGGCGCATGACGGCGGGCGCGACATCGCGCGGGACCCCGCAGGCGGGCCGGGCGGCGGCGGCCGCCGCGACTTGGTCGTTCAGCCCGCCGCCGCCGGCACGGCCTGGCCGAACAGATCGAGGTCGACGTTGGCGCCGCTGAGCACCACCCCCACGCGCAGGCCGCGCAGGCGCTCGCGCAGCGCCAGCGCGCCGGCGAGCCCGGCGGCTCCGGCCCCCTCGGCCAGGTTGTGGGTGGCGGTGTAGTACAGGCGCATCGCGTGCCGAACCGCGTCGTCGTCGACCCGCACGATGTCCTCGACGTGGCGCCAGATGATGTCCATCGCCTGCTCGTCGGGCAGGCGACACGCCATGCCGTCGGCGATGCGGGTGCGCGCCGGAACGGCCTCGATGCGCCGGCTCTCGAAGGCGCGCGCATAGGCGTCGGCATGCGCCGAGACGACGCCGACGACCCGCGTGCGCAGCCCCAGCGCCTCGCGCGCCACGACCGCCGCGCAGATCCCCGAGCCCTGGCCCACCGGAACGACCACGACGTCCAGCCCGGGCACCGCGCGCAGCAGTTCCAGCCAGTAGCTGGCGACCCCGCGCACCAGGTCCTCGTGGAACGACGGGATCATGTGCAGGCCTTCGCTGCGCGCCAGCCGCTCGGCGTGTTCGCGCGCCTCCTGGAAATCCTCGCCGTGCTCGACCAGGTCGACCCCGTAGGCGCGCATCGCGGCGTTCTTCTCGCGGCTGTTGCCGCGGGGCACGACGATGGTCGCGCGCAGGCCATGGCGGCGCGCCGCGAAGCCCACGCTCTGGCCGTGATTGCCGCGGGTCGCCGAGATCACCCCGGCGCATCCGGGCTCGCGCCGGCGCAGGGCGTCGAAGTAGGTCAGGCCGCCGCGCACCTTGAAGGCCCCGGTCGGGGTGTGGTTCTCGTGCTTGACCCACAGCTCGGCGCCGACCCGGCCCTGCAGCAGCGGCCAGGCGTATTGCGGGGTCGCGGGCATCGCCCGGTAGACCAGCTCGGCGGCCGCCTGCAGGGACCGAAGGTCGGGCAGCGGGTTCATCGGGGCGCTCTCCTCGCGCTCGCGGCGCGGTCGGTTCGCATCAGAAGCCCACGGCCTGGCCGTCGCGCCGCGAGTCGCTGGCCGCGACATAGCCGTCCTGCGGGTCGTCCGACAGCTTCCAGATGAACTGACCGGATCCGAAGTCCATGTACGGGTCGGGCTGCGGGGCGATCGGGTGGCCCAGCGCGCGCAGGCCGTCGAGCAGTTCGGCATCCATGGTCGACTCGCAGTCCAGCGCCATGCCCTTGCCCAGTTTCCAGCGCGGCGCGTCGCAGGCGGCCTGGGGCTGTTGCGCGCAGGCGAGGATGCGCACCAGGGTCTGCAGGTGCCCCTGCGGCTGCATGTGGCCTCCCATCACTCCGAAGCTCATGCAGGGCTTGCCCTGGCGGGTGACAAAGCCGGGGATGATGGTGTGGAACGGCCGCTGCCCCCCACGCACCAGGTTCGGATGCCCGGGTTGCAGCGTGAAGCCCTGGCCGCGGTTCTGCAGGCTGATCCCGGTTCCGGGCACGACCACGCCGCTGCCGAAACCCATGTAGTTGGACTGGATCAGGCTGACCATCATGCCTCGCTCGTCGGCCGCGCTGAGGTAGATGGTGCCGCCGCGCGGCGGCGTGCCGGGGCCGAAGTCGCCTGCGCGCCGGGGATCGATGCGCGCGGCGCGCTCGGCCAGGTAGGCGTCATCGAGCAGGTCGGCGGGGCGCACCTCGGTCATCGCGCGCGAATCGGCGACCCAGCGGTAGGTATCGGCGAAGGCCAGCTTCATCGCCTCGATCTGCAGGTGCTGCGACTCCACGCTGTCGACCGGACGGCGCCCGAGATCGAGGTGGTCCAGCATGCCCAGCGCCATCAGCGCCGCGATGCCTTGTCCGTTGGGCGGGATTTCGTGCACGGTGTAGCCGGCGTAGTCCTTGCGGATCGGCTCCACCCACTCGGGTTGGTAGCCGCAGAGGTCCTGCAACGCCATGCCGCCGCCGTGCTCGCGGGAATGCGCGGCCATGCGCTCGGCGAGTTCGCCGCGATAGAAGTCCTCGCCCACGCTGCGGGCGATGCGCCGCAGCGTGGTCGCGGCGTCGCCGAACACGAAGCGCTCGCCGGGCAGCGGAGCGCGTCCGCGCGGCATGAAGGCCTCGGCGAAGCCGGGCTGGTCCTGCAGCAGCGGTACCAGTGCCGCCCATTTGCGGGCGACGATGCAGCCCACGCCGTGGCCGCGCTCGGCCAGCTCGATGGCGGGCTCGAGCAGGTCCTCGAAGGGCAGCCGACCCAGGCGGCGCGACAGCGCGACCCAGCCGGCGACCGCGCCCGGCACGGTCACGCTGTCCCAGCCGCGCACCGGAAGCGTGCCGCCGTGGCGGCGCGCGAAGTACTCGGGGCTCCACGCCGCCGGCGCGACTCCCGAGGCGTTCAGCCCCAGCAGTTGCTCGCCGTCCCAGACGAGGGCGTACAGGTCGCTGCCCAGCCCGTTGGACACCGGCTCGACGATGGCCATCGCGGCCGCGGCCGCGATCGCCGCATCGACCGCATTGCCGCCGGCCAGCAGCATGCGCAGCCCGGCCTGCGCGCCCAGCGGTTGCGAGGTCGCGACGACGTTGCGCGCCATCAGCGGGCTGCGAATGGTCGGGTAGGGGTTGCTCCAGTCGAAGGGCACGCTCATGGGACGGGTCTGCGCCTAGCGGTGCGCGCGCCCGGGGCGGCGCGCGGCTGGCCCCATGGTACCCAGGTGCTCAGCGGCCGGCCGCGGCTGCCGGGGTGGGCGCGCGGGTCGCGCCGGGTTCCTGGTCGATCCCGCGGAAGATCAGCACCGCGGCCAGCGCGATCGCGCCGACGCAGGCAAAGCTCATGCGAAAGCCCAGCAGCTCGGGCCCGGAGGGCCCGGAGAACAGCTTGACCAGCGCGCCGCCGATCGACACCCCCAGGCTCATCGCCAGCATCTGCACCATCGAGAACAGGCTGTTGCCGCTGCCCGCGTCGTCGTGCGACAGGCCTTTCAGGGTGACGCTGTTCATCGCCGCGAACTGCATGGAGTTCGACGCGCCGAACGCGGCGAGGAGCCCGACTTCCAGCCACAGCGGAGTGTGCGGACCGATGAGTGCGAAGCCGACGATCGAGCCGCCGACCACCGTGGTGTTGACCCGCAGGAAGGCGTCGTAGCCGTGGCGCTGCACCAGCGGGGCGATCCAGCGCTTGGCCACGATCCCGGCCAGCGCCGCCGGCAGCATCATCAGTCCCGATTGCAGCGGGCTGTAGCCCAGTTCGAGTTGCAGCAGCAGCGGCAGCAGGAAGGGCACCGCGCTGGAGCCGACGCGGCAGACCAGGTTGCCCAGCAGCCCGGCACCGAAGTTGGGTTCGCCGAACAGCCCGAGCCGGAACAGCGGGTGCCGGTGGTGCCGGGCGTAGGGAAGGTAGGCCAGCGCGGCGGCCGCGCCGACGCCGAACAGCGCGGCCGACCAGGCGGCGCGATGCGACTGCACCGGCGCGTCGACCGCCAGCGACAGCGCGATCATCGCCAGCGACAGCAGCGTGCAGCCGACGATGTCGAAGGGCGGCGCCGCGTTGGCGCTGTCGCGGGGCAGGTAGCGCTGCACGGCCAGCAGGCCGGCGACGCCGATCGGCACGTTGATCAGGAAGATCCAGTGCCACGACATGGCCTCGACGAACCAGCCGCCGAGCGTCGGGCCGACGATCGGCCCGACCTGCCCGGCCACCGAGATCAGCGCCAGCGCAGCGACGAACTGCTCGCCGCCGACCCGGCGCAGCACCGCCAGACGGCCGATGGGCAGCAGCATCGAGCCGCCCAGGCCCTGCACGACCCGCGCGGCCACCAGCTGCGGCAGGGTATGCGCGCCGGCACAGCTCAGCGAGCCGACGACGAACAGGGTGATCGCCGCCTGGTAGACGCGGCGGGTGCCGAAGCGGTCGGCGAGCCAGCCCGACGCCGGGGTCAGCAGCGCCATCGTGAGGATGTAGGACACGATGGCCCACTCGGTCACCAGTGGCTGCACGCCCAGGCTGCGCGCGATCGACGGCAGCGCGGTATTGACAATGGTCGTGTCCAGCGCCTGCATGAAAAAACCTGCGGCGACGATCCACAACAACGCGGTATGACTGGATGATTGGCTGCGCACTGCGACTTCCCGACGGGGCCCGGCAGCGGCGCCGGGCGGCGCCCCGGGGCCCAGGCCCTCGACCGATATATTAGGGTTTTCCCCATGAATCGGGAATGCCGCTAACGGCGTTGACTGTGATCGGGAAAGCCGATGACAATGGCCCATGCTCAACCCCGTCTGGCTCAGGACCTTCGCCACGGTCGCGGCCTGCCGCGGCTTCAGCGAGGCGGCGCGCCAGCTGGGCCTGACGCAATCGAGTGTCAGCGACCACGTTGGCAGGCTCGAGCGGGAGGTCGGGCGCCGGCTGTTCGTGCGCGACACCCACTCGGTGCGGCTGACCGCCGACGGCGAGGCCATGCTGGCCCATGCCGGGCAGATCCTGCAGGCCATACGGCGCGCCGAGACGCAGTTCCGCTCCCCGAGCCTGAAGGGCCGCGTGCGCCTGGGATGTTCCGACGACATCGCGCTGGGTCCGCTGCCGACCGTGCTGGCCGCGTTCCGCAACGCGCATCCCGACGTCGAGTTGCAGATCACCATCGGCATGACCGGCAAGCTGTACGAATGGCTGGACGCCGGTGACATCGATCTGCTCGTGGGCAAACGCAGGCTCGGCGACAAGCGCGGTACCCGACTGTTCAGCGCCCGCCTCGAATGGCTGGCACGCACCGGCACCCTGGTCGACCTGCAGCAGCCGCTGCCGCTGATCCTCATCGGCGAGCCCAGCGTCTCGCGCGCGGCCGTGCTCGACACCCTGGCGCAGAGCGACTTCCGCTGGCAACTGGTGTGCACCAGCAGCAGCCACGCCGGCTGCGTCGCCGCGGCGCGCGGCGGCCTGGGCATCACGGTGCGGGCGCAGTACCTGTCGGCGCGCGGCCTGGCGCCTCCACTGAATTCCGCCAGCCTGCCGCAGCTCCCCGACATCGAGTTCATCGCGGTGGCCGCCAGGCGCCTGAGCCGCCCCGCGGGCACCCTGCTGCAACTGCTCTACGACAGCGATCTGCGCGGATCGTGGCTGGGCGAGTAGCGGCATGGCCAGCCGCGGCGCCCGGCCGGCTCAGGCGCGCGTTGGGCGGCCGCCGAGCAGCTGCGCCTCCAGCCACTGCATCAGCGCGGCGACTTCGGCCCGCGCGGGCTCGCCCACGCGCTGCGCCAGGCAATAGCGGTAGCCGCTGGGTTGCGGCGGCCCGAGCGGCAGCACGAGGCTGCCGTCGGCGACGAGGTGGTGCACCAGCGCCATCTGTCCCATCGCCACGCCCATTCCGGCAAGCGCCGCCTGCACCCCCTGGTGGGTGTAGTTCAGGTGCAGCCAGCTCAGCGGCTCGACCGACGCGTGCCCGACCGCTGCGAACCAGCCCTCCCACGACAGATCGTCGACATGGCGGGTCAGCTGGGGAGTGGCGCTGTTGCTGCCGACATCGGCGATGAGGGTGGTGCGCGCCAGGTCCGAGGGGCTGCGCATGCCGCCGGGCAGGCCCAGGTCGGCCAGCAGCCGCGGACTGCAGACCGGAGCGAAATGTTCCTCGAACAACGGGTGGCAACCGGGGGCTAGCGCCAGCGGGTTGTCCGGGCGGAGCAGCCGCAGCGCCACGTCGTCGCCGCTGAGTTCGAGATCGGCCAGGCGATCGGAGGCCTCGACCGCGATGTCCACTTCGGGGTGCTCGGCCTGGAACATCGGCAGGCGCGGCATCAGCCACAGGCTGGCGAACGAGGCGAAGGTGGTGATGCGCACTCGCGGGCGCAGGGTGGTGCGCCGCAACGCGTCGACCGTGGCATCGAGTGTCGCCAGCGCCGGGGCCAGCGCCGAGCAGAGCTGGCGGCCGGCCGCCGACAGGCGCACGCGCGGCCCGGAGCGCTCGAACAGCGCCACCCCGACCTCGCCCTCGACGGACTGGATCTGGCGACTCAGTGCCGACTGGGTGAGCGCGAGTTCGCGTGCCGCCGCGGTGAAGCTGCCCAGTCGAGCGGCGGCCTCGAAGGCGCGCAGGAATCCGGTGTCGATGCGCCGCGAGGGCAGGCGGCGGGTAGCTTCGGAACGATCGGCCATCGCGGTTCCATCATGCAATCCACGCATGATACAGATGCGCAAAGACCGTTTTGGAAAGACCTCCGGAACCGCTACGCTGGTTGCGTTGGAAATCCCACCCATGCGGGGCTGGGCGGCGAGCCGGAGGCGTTTCGGCAAGCCGGTCCATGGGCCCCGCGGAGGACTCGTGATGATGCAATGGACGAATGCAAGCGCGACCCGGGTCGAACGTGCGTGGACGGCGCTGGAAGTCGGCGACCTGCTGGTGCTGCGGGGTGCCCGGGGCTGCACCGTGGCCGCCTCGGCGCCGCGGCTTGTCGACGGGGGGCCGCCGCCGCTGCTGTGGCTGACCGAGGAGGGCGAACTCGACGACGTGTTCCTGCATCCCGGGGAGCAGCATGTGCTGCGCCGCGACGGACTGGTCGTGGCCAGCGCCTGGGGGCCGATCGGCGTGCGCGTGCTGCCGGCGGCCACGCTCGGGGCCGCGACCCCGGCGCAGCTGGCGTCGAGCTACGCCTGAGGGCCGCGCAGCGGCAGCGAGCCCGTTCGTGGTCGAATCGCAGGCCGTGTCAGCCTGCGAGCGCCCGCCGGCGGCACGACCCCGCAACCGCAAGGACCCGGCCGTGACCCTCACCCTGCACTACTTCCCCGGCAATGCGAGCTTCGCCCCCCACGTCGTGCTCGAGGAACTGGGCGTGCCCTTCGCGCTTTCCCGGGTCGACCGCGACCGCGGCGCGCACAAGTCTCCCGAGTACCTGCAACTCAACCCCAACGGCCTGATCCCGGTGCTGGTCGACCGCGACCTGGTGCTCTACGAGACGGCGGCCATCCTGCTGCACCTGGCCGATACCCATGCCCAGGCCGGCCTCGCGCCGGCGGTCGGGACGCGCGAACGGGCCGAGTTCTACAAGTGGCTCGTCTGGTTGACCAACACCCTGCAGCCGCTGCTGATCGCCTACTACTACCCGGAGCGTTGGGTCGACGCGGGCAACCAGGACGGCGCCGCGCAGGTGCGCGACAGCGCGCAGGCGCGCATCGCGCCGCTGCTCGACCAGGTCGAGGCCCAGCTCGCGCGGCACGCAGGCCCCTGGCTGCTCGGCAGCCGGTACAGCGCGGCCGACCCGCTGCTGCTGGTGCTTTGCCGCTGGACTCGCCACTTCGCGCGGCCGGCGCGCAGCCTGCCGCGGCTGCAGGCCTACCTGGAGCGCATGCTCGCGCGGCCGGCCGTGCAACGAGCCATCGCGCGCGAGCAACTGCCGCGGCCCTGGGTGTGACCCCGCTGCGGCGCCAGCGCCCGATTCAGCCCGGCCGGTACTTCGGTCGATTGTCGAACACCCGTTTGGCCTTGGAGACCGAGCGCTCGATCGACCCGTGCTCGACGACCTCGACCCGGAAGCTGATCGCGGTGTCGGTCTTCAGCCGGCGCGCAATGTGCTCGCCCAGTTCGGCGATGCGCGCCTCGCGCGACTCGCGCGGCAGGTCCGGCGCATGCTCGACCTGCAGCCGCGCCTGGTCGAGCGCGCCGACGCGTTCCAGGATGATCCTGAACTCGACGCCGACCCCCGGGATGGACAGCAGCGCGCGCTGGACCTGGCTCGGGTAGACGTTGGCGCCCTTGATGATCAACATGTCGTCCAGGCGGCCGTAGACCCCCGCGGGCAGGCGCGGGTAGCTGCGCCCGCAACGGCAGGGTTCGTAGGTCATGTGCGACTCGTCGCCCGAATGGAAGCGGATCATCGGCTGCGAGCGCCTGCGCAGGTGGCTGTAGACCACGGCGCCGCTCTGGCCGTCGGGCAGCAGGCGCGTCGAATCGTTCTTGTCGACGATCTCGGTCCAGACCTCGTCCTGCATCACGTGCATGCCGTTGCCGGCCTCGCACTCGGCATTGGTCGACCAGGGGGTCATCTCGGAGGTCGTGGCCATGTCGCGCACCACGATGCCCCAGCCTTTCTCCAGCGCGTGGCGCGTTCCCGGGATCGAGGCTCCCGGCTCGCCGATGAAAATCCCCAGCCGCAGCGGCGAGTTCACCGTGTCGCGCCCCTGCGCGGCGGCGGTCTCGAGCATGTGCAGCGCATAGGTCGGCGTGGTGATCAGCACCGTCGAGCCGATGCGATACATCAGGTCGAGCTGGCGTTCGGTCTCGCCGGCGCCGATCGGGAATGCGGTCGCCCCCAGGCGTTCGGTGCCCAGCAGCGCGCCCCAGCCGCCCATGAACAGGCTGTAGACCGTGGCCAGCTGGACCCGGTCGTCGGGCCGCACGCCGCAGGTATACAGGCCCTGCGCCATCACGTCGGCGATGTACGACCAGTCGCGGCGCGAGATCGCGTACAGCGTGGGCTTGCCCGAGGTGCCCGAGGAGCCGTGGATGCGCGCGATATCGGGGTCGCTGCCGACATAGCTGCCGAACGGCGGGTGCGCCTCCTGGTCGTCGCGCAGCATCTGCTTGGTGATCACCGGAACCTTGGCCGTGAAGTCCTCGATCGTCCGCACGTCGCGCGGGTGGAAGCCGTGGGCGTCGTAGTGGCGCCGGTAGAACGGCAGGTGTTCGTAGGCGTAGGCGAGCTGCTGCTGCATCAGCCCGAGCACCTCCGCCTCGCGCTCGGCGCGCGGGCGTGTTTCCTTGGCCGCGTTCCAGTACCTGCCGTCGGGTGTGTCCGCACTCATGGTCGTCTCCGGGCTGTGTTGGGTCGTCATGCCGGCCATCTGCGCCAGGACGAGGGCCTCGTCCCATGCCCCGTGTGGGCCGGCGTGGCCGCCGCCGGCGCGTCGGGCAAAGCCACCTCAGGTCTTCATGGACACCGTCCCGCTGAAGGTCGACACCAGCGGGCCGTCGCGCAGCGTCACATCGACACGGTAGAAACCCAGCCGGCCCGATTTGGAAGTCTCGACGGCCCGCGCCACCAGGGTCTGGCCGCGCCGCGCGGCATGCTGGTAGCTGATGTGGGCATCGATTCCGGCGGCAACCCGGCCATGGGAGTTGGCGGCCAGCCCGAAGGCCGTGTCGGCGAGGGCGAACACCACGCCGCCGTGGCAACTGCCCATGAAATTCAGGTGGTCCTCGCGCAGGGTCAGCGTCACGGTCGCGTGCCCCGCGCCCGCTTCGGTGCAACCCATTCCCAAGGCCCGCGCGAAGGGGTCGGCGGCGGCCAGCGCGTACACCCGCGCCGCGAACTCGTCGCCCGCCGGCGCCTGGCCGCAGTGGCGCAGGCGCCTGCCGCGTCCGGCGCTGTCGCGGTGGCCCTCGATGCGATCGAGCAGTGCCGCGACGCCGTCGCCGCCGGTCGCGCACACCGGCACCACCGGCACCGCGGCGGCGCCGCGCAGCGCCTGCATCTGCCGCAGGTCGGCCGCGGTGCCGGCGGCGCCGGCCAGGTCGGACTTGGTGACCACCAGGATGTCGGCGATCTCCAGGATGCCGGCCTTGATCGCCTGCACGGCGTCGCCCAGCCCGGGCGGGCAGGCGACCAGCTTCGTATCGGCCAGGTTCATGATGTCGACGTCCGACTGCCCGGCGCCCACGGTCTCGACGATCACGGTGTCGAAGCCCGCCGCGTCGAGCACGTCGACCACCTCGCGCGTGCAATGGGACAGGCCGCCGACCTGCCCGCGCGACGCCAGCGAGCGGATGTACACGTCGCGATGCGCCCCATGCGGCCCCATGCGCACGCGGTCGCCCAGCACGGCGCCTCCGCTCAGCGGGCTCGACGGGTCGACGGCGACGACGCCGATTCGCCGGCCGCGGGCGAGCAGCGCGCCGAGCAGCGCGTCGACCAGGGTCGACTTGCCCGCGCCCGGCGCTCCGGTGAGGCCGATGACATGCGCGCGGCCCAGGCGGCCGGCCAGCGCGGCGGCGAGCGCACCGGAGGAGATCTGGCCGCGCTCGACCTCGCTGATCGCCAGCGCCACGCTGCGCCGCTCGCCGGCCAGCAGGCGTTCGAGCGCCGCGCCGCCGAACTGGCTGGCGTGCGCCGCGGTCATCGACGCCCCCCGGGCGCTGCGCGCCCGCCCCCCGGGGGGGTGAGCGACTGTTCGGAGCGGCCGTGCGAGGCGAGGATGAAGGGCCCCCTGGGCGCTACGCGCCCGCCCCCCGGGGGGGTGAGCGCCTCTTCGGAGCGGCCGTGCGAGGCGCTCAGGTGAGCCCCCCTGGCGCTGCGCGCCGCCCCCCCGAGGGGGGTGAGCGCCTCTTCGGAGCGGCCGTGCGAGGCGCTCATACCCTCGCCTCGACCTGTCCGAAGCCCATCTCGCGCCTGAGGGTGCGGCAGATCTCGCCGTGGGTGCAGCCGGCACCGGCGGCTTCGACGACCTGCTCGAACACATTGGCGTCGGCGCTGGCCGCGGCGCGTGCCAGCGAGTCGAGGGCGCGCTGCACCTCGGCCTGCGGGCGGGCACGCTTGAAGGCGGCGAAATCCTCGACGTGGGCCTGCATCACGTCGCGCTCGGGACGCGGGTTGGTCGGCCGCGCGCTGGCGTCCTCGTCGACGACATAGGCGTTGACGCCCACGACCGTCTGCTCGCCTGCGTCGATGCGATGCTGCGCGGCAAGTGCCGACTCGCCGACCATGCGCTGCACCACTCCCTGGCTCGCCGCCTCGTACATGCCGCCGGCGTCCTCGACCAGGCGCATCACCCGCTCGATCTCGGCCTCCATCTGGTCGGTCAGGGTCTCGACGTACCAGCTGCCGCCGAGCGGGTCGATGACATCGGTGAGCCCGGCCTCCTCCCGCAGGATGTTCTGTGTCGCCACGGCGATGCGCGCGCCGAATTCACTGGGGCAGGACAGCGCCTCGTCGTAGGCGTCGGTGTGCAGCGACTGCAGTCCGCCGAAGATGCCGGCCATGGCCTGTACCGTGACGCGCGCGATGTTGTTCAGCGGCTGCTGCCGCGTGAGGTCGGCGCCCGAGGTCTGGGCATGGAACTTGAAGCGCCACGACCGCGGATCCTTCGCTCCCAGCCGTTCGCGGGTCAGGCGGGCCCAGAGGCGGCGCGCCGCGCGGAACTTGGCGATTTCCTCGAACAGGCTGATCGACACGTCGAAGAAGAAGGTGAATCGCGGCAGGAACTCATCGGGATCGAGGCCGCGGGCGATGCAGTCGCGCGCATTCTGCAGCGCGGTACACAGCGTGAAGGCCATCGCCTCGGCCGGGGTCGCCCCGGCCTGCTGCATGTGCTGGCCGACGATGGACATCGGATTCCAGCGCGGAACGTGGCGGCTGCAGAACTCGATGTGGTCGACCAGAATGCGCCGCGCGCCCGGCAGGGCGATGCGGAAGAACATGTGGTTGGCGACGAAGTGGCTCAGGTAGTCGCTCTGGTTGGAGGTTCCGGCCACGCTGCGCCAGTCGGTGCCGCGCCGGCGCGCGACGCAAAGCAGGAAGGCCAGCAGCGTGAAGGGCGACGGGTCGTTCAGCGCGCAGGAGATGCGCTCCAGTTCGACTCCCTGCAGCGCGCGGTCCATGTGCTCGGCGGTGTTCACCACGGTGCCGCAGGTGCCGAGCAGTTCGATCGGCGACTCGTCCATGTCGTAGCCGCGGAACACCGAGTTGCAGGGCAGCAGCGACACCGCGGTCGCCCCCTGGGCGAGGATCGCCTGCAGCCGGGCGTTGTATTGCGCGGGCGTGCCCAGGCCGATCAGCTGTCGCTGGGTCCACGAGCGGCCGCGGTGCATGGTCGCGTAGATGCCGCGCGTGTAGGGCGGCTGTCCGGGCAGCCCCGGCGCCGCGGCGCCGGGGCTCCAGTCGCGCTCGGTGTACAGCGGCCGGATCGCGATACCCGAGCGGTTGCGCAGCGGCGCCTCCTCGCCCATGGCGCGTCGGTATTCGTCCTGCCAGGCCGCGTAGCCGCGGCCTTCGAGCCCGGCGGAGCCGGGAAGCTTGTCGTTCATCGCGTCACCTCGCTGCTGGAGCGTTCGGCGGCGCGGCGCGCGCGCGCCTCGGCGGCCAGGCCGCGCACGCATGCGACGACCTCGGTCATCGAGCAGCCGGGGTGGAAGACCTGCCTGACGCCGGCCTCGAGCAGCATCGCCTCGTCCTCGTCGGGGACGATGCCGCCGACGACCACCGCCAGGTCGTCCATGCCGGCCTGGTGCAGCGCGCGCATCAACTGGGGCACGATCAGATGGTCGGTTGCGAGCGAGGAGACCCCGATCACGTCGACGTCCTCCTCCAGCGCGATCTTGACCACCGCGGCGATCTCCTGCCAGGGCGGCGTGTAGATCACCTCCATGCCGGCGTCGCGCAGCGCGGCCGCGACGATGCGGCTGCCGCGATCGTGGCCGTCGAAGCCGATCTTGGTGACCAGCACCTTGGGAATGATCTGGTTCATGCGCCGGCGTCCAGTGAGTTGCGCAGCAGGCCGACGAAGCGGCGCGCGATGACCCGCGGGGTCGCGCGTCCGCCTTCGCGGTACCAGGTCGGCGCGGTGTTCATCGCGCCGATGAGCATCAGCCGCAACAGGCTCCGGTCGGTGCGGGGCGGCACGGGCAGCGCATCGACCAGCTCGGCGAACAGCCCCTCGTAGCTGTTGCGCAACTCGACCAGCCGCGAACCGACCGATGCCGCGTCGCCCGGGCGCACGCGAACCACCACCTGGGCGTAGTCGTCGTCGCGCAGGATCGACTCGAGGTGCGCGGCGCAGGCCGCCTCGAGCCTGCGCCAGGGGTCGCTGCCGGCGCCGAGCGCGGACCGCACCGCAGCCGAGATCTGTTCGACGCCCTTCAGGTAGACCGCGGTGAGCAGTTCATCCTTGGTCTCGAAGTGGCAGTACAGCGACCCGGAAGCCATTCCGACCTCACGGGCGATGTCGCGCATCGAAACGCCCTCGTAGCCGCGCGCGCGGAACAGTCGCGCTGCCGCGTCGAGCGTCGCGGGCAGGCGGCTGTCGGAGTGGGTGGTCCTGCGACCGGGCATGTTGCCTCCGGGGCCTGGGCTCCCGAGCGGGAGTTCGAGGCCACTTTAGCAAGCAGTCGTTTGCTTGTAAAGCGGGCGACCGGGCACGGCTGCCGCGCCGCCCGGGAGGCTGCGCTCAGGCTGGTTGCCAGAGCGCGCGCATGGTCTCCTCGAAGCGCCGGGCGATCTCCGCGGATCGCCGGTGGCTGCCGTCGCGCAGCGCCCAGCGCCCGCCGACCAGCACGTCGCGCCAGGCGGCCCCGGGGCTGGAGAACACCAGGGCGTCGAGGGTGTCGGACGGGGCGATTCCGAGCAGGTGCGTCGCCTGCTCGTCGAGCACCAGCGCGTCGGCCCGGGCGCCGGCGCACAGTCCCCAGTGCGGCAGCCCGGCGCTGCGCGCGCCGCCGGCCTGCACGCGCGACCACAGGCGCGCCGCGGTGGAGTACTGCCGGCGCAGGGGGTCGGCGCTGGTGTTGCGTTCGCGGCGCAGCAGACGCTGGCCATAGTCCAGCCAGCGCAGTTCCTCGCGCCAGTCGCGGTTGACCTGGCTGTCCGAGCCGATGGTCAGGGGAATGTCGCGCTCCAGCATGCGCGGCAGATCGGGCAGGCCGTCGCCGAGATTGGCTTCGGTGGTCGGACACAGCACGATTCCGGCGCCGCTGGCCGCGACCGCGTCGATTTCGTCGGGCGCGGCATGGGTGGCGTGCACGAGCTGCCAGCGCCTATCGAGCAGGCCTTGCCGCGCCAGCCAGGCGATCGGGCGCAGGCCGGTCGCGCCGACGCATTCGTCGACCTCCGCGGTCTGCTCGCTGACGTGGATGTGGATCGGCCCGTCGAACGAGCGGGCCGCCCGCGCCAGCGCGACGATGGCCTCGGAGGTCGCCGCGCGCAGCGAATGGATGGCCAGGCCGGCCCGCAGCAGCGGGTGGCCCCGCGCCCGCAGGGCCTGCGCCGCGTCCCACACGCTGGCCGCGCTGCCGGCGAAGCGCCGCTGGTCGTCGCGCAAGGCGGGCTGGGCAAAGCCGGCGCGCTGATACAGCGCGGGCAGGATGGTCAGGCCGATACCCACCTCCTGCGCCGCGTCGGCCAGCGCCAGGCTCATCTCCAGCGAGTCCGCGTAGCGGCGCCCCTGCGGGTCGTGGTGCAGGTAGTGGAACTCGCACACATGGGTGTATCCCCCCTGCAGGAGTTCGACGAACAGCATCGCGGCGACCGCGCGCAACTGCTCCGGGGTGATGCGCAGCGCCGCCTGGTACATGCGGTCGCGCCAGGACCAGAAGGTGTCGCTCGCGGCGCTGCGCTGCTCGGCCAGGCCCGCGAAGGCGCGCTGGAAGGCATGGCTGTGGGCGTCCACCAGGCCGGGCAGCAGCGCGCCCGGCAGGCGCAGCACGGTGCCGGGCGGGGTCGCGACCTGCGGGGTCACCTGCGCCCAGTGCCCCTGCTCGTCGATGCGCAGCAGCACGTCGCTGCGCCAGCCTTCGGGCAGCCAGGCGCGCGGCGTCCACAGCAGGCGATCGGCCTCAGGCGGCGCTGCCATCGGGTCTCCAGTCGAGCATGGTGCCGATGAGCCGGCGCAGCAGCGGCAGCAGCCTGTCGCGGCGCGCATCGTCGATGCGCCACGGCGCGGTCTCCCGCATGTAGGTGGAAAAGCACATTTCCAGCTGCACGGCATGCCAGCCCTGTCGAGGGCGCCCGTAGTGGCGGGTGATGTAGCCGCCCTTGAAGCGTCCGTCGACCGCGTGGGTGAATCCGCTGTGCGCCGCCAGTTCGGAGGCCAGCCTCCGCCGCAGCTCCGGGGCACAGCTGCCGGTGTCCGCGGTGCCCAGGTTGAGGTCGGGCAGCACGCCGTCGAACAGCCATGGCAGCCGCGAGCGGATGCTGTGGCCATCCCACAGCAGCGCGTATCCGTGCAAGGCCTGCAGGCGCCGGAGCTCGCCCTCGAGAGCGTCGTGGTAGGGCTGCCAGTAGCGCGCCAGGCGCTGCGCGACCTCGGCGGCGTCGGGCTCCTGGCCGTCGCGGTACAGCGCCTCGCCGCTGAAGGCGCGGGTCGGGCACACGCCGGTGTTGTTGGCGCCCGGGTACATCGGGGTGTCCTGCGGCGGCCGGTTGAGGTCGACGACATAGCGCGACAGCCGCGGGACGAGCAGGCTGCAGCCGGCCTCCAGCACGAAGCCGTAGATGGCCTCGAGGTGCCAGTCGGTGTCCTCGACCTGCAGCGCCTGCGGCCGCAGGCGCTGCCGCAGGTCGTCGGGGATCCGCGTGCCCGCGTGGGGCACGCTGACCAGCAGCGGGGCGCTGCCGCGCTGCAGCCTGTACGGTGAATCGTCCTGCATGCTCACACCTCCTCGCCGGCCACGTACACCCGGCAGGCGGGTTGCTGGCCGATCCAGTAGCACAGTTCGTTCGGATGACCCAGCGGCCAGGCGACGAAGTCGGCGCGCTGGCCGGCGCACAGGCGCCCGCGGTCGCGCAGGCCCAGCGCGGCGGCGCCGTGCACGGTCATGCCCCGCACCGCCTCCTCGGGGGTCAGGCGAAACAGCGTGCACCCCATGTTGAGCATCAGCAGGGGGTCGAGGGTCGGCGACGTGCCAGGGTTGTGGTCGGTGGCCAGCGCGATGGCCACGCCGGCCTCGCGCAGCGCCCGCACCGGCGGCAGCCGCGTCTCGCGCAGGAAGTAGAAGGCCCCGGGCAGCAGCACCGCGACGCTGCCGGCGGCCGCCATCGCCGCGACGCCTCGAGGGCCGAGATGCTCCAGGTGGTCGCAGGACAGCGCGCCATGGCGCGCCGCCAGCTGCGCGCCGCCCTGGTCGCTGAGCTGCTCGGCGTGCAGCTTCACCGGCAGTCCGGCGGCGCGCGCCGCGTCGAACACCCGGCCGACCTGTGCCGCATCGAAGGCGATGTGTTCGCAAAAGGCATCGACCGCGTCGACCAGCCCTTCGCCGGCCAGCTGCGGCAGCCACGAGCAGACGGCCGCGATGTAGTCGTCGGCGCGGCCGGAGTATTCGGGCGGCAGGGTATGCGCCGACAGGCAGGTGCAGCGCACGCTCAGCGGCAGCAGCTCGCCGATGCGCCGCGCCACGCGCAGGCAGCGCGCCTCGTGCTCGAGGTCCAGCCCGTAGCCCGACTTGATCTCCAGCGTGGTGACTCCGCGCCGCAGCAGCGCGAGGGCGCGCAGGCGGGCGGCGGCGAGCAGGTCGTTCTCGCTGGCCGCGCGGGTGGCGCGCACCGTCGCCGCGATGCCGCCGCCGGCGCCGGCGATCGCCGCGTAGCTGGCGCCCTGCAGGCGCTGCTCGAACTCGTCGGCGCGCTGGCCGGCGTAGACCAGGTGGGTGTGGCAGTCGACCAGGCCCGGGGTGACCAGCGCACCGCCCAGGCGGTGTTCGCGCTCCACCGCCAGCCCGGCGGGAAGCGCCGCCGCCGGTCCCAGCCAGCGCAGCGTGCCGCCGTCGACCAGCATCGCGCCGTCCTCGACGAGTCCCCAGCCCGTCGGGCCGGCGAGGGTGCACAGGCGGGCGTCGCGGTACAGAGTCAACATGGCGGGGTCATCGGGGATGGGCCGCCAGCCACCAGCCGACCACATCGGCCGGGGGGGCCGCGCATTCGAAGCGCAGCTGGCGCGGCGCGCGCTCGAACCACAGCAGGGCCAGTCGCGGCAGGTCGGCGAATGCGTCGCCGCCGGTTGGCCCGCTGCTCCACCGGCAGCGCCCCGCGCGGGTGGCGAACAGGCCGCAGCCGCCGGCGGGCGGCACCCACGCGCTGCCGTCGCGCGCGGCCCGCATCATGCCGCCGCTGTCGCGCAGCATGAGGTTCAGGTCGCGCGTGGGTCCGTCGAGCAGCCGGCACGACACCGGCGCGTCGCCCGCGAAGCGCAAGGGCGCGCAGGCGGCCGACACCCGCCGCCGGGCTCCATCGATATCCAGCTCGACGCCGCTGCCCTCGATCACCGCGAACCAGCGGGTGACTCCGGGATAGGTGGAGAACGCCGCGTCGCGCTCGATGTCGGCGACGCTGACGCGGTATCGCCACGCCGCGCCGGACGGCCAGGCCAGCAGTTCGCGGGTCAGCCCGCCGGCGTTGCGCCAGCGCTGGGGGGCGACGCCATCGCATTCGACGAGCAACGGATTCAAGGCGAGAAGCGCCCTTCGAGCAGGTAGCGGCTGCCCGGATGCACCAGGCGCACCAGGGTCACCGCAATGCCGCGGCTGACCGTGGAGCGGGTGATCACCAGGCAAGGCTCGGAGGCGTCGATCTTCAGCAGCCTGGCTTCCTGGCGGCTGGGCATCGCGGCCTCGATCGTGTAGGAGGCCTCCCAGGTCGGCGCCACCTCGAGCAGGTACTGGGTCGGGGTCGCCACCGAGAAGTCGGCCGACAGGTACTGCGGCGCAGCGGCGGGATGGACCCAGCGGTCCTCGCATTGCAGCGGCACGCCGTCCTCGAAGTGCACCGCCAGCGAATGGAACACCCGGGAGCCCGGCTCGATCCCGAAGCGCTGCGCCACCAGCGGCGGCGCAGTCTCCTCGCGCAGCAGCTGCATGTCCATGCGGTAGCGCAGGCCGCGCGACTCGACATGCTCGCGCATGTCGCGTATGGAAAGGGTCGCCGACAGCTTGTGCAGTTGCGCTGCGAAGGTGCCGACGCCCTGCACCCGCTCGACCAGGCCTTCGTTCTGCAGCTCGCGCAGCGCGCGGCTGACCGTCATGCGACTGATCCCGAACTGGGCGACGAGGTCGGATTCGGAGGGCATCAGCGAGCCGGGCTTCCAGCGCCCGTGCTCCAAGCCGGACTTCAGGTACTGCTTGACCCGTTGGTAGGGAGCCATGGCCGCGGGGGGGCGCGCGGCAGGCGTGTTCGCTGGGTTTGTCATGCGGCGATGCTACTGGTATTCGCCTGTCTAGCCAAGTAGCGGGCGAAGCCTGCGAAAACACGGGTAATCCCGGGTGTCGAACGGGTTGCGTAGGCATGACTAGACAAGTAGAGTTCGGGTTCGATCATCTGCCGAAGGCATGCCGTGTCCGAGAAGTCTTCCACCCCCTCGCCGAGCCAGCCGCGCGTGGTGCGCGCGCCCCGCGGCACCCGGCTGTCCTGCCGCAACTGGCTGATCGAGGCGGCCTACCGCATGATCCAGAACAACCTGGATCCCGAGGTCGCCGAGGATCCGCAGTCCCTGGTCGTGTACGGGGGCATAGGCAAGGCCGCCCGCGACTGGCAGTGCTTCGATGCCATCCTGCGCGAATTGCGCGCGCTCCACGACGACGAGACCCTGCTGGTCCAGTCGGGCAAGCCCGTGGGGGTGTTTCGCACCCATGTCGACGCGCCGCGGGTGCTCATCGCCAACTCCAACCTGGTGCCGAAATGGGCCACCTGGGAGCACTTCCAGGAACTCGACCGCAAAGGCCTGATGATGTTCGGGCAGATGACGGCCGGCTCATGGATCTACATCGCCAGCCAGGGAATCGTCCAGGGTACCTACGAAACCTTCGTCGAGGCCGCTCGCCAGCACTACGCGGGCGATCTGGCCGGTCGCTGGATCCTCACCGCCGGCCTGGGCGGCATGGGCGGGGCGCAGCCGCTGGCCGCGAGTTTCGCCGGCGCGGCATCGCTGAACATCGAGTGCCAGCAAAGCCGCATCGACTTCCGCCTGCGCTCGCGCTACCTCGACGAGCAGGCGCGCGACCTCGACGATGCGCTGGCGCGCATCGCCCGCTACACCGGAGACGGCCGGGCCGTGTCGGTGGGCTTGCTGGGAAACGCCGCCGAGGTCCTTCCCGAACTGGTGCGACGCGCCCGCGCCGGAGGACTCAAGCCCCACCTGTTGACCGACCAGACCTCGGCGCACGACCTGGTCCACGGCTATCTGCCGGTCGGCTGGTCGGTCGAGCGCTGGAAGGCGGCGCAGGCCGATGTCGAAGGGCAGGCACGATTGAGCGCTGCGGCCGCCGACAGCTGCGCGGCCCACGTGCGGGCGATGCTCGACTTCCAGGCCATGGGAGTGCCGACCTTCGACTACGGCAACAACATCCGCCAGGTGGCCTTCGACCGCGGAGTCGACAACGCCTTCGCGTTCCCCGGCTTCGTCCCGGCCTACATCCGGCCGCTGTTCTGCCGCGGCAAGGGGCCGTTCCGCTGGGTCGCTCTATCCGGCGACCCGCAGGACATCCACAAGACCGACGCCAAGCTCAAGGAGCTGTTCCCCGAGGACTTGCGGTTGCATCGCTGGCTGGACCTGGCGCGCCAGCGCATCGCCTTCCAGGGACTTCCCGCCCGCATCTGCTGGCTCGGCCTGGGCGAGCGGCACCGGGCCGGCCTGGCCTTCAACGAGATGGTCCGGTCGGGCGAGCTGCAGGCGCCGGTGGTCATCGGTCGCGACCACCTGGACAGCGGTTCGGTGGCGTCGCCCAATCGCGAGACCGAGGCGATGCGCGACGGCAGCGACGCGGTGTCGGACTGGCCGTTGCTCAATGCGCTGCTCAACACCGCCGGCGGCGCCACCTGGGTGTCGTTGCATCACGGTGGCGGGGTCGGAATGGGCTATTCCCAGCACGCCGGGGTGGTCATCGTGTGCGACGGAACCGACGCGGCGGCCAGGCGCATCGAACGGGTGTTGTGGAACGACCCCGGCACCGGGGTGATGCGCCACGCCGACGCGGGCTATGCCGACGCGCTGGCCTGCGCGCGCGAATGCGCATTGCACCTTCCGATGGCGGGACCGGCATGAGCCCCGCCGCGCAAGACGGCCGCGCCGGTCGCCGGCTCCGGCAGTACCCCCGGGGCCCAGGCCCGCGCATCGACCAGGAGAGTCGCCGACGATGAACCCCATCCACTTCACGTACCTGAACGGTCCCGACGTCGAGCGCCTGGCGCTGGACGACGGGGAGATCCTGGGCGCCGTCGAGCAGGCCCTGCAGGCCCAGGGCCAGGGCGAGACGGTGATCGAGCCGCGCGTCCACCTGGTTCCGGAGGACTCCAGCAAGGGGCACTTCAACATCCTGCGCGGCTACGTCAAGCCCCTGGGCCTGGCGGGGGTCAAGGTGGTGGGCGACTTCGTCGACAACTACCGGCACGGCCTGCCCTCGGAGCTCGCGACCCTGGTGCTGCTCGACCCGCAGACCGGAGCGCCCAGGGCCTTCCTCGACGCGACCTCGATCACCGACATGCGAACCGGCGCGATGACTGCGCTGGGCGCCAAGCACCTGGCGAGGAGCCGCAGCAAGGTGCTCGGGCACATCGGAGCGCGCGGCACCTCCTACTGGAACGTGCGCCTGCTCGACCACCTGTTCGACTTCGACGAGATCCGCGTGCATTCCCGCAGGAAGGAAAGCCGCGAAGCCTTCGCCCGGCGGCTTTCGCGGGACCTGGGCAAACCGGTGAAGGTGACCGAGGACTGGGAGAGCTGCGTCAGGGGCTGCGACATCGTGGTCGAGGCCTCGCGACTGCCCGAGCCGCAACCGCTGCTGCGCACCGCGTGGATCGACAAGGGCGCGCTGGTGATCCCCTACGGAACCATGAGCGCGGTGGAGCTGTCGCTGACCGACATCATGAGCAAGGTCGTCGTCGACGACTGGAGCCAGTGCCGCAAGGGCCTGCCCTTCGGCGCGCTGCGGCGCCATGTCGACGAGGGCAAGCTGACCGAGCACAACCTGCACGCCGAGCTCGGCCAGATCGTCGCCGGCCGCAAGCGCGGCCGCGAGAGCGACGACGAAACCATCCTGTTCTGGCACCGTGGCCTCAGCTCGAGCGACATCGCGCTCGGCCACGCGATGCTGGAAAAGGCGGCGAAGCTGGGCATCGGTCAAACCTTGAGGTTCGCATGAAAGACATCCAGGATTGCATCGCAGACGCCGGGCGCCGGCGCGGCTGGGCCGTGGTGGCGCTGCTGTTCGCGTTCATGTTGATCAACTGGGCCGACAAGGCCGTGATCGGGCTGTCGGCGGTGCCGATCATCCGTGAACTGCACCTGACGCACACCCAGTTCGGCCTCGTGGGAAGCGCCTTCTTCCTGCTGTTCCCGATCTCCGGGGTCATCGGCGGCTTCCTGGTCAACCGCATGCGCTCCAAGCCCGTGCTGGCCGCGATGGCGGTGCTCTGGGCGCTGGCGCAACTGCCGATGGCCGGGATGGTCGGGCTGCAGACCTTGCTGGCCAGCCGCATCGTGCTCGGGCTCGGCGAGGGGCCGGCGCTGCCGATCGCGTTGCACGCGGTGTACAAGTGGTTCGACGACAAGCGCCGCGCCTGGCCGACCAGCATCGTGATCACCGGCGCGCCCTTCGGGGCCGGGGTGATCGCCCCGCTGATCGTGCTGATCATCGTCCACTACACCTGGCACACGGCCTTCGCGGTGCTGGGCGTGGCCAGCCTGGCGTGGACCGTCGCATGGCTGGCGATCGGCCGCGAGGGGGCGGCCGGCCAGGCCTCGGCGGCCGTGGCGGCGCAGCCGGCACGCGCCGCCGCGGCATCGATCGCGTACCGGCGGCTGATTTTCAGCCGCACCGCGCTCGGGGTCTTCCTGGCGGGCTTCGCCGCCTACTGGGTGCTCACCCTCAACGTCATCTGGCTGGCGGGCTACCTGATCCAGGCAGCCGGGTTCAAGCAGGCCCAGGTCGGCTGGATCGTCGCGCTGCCGGCTCTGGCGCAGATCCTGCTCGGTCCGGCGATCAGCCTGGCTTCGCAGAAGCTGACCCTGCTGGGAGTTCCCAATCGGCTGGCCAGGGGAGGTCTCGGCGGGCTGTGCGTGGTGATCAGCGGCGTCGCGCTGGTGCTGATGCCGATGCTCTCGTCGGCCGCGGCGGAGATCGCGATGGTGACCCTGGCGTTCTCGATCTGCGGCATCATCTTCCCGCTCGGCGCGACGCTGATCGGCGAGATCACGCCCATGCCGCAGCGCGGCGCGATGCTCGGGATCATGAATTCGGTGCAGACCGTGGCCGGGCTGCTGGCGCCGATCATCATGGGACGGCTGGTCGATCTGGGGGCGAACCCGGCCGCGGGCTTTCGCAGCGGCTTCGTGATGGCCGGAGTGTTCGTGCTGGTCTGCGGCCTGCTCGGCGCCTGGCTGATGCATCCCGAGTCCGACCGCCGCAGGCTGGGCCTGGCCGAGGCGGCGCAGCCGGCGTGAGCAGCGCGCGCCGCCGCCGGCCGCGGCGCCCAAGTCAGCGCCCGGGGTTGTCGCCGTCGCGCCGCGCCGGCCCGCGCCCTTCGCGCGGACCGGGGCCCTGGCGCTGCGCCTGGCCGGGCTGCGGGCCTGCGCCCGGATGCGGTTGCACCCGCTGTGGCGGCACGTGTTGCGGCGGGCGTGGCGCCGGCGGCGGCAGCGCGCGCGTCGGCGGCTGTGGCGGCTACCGCTGCCG
>JAKBBQ010000145.1 GCA_021808405.1 Pseudomonadota bacterium | reverse complement strand
GGCGAGCGGCGAAGTGAGCGCCGACGTGGTGCTGTCCAGCGCGGCCGACGTCGACGCCGCGGTGGCCGCGGCGCGCGCGGCGTTCCCGGCGTGGGCCGCGGTGCCGCCGCTGCGTCGCGCGCGGCTGATGAACCGGCTGCTGGCGCTGGTCGAGCAGCACAAGCGCGAGCTGGCGCGGGCGATCACCCTGGAGCACGGCAAGGTGCTGTCCGACGCCGTCGGCGAGGTCGAGCGCGGCATCGAGATCATCGAGTTCGCCTGTGGCGTTCCGCAGTTGCTCAAGGGCGACTACACCGAGCAGGTCGCGGGGGGCATCGACAACTGGACCATGCGCCAGCCGCTGGGGGTGGTCGCCGGCATCACCCCGTTCAACTTCCCGGTGATGGTGCCGGCGTGGATGTACCCGATGGCGCTGGCCACCGGCAACACCTTCGTGCTCAAGCCCAGTCCGCTCGACCCCTCGGCGTCGCTGATGATGGCCGAGCTGATCCGCGACGCGGGATTTCCCGACGGGGTGTTCAACGTCGTGCAGGGCGACAAGGAGGCGGTGGACGCGTTGCTGCAGCACCCGGACGTGCAGGCGGTGTCCTTCGTCGGCTCGACCGCGGTGGCCCAGTCGATCTACGAGACCGGCGCACGCCACGGCAAGCGGGTGCAGGCGCTGGGCGGCGCGAAGAACCACCTGATCGTGATGCCCGACGCCGACATGGACAAGGCGGTGGACGCGCTGATCGGCGCCGCCTTCGGCTCCGCCGGCGAGCGCTGCATGGCGATTTCGGTGGCCGTGCTGGTCGGCCAGGCGGCCGAGCGGGTGCTGCCGCAGCTCGAGCAGCGCGCGCGCCAGTTGCGCATCGGCTCCGGGCTCGACGAGGCCAGCGAGATGGGGCCGATCGTCAGCGAGGCGGCGCGCCAGCGCATCCGCCGCGCGATCGACGCCGGAGTGGCCGCCGGCGCCCGCCTGGTGGTCGATGGACGCGAGCACGCGGTGGCCGGCAGCGAGGGCGGGTTCTTCCTGGGCGCCACGGTGTTCGACCAGGTGCGCGCGGAGATGGCGCTGTACCGCGAGGAGATCTTCGGCCCGGTGCTCAGCTGCGTGCGGGTCGACACCTTCGAGCAGGCGCTGCAACTGGTCAACTCCCACGAATACGGCAACGGCGTGTCGCTGTTCACCAGCGACGGGGGGGTGGCGCGCGAGTTCGCGCGCCAGGTGCAGGTGGGCATGGTGGGGGTCAACGTGCCGATCCCGGTGCCGATGTCGTGGCATGGCTTCGGGGGCTGGAAGCGCAGCCTGTTCGGCGACATGCACGCCTATGGCGAGGAAGGGGTGCGCTTCTACACCCGCCAGAAGAGCGTGATGCAGCGCTGGCCCGACTCCATCGCCAAGGGGGCCGAGTTCGCGATGCCCAACGCCCGCGGCTGAGTCCGCGCAACACCGGGTGGAGGAAGCGATGGCTGCCCTGGAATTCGACTACGTGGTGGTCGGCGCCGGCACCGCCGGCTCGCTGCTGGCCAACCGCCTCAGCGCCGACCCGGCGCGGCGGGTGCTGCTGCTGGAGGCCGGAGGCAGCGACAACTACCACTGGATCCACATTCCGGTCGGCTACCTGTATTGCATCGACAACCCGCGCACCGATTGGCGTTACCGCACCGAGCCCTGCGCCGGACTGAACGGCCGCCAGCTGCTGTACCCGCGCGGTCGCACGCTGGGCGGCTGCTCGAGCATCAACGGCATGATCTACATGCGCGGCCAGGCGCGCGACTACGACGCCTGGGCCGAGTTCACCGGCGAGCCGCAGTGGAAGTGGGAATCGGTGCTGCCGGACTTCATCGTCCACGAAAGCCACCACAGCCTGGACGCGCGCGCGCAGCCGGCGCCGCCCGGTGCGGCGGGTTTCGTGGACGCGTCCGACGCCGGGGTGGCGCCGCAGTTGCGCGAGAGCGCGCGCTGGCACGGCGCGGCCGGCGAATGGCGGGTGGAGCGCCAGCGACTGCGCTGGGACATCCTGGAAGCCTTCGCCAAGGCGGCGCAGCAGTACGGCATTCGCGCCAGCGACGACTTCAACCGCGGCGACAACGAGGGGGTGGGCTACTTCGAGGTCAACCAGCGGCGCGGCTGGCGCTGGAACGCCTCCAAGGCCTTCCTGCGGCCGGTGCGCAACCGCGCCAACCTGCAGGTGTGGACGCACGCGCAGGTGCAGCGCCTGGACATCGAGCGCGACGCCGAAGGGCGGCTGCGCTGCCGCGGCTGCACGCTGTTGCGCGGCGGCCAGCAACTGCAGGTGCGCGCCGCGCGCGAACTCATCCTCAGCGCCGGCGCGATCGGCTCGGTGCAATTGCTGCAACTGTCGGGGGTCGGCCCCGGCGCGCTGCTGCAGCGTCACGGAATCGAGGTGCTGCGCGACGCCCCGGGGGTCGGCGCCAACCTGCAGGATCACCTGCAGATCCGCGCCGTGTACCGGGTACAGGGAGTGCGCACGCTGAACACCCTGGCCGGCAGCCTGTGGGGCAAGGCGATGATCGCGCTGGAGTACGCCATCAAGCGCAGCGGGCCGATGAGCATGGCGCCGTCGCAGCTCGGCGCCTTCACCCGCAGCGACCCGGCGCAGCCCTACCCGAACATCGAATACCACGTGCAGCCGCTGTCGCTGCCGGCCTTCGGCCAGCCGCTCGACAGCTTCCCGGCCTTCACCGCCAGCGTGTGCAACCTCAACCCGAGCAGCCGCGGCACGGTGCACATCCGCAGCGCCGACTACCGGCAGGCGCCGGCGATCGACCCCAATTACCTGAGCACCGCCGACGACCGCAAGGTCGCCGCCGATTCGTTGCGGGTGACGCGGGAGATCGCGCGCCAGCCCGCGCTCGCCAGCTACCAGCCGCAGGAGATCAAGCCGGGGCCGCAATACCAGGACGACGAGCAGCTGGCGCGCGCCGCGGGCGACATCGGCAGCACGATCTTCCATCCGGTGGGAACCGCCCGCATGGGGCGCGCCGACGACCCGCAGGCGGTGGTCGACCCGCACCTGCGGGTCATCGGGGTGCGCGGGCTGCGGGTGGTCGACGCCAGCGTGATGCCGCTGATCACCAGCGGGAACACCAACAGCCCGACGCTGATGATCGCCGAGAAGGCGGCGCGCTGGATCCTCGCCGGGCAGTAGCCCGCGCTTCAGCCGCCGAACAGCGAGCAGGTGGCCTGCGCGCTGGACGGGAAGTACCAGTGCAGGTAGGAGGCGGTCAGCGCGCCGACGCGGTACACCGCCTCGCCGGCGCCCCCGCCCGGCGTCAGCGCTCGCTTCCACGGTGGCAGTTCGGTGCGCAGGCTCGAGTGGTGGAAGGTGTGGCCGCGCAACTCGTCGCCGCACAGCTCGACGCTCTGCTGGCCGAGGCCGGCCAGCCGCGCGCCCATCGCGGCGGCTGCAGGCAGCAGGCCGACCAGCTCGGCGCTGCGTCCCTGGGCGTCGCGCAGCGATTCGCACAGGTAGAGCATGCCCCCGCACTCGGCCAGGATCGGCCGCCCGGCGCGGTGATGGGCGCGGATCGACTGCAGCATCCCCGCGTTGGCGGCCAGCTCCGGCAGGTGCAGCTCGGGGTAGCCGCCCGGCAGCCACACGGCGTCGCAGCGCGGCAGCTCGGGGTCGCGCAGCGGCGAGAACCAGGTCACTTCGGCGCCCAGCGCGCACAGCAGCTCGACGTTGGCCGGGTAGAGGAAGGCGAAGGCCTGGTCGCGGGCGATGGCGATGCGTCGGCCGCGCAGCCGTTGCGGCTGCGCCGGCGCGGGCGCAGCCGGCCAGCGCAGCGCGGGCGGCAGCGGAGCATCGATGCGCAGCGCGTCGGCGGCAGCGTCCAGGCGCTGTTCGAGGTCGGCGATCTCGAGCGCTTGCACCAGGCCCAGGTGGCGCTCGGGCAGGCCCGCCTGCGCGCAGGCGTCCAGGCAGCCGACCCAGCGCGTGCGCTGCGTCAGGCACTCGCGCAGCATCGCCGCGTGGCCCGCCCCGGCCACGCGGTTGGCCAGCACCCCGTGCCAGGCCAGGTCGTCGCGATAGCTGGGCAGCCCGAGCGCGACCGCGCCGAAGGTCTGGGCCATCGCCGAGGCATCGATCACCGCCAGCACCGGCATGCCGAAGGCAGCCGCCAGGTCGGCGCTGCTGGGCGTACCGTCGTACAGCCCCATGACCCCCTCGACCAGCAGCAGGTCGGCCTGCGCCGCGGCGTCGGCGAGCAGCCTGGCGCACGCATCCCTGCCGACCAGCCGCAGGTCCAGGTTGTGCACCGCTGCGCCGGCGGCCACCTGCAGGATCATAGGGTCGAGGAAATCGGGACCGCACTTGAACACCCGCACGCGAAGGCCCTGCCTGCCGTAATGGCGCGCGATCGCAGCGGTGGCCAGGGTCTTGCCTTGTCCCGACGCCGGCGCGGTGACCAGCAGCGCGGGGCAGGCGGCGGCTGGAGCTGCGGCAGCGCCGGGGTTGCCGGGATGGCGGGTGTCCAAGCTTCGGTCCCTTGCTGGGCGTGGTGACCGCGGCATGCTAACCCAGGCGCTGGCCGCCGCGCAGGGCCGAGCGCGTCGCCAGCGGACGTGCGGGCCGCGGCGCGCCGAGGTCCCGAGCACGGCGTCGTAAGTGGATTGGAAAAGACCCAAACGGAGAAAAAAGCATGCGCAATGGCTGTAAAAAACGACCAAAATACTCCGAACATAGGGTTTTCACGCCTTTCGTGAGACTGAACCAGTCTTAAAAATGACCAGCATGGACCCTGCGCTCGCAGGGTGCGCAACGGTGATGGCCTCAAGGGGTGGGTGGATGAACAAGCCGATCAGTAAGGCGCTGTGCGTGCTGGCCTTGGGCGCCGCCGCCCAGTGGGCGCATGCCGGGCAACTCGACCACATCAAGGCGCGCGGCACGTTGGTCTGCGGCGTGCTCGGCACCTTCGCCCCCTTCGGGTATACCGATCCGTCGACCCGCTCGCTGGTCGGCTACGACGTCGATTTCTGCAAGGCCCTCGCGACCCGGCTTGGAGTGAAGGCACAGGTCAAGCCGATGTCGGTCGCGGCACGCATTCCGGAGTTGCAGCAAGGGCGAGTCGACGTGCTGGTGGCCGGGCTCGCGTACACGCGGCAAAGGGCCAGGCAGGTCGCGTTTTCCGACAGCTATTACGTGGGCTACGACTACCTTCTGGTCAGGAAGGGGCAAGGGCTGGATTCGCCCTCCGCGCTGTCGGGCAAGCGGGTGGGAATCACCGACGGCGGCATTGTCGGAAGCTACGTGAAGCGGGCCGTTCCCGGTGCGGTGCTTGTCGGCTACGAAGACACGCCGACGGCGTTCGCTTCCCTGGTTCAGGGCAAGGTCAAGGCCTTCATCGCTTCAGAGATGCTCGAGCGACGGCTGCTGAGCAAACTGGGCCCTGCAGCGTCGCGCTATCAGTTCATCCATCCTGCGCTGGGCAAGGAAGTGTGGGGTGTCGGCGTGCGCAAGGGCTCGCCTCATCTGCTCGCCGCGGTCAACCGGGCCTTGGTCGCCACCGAGCAATCCGGACAGGCCGCGCGGATCTTCAACCACTGGCTGGGCGCCGGGACCATGTACAGGATGCAGCGGGACTTTCGCATCCAGCCGATGACTCACTGATGCGACGCGACCCCTGGCGGGTGCAGCGCGGTGTCCTTCCTGGGTGCGCACGCGGCGGCGCTGCTGCACGGCTGCCTGCTGACGGTCGTCCTCGCAGCGGCGAGCTGGCTGCTCGCGCTGGTCGTCGGCCTGGCGCTGGCGCTGCTGCGCATGAGCGGCGCTGTCATCCTCGAATACCTGGTCATCGCGCTGGTCGAGTATCAGCGCAACGTTCCGCCGCTGGTCCATATCTTCCTGTGGTATTTCGGCGTCAGCAGTCTGTTGCCGCAGGGCTTGCAGGACTTCGCCAACGCGCATCACGGCGAGGTCTACTTTTCGGTGATCGCGATCGGCCTGTACTACGGGGCCTATATCTCGGAGGACATCCGCAGCGGCCTGCGCTCCATACCGGCGGGGCAGATGGAGGCGGCACGCGCCCTCGGGCTGAGCTATTTCGCCGCGATGCGCCGGGTGATCGTTCCGCAGGCCCTGCGCGCCGCGCTGCCGCCGCTGACCAGTGAGGCCGTGCTGCTGCTCAAGACCACGAGCTTGGCCATGGTCGTGGGGGCCAAGGAACTGAGCTACGTCACCCAGGACATCGCCAACAGGACCTTCCAGGTCTTCGACGCGTACGCCAGCGGAACGGCGATGTACGCGATGCTCGCGTTGTCCGTGCTGGGATTGGGCGCCTGGCTGAGCCGGCGCCTGCAGCCGCGCGGGCCTTGACCCATGTATGCCATCCTGCGCGATAACTGGCTGTTGTTCCTGGTCGGCTCGTATCCGCACGGCCCGCTGGGGGGTATCGCCGCGACCCTGCTGCTGTCGGCGATAGGCATCGGCGCCGGCTTTCCGGCCAGTGTGCTGCTGGCCCTCGCACAACTCAGCCCGCTGCGGGCTGTTCGCCTTCCCGCGCTGTGGTTGCGGTATGCGCTGCGCAGCGTTCCGTTGGTCATGCTGGTTTTCGGCGCCTATTTCCTGGCGCCGCTGCTCATTGGCCGGGCGGTGGGCAGTTTCGCGACCATGGCGGGCACGCTGACGGTGTTCGAGGCCGTGTATTTCGCGGAGATTGTCCGCGCGGGCATCCAGGCATTGTCGACCGGGCAGATGGAGGCCGCCTCGGCGCTGGGCATGGGTTATGCCACCACGATGCGCCGCATCGTTCTTCCGCAAGCCCTGGAGAATGCGCTGCCCAGCATCGTCGGCCAGTTCGTGACCACCATCAAGGACACCTCCCTCGGCTACGTGATCGGCGTGCAGGAGGTGACCTATGTGGCCAATCAGGTCAACAACAACCTGCTCGTCAAGCCCTTCCAGGTGTTCTTCGACTTGTCCCTGTTGTACTTCGCGATCTGCTTCGCGCTGACCCAGGCTGCGCGACACCTGGAAAGGCGACGGGTGCGCCGCCGCGGCGCGCCGGGAGCCGGCGCAGCGCGCAGGCCGACGCCGGCGATGGCCTCCGACCAGCCATGACCAGCCCCCGACCGCCCGCCGGCCAAGGAGCCCCCGCCGATTCGATGATCGTGCTGCGGGGCGTGAACAAGTGGTATGGGGCCTACCACGTGCTCGTCGACATCGATGCGGCGGTCGCGCGCGGGCAGGTGGTGGTGCTTTGCGGCCCGTCGGGCTCCGGCAAATCGACCCTGCTGCGCACGCTGAATCGACTCGAGGCCATCGACGGCGGGAGCATTCGTGTCGACGGCGAGGACGTGCAGGGCAGGCATGTCGACATCAACCGGCTGCGCAGCCATATCGGCTTCGTGTTCCAGCATTTCAATCTCTTTGCCCACCTGTCGGTGCTGGACAATGTCGCAGCGGGTCCCCTGTGGGTGCGCGGGCGCCCACGCGCCCATGCGCGGCAGACGGCGATGTCCTTGCTGGAAAGAGTGGGGCTCGCGCACAAGGCGCAGGCCCACCCGGCTCAGCTTTCCGGTGGGCAGCAGCAGCGCGTGGCGATCGCGCGCGCGTTGGCGATGAACCCCCCCGTGATGTTGTTCGACGAGCCCACCAGTGCGCTGGATCCGGAGATGGTAGGCGACGTGTTGTCGGTGATGAAGGCGTTGGCGGGGGAGGGGATGACCATGGTCTGCGTGACCCACGAAATGAAGTTCGCCAGGGACGTCGCCGACGTGGTCTGGTTCATGGACCAGGGATCCATCCTCGAGGCCGCGCCACCGCAGGCGTTCTTTGCCCGTCCGCGACATCCCAGGGCGGCGGCTTTCCTCTCCGACATCGACCGAGCATGAGCCCCGTCCTGCAGCCCGTGGCGAGCGCATCCTGGCCGCTGTGCGATGCCGTCGCCACGGCCGAGTTGCTCTCGTTTCCCGAGCTCGTGCGCGCGGTCGAGCAGGCCGCGCTGGAGTACGACCAGGGACTGATCGCAAGTCCCGAGCGCATGGCGCTGCCCTGCGGACCAGGCGGGACGATGCTGAGCATGCCGGCAGTGGCCGTGGACGTGGCGATCCACAAGCTGGTCAATGTGCAGCCCGCGAATGCCCGGCGCGATCTGCCGACCATCCATGGCCTGGTCAGCGTGTTCGAGACGGCCACCGGCAGGCCGCTGTGCATACTCGACGGGCCGGAAGTCACCGGCAGGCGCACCGCGGCGGTGTCGTTGCTGGCGATGCGGCTGCTCGCCCATCGCGCGCCGCGCCGCGTGCTGCTGTACGGAACCGGCGTGCAGGCGCGCCATCACCTGCGCGCGCTGGCTGCGCTGCACCCCGGCTGCACCGTCTGGGTGAAAGGCCGCGATCCGCGCACGACGGCCGATTTCTGCCAACAGGCGAGGTCGATCCACGCCGACGTGCAACCCTGCGACGACGGCTTGCCCGCCGACCTCGACGTGGTGATCACCCTGACGACCAGCACGCAGCCTGTCTACGACGAAGAGGCCGTGCCCGGCACACTGGTGATCGGCGTCGGAGCGTTCCGGCCGGACATGGCCGAACTGGGGGCCCGCACCATCGCCGGCAGCCAGTGCTATGCCGACGATCCGCCGGGCGCGCGCCACGAGGCCGGCGACCTGCTGCGGGCAGGAGTCGATTGGTCCGCGGTGGGCTCGCTGGCGAACCTGATACGCCGCGGCCCGCAGCGCGCGCGCCCGGCACTGTTCAAGAGCGTGGGGACCGCGGCGTGGGACCTCGCCGCGGCGCGTGTGGCGCTCGCCCGGCTGGGTCGCCGGTGATCCAGGTGGCGCGGCCGTCGCGAC
>JAKBBQ010000004.1 GCA_021808405.1 Pseudomonadota bacterium | reverse complement strand
CCAACACCTACACCGGCGGCACCACGGTCAGCGCCGGAACGCTGGCGCTGAGCGGCAGCGGCACGCTGGGGGCGACCAGCAACGCGCTGGCGGTCGGCGGCGGCACCGTCGATCTCGGCGGCACCACGCAGACCCAGTCGGCGGGCGTGACCCTGGATAGCGGTGCCACGCTGCAGAACGGCAGCCTGAGCCCGAGCAGCCCCGTCACTTCCTTCGGGGGCACGCTGTCGAGCGTGGCCGGCGGGCCGTCGGTGACGGCCGATGCGGGCTATACGACCACGCTGTCGGGCCACAACGTCCTGGGGACGATCACCAACTTCGGATCGCTGGTCAATTCGGGCACCACACAGGCCCCGCTGGTCAACTATGTGGCGATGACCAACGATGGAACCTACACCGGTGACGTCGTATTGAACGCGGGACAGATCACCAACGCCACCGCGGCGACCTGGGCGGGCAATGTCGATCCGGGCGCGAACGAGCCCGGCGCGCTGATCACCAACCAGGGAACCTGGAACGGCAACGCCAGCAACGGTGGCGGCACGATCGACAATGCGCGCACGGGCACCTGGACCGTCGCGCTGAACGGGGCGATCGCCAATCCGTCGGGCGCACTGACCAACGAAGGCACGATCCACGGCAACCTGACCGTCAGCGGCGGCACGGTGACCAGCAGCGGCACGATCGACGCCCAGCTGGTCACGCTGCCCAACGGACAGTTGAACGTGACCGGCGGAACCCTGGGGGCTGCGAGCGGCTCGTGGTCGATCGGCGGTGGAGGCCTTCTCGACCTCGGCGGAACGACCCAGTCGCCCGGAGGCGGTGTCACGCTGGGCGGCGGCGTGCTGCGCAACGGCGCGGTGGACGCGCCGATCGTCTCGACCGGCGGCGTGATCAGCAACCTGGGCGGCAGCGCCATCGTGTCGCTGCCCTCGGGCGTCACCGTGCTCGAGGGCAGCAATGCCTACACCGGCGCCACGAACATCCAGTCGGGCGCGACCCTGCTCGCGGCCGGCGGCCTGTCGGCCGCGAGCGCGCTGCGCGACGACGGCACGCTGGCCCTCGACGGCCTGTCCACCACCGGCGGCCCGCTGTCGGGCAGCGGCATCGTGACCAACGTCGGGGGCGCGCCGGCGACGCTGGGCGTCGACGAGACGGCCTCCACCACCTTCACCGGCACCATCCGCGACGGCTCCGCGCTGGCGAGCACGGCGCTGAGCGTGCAGGACAGCAGCGGCGGCTCCCACGTGCTCAGCCTGTCGGCCGCCAACACCTACAGCGGCCCCACGACGATCATCAGCGGCACCCTGCGCACCACCCAGGCCCAGGTGCTGCCGGCCGCCACCACGGTCGACGTCGCCGCGGCGGGCAGCCTGGTGACCGGCGGGGCACAGACCCTGGCTTCGGTGCAGGCCGCCGGCCAGGTCAGCCTCGGCGGCAACCTGACCACCGCGGGAGCGCAGAACTACAGCGGCACGCTGTCCATCGTCGCCGGCACGCCGATCACCCTGGACGCGCCCTCGGTGTACGCGCCGGGCGGCGCCAACGACCTGGGCACCCAACCGCTGTCGATCGTCGCCGGCAGCGCGGTGCTGAACTCGGCATCGGCGCTGGCGCTGGGCGATGTCACGCTGGCCGCCGGCGGGCGGATCGAGGCGCCGACGCTGAGCCTGCAGGGGCGGCTGAGCGTCGACGGCGGCTCGCTCGCGCTGGTGGCCAGCGCGACGCCCGACACCGCGCTGGCCAGCGTCGTGCCCGACGCGCTGGTGCCGGTGGTCGGCCGGCAACTGGCGGTGGTACCTGCCACCGTCACCCAGGGCTCCGGCAGTGTCATCGACGTGCTGGCCGGCGCGAGCCTGAGCGTGCAGGCGGCCGGCGGCGGCTCGGTGACGCTGGACCAGGCCGGCAACGAATTCGCCGGCACGCTGGCGGTGCTCAGCGGAGGGTCCTACGGCACGGCCTGGACGCCCAACGTGCAGCCGCTTGCGGGCGGTGGTTCGGCCGCGATGCAATCCGAGGTTTCGCTGGCCGGCAACCAGATCCTGGTCGGCCAGGGCGGGATCGAGGCCGACCTGGTGGCCATCGACGCCAACAGCCTGGTCACCGCGCCGGGCTCGTTGATCGCGGCCAGGCTGCCCTACGACTCCATCGCGCAGGGATCCTCGCTGTCGGCGCCGGCGCTGGTACTGACCCTGGCCCCGGGGGCGTTCACCGTGCCGGACGCCTTCGGCAACCTGGGCGACGGCAAGGGCATCGAGGTGTCGGTGGGCTCGAAGACCCTGGGGGGACGCACCATCGGCCCCGACGCCGGGCTCGTGCTCGTGCTGCCGCGAGACAGCGAGATCCCGCCGACCGCGGTGTACCTGATGGGCCCCAAGGTGGGGCTGGGTGGCCTCGGCTACCAGTTCTCGGTGCTCGGCGGAACCAATCCTCCCAACATCCCGGTGATCTACAACAACGTCGTGCCGGCCGCGGCGCAGGTGTCGGGGGCGCTGTCCTCGGTGGCGGCGCTGGCCGATGCGGCGCAGCGGCAACTGATCCGGCAGACCGTGCGCACCGAGAACGTGACCAATCGCCTGCATACCGGAGTCGTCGCCCAACTCGGCCCGGGCGTTCCCGCGACCAACGGCGGCGCCGGGGCCGCGCCGCCGCCGCAATGCGTGCCGCAGGGCCTGGGCTGCGCCCCCGCGCGCGCCGGCGCAACGAAGAGCCATAGCCATGCCGACTGAATGCAAGCATCGCACCCCGTCCCGCGCCTCGGTGACCAGCAAGACCCGGCGCGGCGTGCTGCGCGCCGCGGTGCTGCTGCCGATGGCGCTGGAACTGGGAGGAATGTGCGCAGCACATGCCGCCCCGCCTCCCAGCCAGACCGCGGCGGCGGCCGTTGCCGCCGCGCTGCCGCGCACCGGCGACGGCACGCAGACGCGCATCGCGCTGCTGCTGGGCAATGCCGACTATCCCGACCCCTTCACGCTGCCGCCGGCGCCGAAGAACGTCACCGATCTGGCTGCCGCGTTGATGCGCCGGGGCTTCGAGGTGTCGAACGCGCTGAACCTGGGCCTCGACGCGGCGCGCCAGGTGGTCGCGGCCTTCGCCGAACGGGCCCGACACGCCTCGGCGGACGGCCTGCTGTTCTTCTACTTCACCGGACATGGCGCGCAGGCCGATGCGGCCAACCTGCTGCTGCCGGCGGGGGTCAGCCCGGCCGAATCGCCGGACACCCTGCGCGACGCCTGCCTGCATCTGCTGCGCGACGTCGTGCAGACCATCACGACGCCGCCGCAGGGGCTGACCATCGCGGTGGTCGACGCCTGTCGCACCTCGCTGCTGGCGACCACCCACCGCGACGCCAGCATGAACCAGGTCGAGGCCCCGCCCGGCTCGATGATCGTGTTCTCCACCGCGGCCGGCAAGCCGGCGATCGCGCCGGCGGTCGCCGACCGTGACACCTTCTTCACGGCCGCGCTGGTCAAGCTGCTGGAGAGCGAATCCGACGAGACCAGCTTCAGCGACCTGTTCCAGCTGGTGCGCACCGACGTCTACCGGGAAATGCGCGCCTACCCGATCCCGATCATCCGCCAGTTCGCGCAGGACCCGTTCATCGCCGACCACTCCTTCGTGCGGGTCACGCTGGGCAGGCCGTCGGCGATGGCGCGCGCCGGACAGGGCTTCGGCAGCGTGTCGGAGGAGCAGGCGTGGAAGGAACTGCAGGATCTCAGCGTTCCGGCGCAGATCAGCCAGGCCGCCGCCGCTTTCCTCTCGGCCTACCCCCATTCCAAGTACCGCGCCGCGGTGAAGGTCGAGTTGCGCGGATCACGACGCGCCAGCGCCATCCTGCAGCGCAGCGACATCCAGCTCTATGTGTCGGACTTCGTGCTGCATCCCAAGCGCGAAAGCGTGCAGTGGATGCGTGACGTGCGCCGCGCCGCGCGTGGCGACAAGGACGCCGCGGCCCGCCTCGGCGCCGCGGCGCTTCACGACCACCGCGACGGCCCCGAGCGGGCCAGCGCACGCTACGAAGGCTGGATGCAGTTCGCCGCCGCGCTGGGCAACGGCATCGCGAGCTACCAGCTCGCGCTGTACTACCGCGAACAGCGCCAGCCCATGCTGGCTTCGCAGTTCGAGGCGCTGGCGCTGCGCCTGGGCTACACGCCGCCGCCCACGCTGAGCAACGTGCGGCGCTGAGCCGGCAGGTCCGTGAGGGCCGGCTGCGCGGGCCGGTTCAACAGCCTGTCGACAGGCTGTCAATGCACCACGTCGACCGTAAAACCCGACGCGCCGAAGGCATCGCAGCCGCTGGCGTGGCAATCCCTGGCGCTGCCGAGCAGTGGCGGCAGCCCGGTGGCACGCAGCTGGGCGGCGGCCGCCGCTGCCGCGGTTCCGGTCGGCAGCACCGGGTAACCTCCCTCGACATCGGGGGCATAGGCCGCGTAGCTGCGCGGCGCCCGGCTGACGAGCACCATGAAGCGCTCGGGCCCCGTGGGCGCGGCGGCCTGGATGCGGATATCCGTCGGCGGCAAGGTCAGCGTCTGGCCCGCTGCGATGCGCACGCTGGGCATCGTCTGGCTGGGCACGAGTTCGGTCAGGCTGCCGTCCGGGCCGTAGACCAGCACGGTCACGTAGCCCGCGCGCGACGAGCTGACGCGAAAGCGCAGGTCGTCGCGATTGATGCGCAACCGAGGCGCCACCGAGCCGGCCTGCACGTTCCAGCCCGGGCTCTGGCTGTCCAGCAGCCGCTGGAACTCGGCGCGAACGCGCAGCGGCGGCGGTACGGCGGGCTGCCGGGGCTGCGCCGCCGCCACCTGCGAGGCCGCAGCCGGCCTCGGCGCAGGCGGTTGCGCAACCTGGGTCGCCGGCCGCGCCGCGGGCGGCTGCACGACGGGAGCAGCGGCCACCGGCGGCGACACCGCGGGCGTCGCCGGCCCACTGGGCTGCGGGCGCAGCATCCAGTAGGCTCCGCCGCCCAGCACCAGCACCCCGGCGCCCAGCGCGGGCCACAGCCAACCCGGCCGCCGCGTCGCGGATGCGCCCGATGCGAGCGATGCGCCCGATGCGCGGGATGCCCCCGATCCGACGGCCGCGGCCGTTGCCGGCGCGGGGGTCGTGCGAACCAGCGTGACACCGCCGGCCGACCCCGGCGCCCCCGCGGCATCGGCCAGGCCGAGCTGCGCGCGCAGCTCGGCGACCGACTGGGTGCGTGCGTCGGGCGCGACGATCAGCGCCTGGTCGATGGCACGCAGGAACGGCTGGCTGTAGCGCCCGGACGCCGCTTCGGTCAGCGGCTGGTACTGGTCGTTGACCAGCCGGCTGACCGACGGCGGCGGAGTCTTGCCCACGATGGCGAAATAGACCATCGCCGCCAGCGCGTAGACATCGGTCCAGGCGCCCTGCTTCATCCCCGGAGCTTCGGCGTATTGCTCGATCGGCGCGTAGCCCGGCTTGAGGATCACCGTCAACGCCTGGGTCATGTCGCCGATGACCCGTCGCGCGGCGCCGAAGTCCAGCAGCAAAGGCGTGCCGCTTCCCGCGAGCAGGATCACATTGTCCGGCGCGATGTCGCGGTGGAAGCACTGCTCGGCATGGATGACCATCAGCGCCCTGGTCAGCGGGTCCAGCAGTTCCAGCAACTGCTCCTCGCTCGGCGGCGCCTGCAGCGACTTCAGGTGCTCCTTCAGCGTGATGCCTTCGTACAGGGGCATCACCATGTAGGCGGTACCGTTGGCCTCCCAGAATCGGTAGACCTTGACCAGCGACGGATGATCGAAACTGGCCAGCAGGCGCGCTTCGTTGATGAAACTCTTCAGGCCCGCCTCGAAGGTGTCGCGGTGGCGCTCCGACTTGACCCGCACCTCGGTCTCGCCGCTGCGCATGGCCAGTGCCGAAGGCATGTACTCCTTGAGCGCCACGCGTCGCTGCAGCGAGTGGTCCATCGCCGTGTAGACCACCCCGAATCCACCCTCGCCTATGAGGTCGAGGATCTCGAACTCGCCCAGCCGGGTGCCGATCCGCAGGCCCGTGCCAACCGAGCCACGCTGCTGCTGCTGCTGCGGCGGCGGCGCCTGCTCCTGCACGGAGGCGCCCGCGGGCGCGGTCTCGCCGCCACGGCTCGGGGCCGCCGCAGCGACGGCCTCCGGCGCCGACGTGGCGCCGTCCCCGCTTGGCGGTCGTATGACGGTACGGTCATCATCGTCGGAATGCGCACTGTTCATATCGGCCGTACTGGAAACGATCGGGTCGAGGCGCCGTGCGCGAGGCCGCAAGGCGCGCGCCGGCTGTGCCGGCCCTAGGGTTGGGCACGGTTGCCGCGCACTAAATGTACCCTAAAATATAGGGGTTCATAGTCTCGTCCCGCGTCCATCGGAGGTCTGCAATGAATCGGAACATTCTGCGTGTGCTGCAATGGGTCGCGGCTGGCGCGAGCCTGGTGGCATTCACCGCACACGCCGACCAGACGGTCAACGTGGGTAGCAAGGTGCTGACGCCCGGACAGGTGTCGAAGGGTTTGTTCCCGAATGCCGAGTGCGCCAAACTGAAGGCCGCCGGATTCAAGTGCATGGGTTTCAAGCCGGCCGTGCAATTCTCGCTTCCGGCGGCGAATTTCCAACTCGGCTCCTCGGTGCTTCCAGACCTGCTGAGAAAGCAGTTGAGCGCGTTTGCGGTCGCGCTGCGCAAGCGCAGTCCGTCCGACGGCAAGGTGCGCATCGTCGGCCATGCCGACGCGTCGGGCACGCCCGAGGTGAACCGGCAACTCTCGCTGGCGCGCGCCGAGGCGGCCAAGCAATACCTGGTGTCGCACGGAGTTAATCCCGCGTTGCTGGTGGCGGTCGGCGTGGGATCGAAAGGGCTGGAAAATCCCAAGGATCCGACAGCCGCGGCCAATCGCCGGGTGGTGATCGGGCGCACGCACGCAGGCGCTGCGGACAACTGAGCCTGCTAGCCGCCGCTTGCCGGCGTTGCGCCGGGGCGGTGCAGCGCCGCGTGCCAGGCCTGCACCCGGGGCTCGCCTGCCGCCTGGCGGGCGAGGAAAGCCCCCAACGGGCAGCCTGCCTCGGGGCGGGCGCCAAAGCACATGCCTGATCGGCCATGGCGCCACACGTGCGCCAACGCGCCGACCGGGGTGCGGATCGGCGGCACGCCGCCGGCCGGCTGCAGGTTGAAGCCCTGAACCCAGGCCAGGAACTGCTGCGCCGGCATCGGTCGCGCGATGGCGTAGCCCTGCCCGTGCTGCGCCCCCAGGATCGCCGCGGCCTCGAGCAGCGCGTCGGTCTCCAGGCCCTCGACCACCACGCCATGCCCGAGATCCAGCCCGAGCAGGATCATCGTGCCGACCATGGTGATGGTCTGCAAGGGGCTGGAAGCCATGTTGCGCAAAAGCCTCTGGTCGATTTTCACACTGTCGAACTGGAGTCGGGAAAGGCGTTCGATGCTGCTGTAGCCCGCTCCCAGGTCGTCCATCGCCAGCTTGACTCCCAGGCTGCGCAAGCGCTGCATGGCCTCGCTTTGCCGGGGCCCCTCGGCGCCCTCGGTTTCCAGCAATTCCAGGGTCAACCAGCCCGCCTGCACGCCGTGACTGCGCAGCGCCTGCTCGACCCACAGCGGGCAATCCGGGTCGAGCAGGGTCGACGGCGGCAGGTTCAACGACACGCCGACCGACTGACCGCCTGCCTCCCATTGGCGCAGGCCGCGCAGCGCCAGATCCAGCCCATTGCGAAACACATGCCCCAGTTCACGATCCCCGAGCAGGGGTATGAACAGCCCGGGAGGAACCATGGTGCCGTCGGGCATGCCGAGCCGCGCCAAGGCCTCGACCTTTTCGACACGGCCGCTTTGCAGGTCGACGATCGGTTGCACATACATCTGCAAGCCGCCGGAGAACAACCGGTCGCGGTAGCTTTGCGCGGTCTGCTCCGACACCACGGTGCCGGCCTCGGAGGCACTGCACTGGGCCCACAAGGCTTCCCAGCGACGGCGTATTCCGGCCGCCCACTGCTGCATCCAGGGCGCCGCGAACTGGTTCAGGTAGCTGCCGTAGATCGATATCACCCCCTCGATATGGCCGTCCCGATGGGCGAAAGGCACCGCCAGGCTGCAGCGCACACCCAGCTTGCGCGCCAGCGGCTGCCAGCCTTCGACCCGCGCATCGTTGAGCCAGGAGTCGATGCGCTGGATGGCCTGGGTCCGCCAGGCCACCGCGGTCAGCACCTGGCCGCGTCGCGACGAGGCATCGAGCAGCGGCCGCCAGTCGCGCCGCTCCAGCACATCGGCCAATTCCCCGTCGGACAGGCCGACGCTGCGTTCGATCAGCAGCTCGCCTTCGGCGCCCAGGCGGCTCAGGGTCACCATGGCCACCCCTGGCAGGCGCGCCAGAGCCTGCAGTTCGGCTTGCGAGGCGTCGGCCCACAAGGTGCCGGCGGCCGGGCGCGAACGAGACAGCGCCTGGATATAAGCCTGCTGCACCTGGTCGACGGCCGCGAACTGCGACTGCACACCGGCCTGGAAGCGCGCCTCGACGACGCGCAGCAGCCGATATCGCCGCGACGCCAGCAGCCGCTGGGAATTGAGTTGCTCGGCCAGCACATTGCGGTACAGGGTCGAGGCCCTGGCCAGCATCGACGCGCCGACCCCGGTCAGCGCATGCACCGTTCCCAGGTGCGCCGATCGTCTCTCGAAAGCCTCGCGCTCGCCGCGCGGCTCGGTGAGCATGCGCAGGTATTGCAGCTGCCGCGACTTCAACTCGGCGAAGCTCGCCGGGTCGAGTGCGGCCAGCAGCGCCTGCGCTTCGGGGTCGGCGCGCAGACCGTCATAGAAGGCGTCGACAAAGCGCTGGTTGACCTGCATCAGCGTGGGCTGCGCCTGCTCGAGCGCCTGCGCGGCCTCGTCGCCGTAGGGGTCGATGGGCCGCTCGGCCCGCGCCGCGGACTCCACCTCCACCCCGGCCTGCCACCACTGCGCATGCTCTCCCTTGCGGTACTTCGCCTGGTACATCGCGGCATCGGCCTGGCGCAACAGCGCGTCGGCATCCTCGGCATCGACCGGGTAGCGCGCGACACCCATGGCCAGTTCGAGTTCCACCGCCTGGTCGCGGGACACCGCGAAGGGCCGCTCGACCGCGCGATGCACCCGCCGCAGCACCTCGGCGAGTTGCTGCGACGCCCTCGAGGCATCGAGGTTCTCGATCACCAGCGCGAATTCATCGCTCCCCAGGTGGGCGATGGTTTCGGCCGCGCCGAGCTGGGCGCGCAGCCGTTGCGCCAACTCGACCAGCACGCGGTCGCCGGCGGCATGGCCATGCTGGTCGTTGACCAGCTTGAAGTCGTTCAGGTCCATATATCCGACCGCCATCTGCCAGCCACGCCGGCGCGCCCGCGCCACCGCCTGCGGCAGCAGCCAATGCAGGCCGACGCGGTTGGGCAGGCCGGTCTGTTCGTCGAAGTGCAGCAGGTTCGCGGCCCTGGCTCGCAGCCTGGAGATGTCCAGGAAGGTGCTTTCGGTGCTCCGCGCGATGTAGACCAGGTAACCGGCGAACACCAGCGCCAGCAACCCCACGGCCCGCTGCGCCGCCTGCTGCGATTGCGACAAGCGCAGCGCCAGCGCGAGAATCTGGGGCAGCGCAAAGACCAGCAGGGACCGCGAATCGGCAGCCAGCTCACTGACCGCGGCCGCGCAGATGGCCGCCAGCACCAGCGCCAGCACCAACTGCTCGACCGCCGAAGGCGGGTAGAGCAGCAAGGGCAGCGCCACCCAGACCAGCGCCGACGCGAGCACGCCCAGGCGCAGCCAGGGCAGCCAGCGCGCGGCCTGGGCGTCGGGGAATCGCCGGGCGCGCGCCGCCCGCCAGATGCCCAGGCGCAGCCCATACACCAGCGCCAGCGCCGCCAGCCAGGCGGTGATGCGCGCGGGGCCGAAGGCCTCCCTCAGGGTCCAGCACAGCACCGCGGCGGTGGCGTAGCTGGCCAGCAAGGCCAGCGGCAACCCGGCCAGCAGCATGCGCACGCGATCGGCCGCGATCCGGGATTCGTCGAGGACCGGGTCCCGCGCCAGCGCCGCCAGCGCCGCACCCGCAGTGCCGTCGCGGGCCGCCAGGTCCTCGGCCAGTCGGTGCGCCACGCCCTCGTCCGCCATCCGCGCCTCCGCACGCGCAACGCCACCTGCTGGAGGGTTCCCGCCGGCGGTCGACGCCGCAATCACACCTTCGAATATTGGTATATATATCCAATACTCTTGATTACGCTCCAACTCAAAAACAGAATTCCGCGTAATGTTCTGCCATCATCGGAACACATCGCGCTTCGCGGGGCAAGCGGCGTTTCACCCCCAGCTGTGCGCAGCCCGCTCGGAGTCATCGATCAGCAGTTCGCCGACCGCGGTGACCTGCGCCTGTCCGACGAGCGAGGGCCGTATGCACAGCCTGCCGCGCGGATCGTGGCCCGCGGGCTCGTAGCTGGCTTCGAACACACTGCCGGTGATTCCCTGCTGGCGCCAGATGCTGCCGGGCTGCAGCTTGCCGTCGGCAGCCAGGCAGGCCAGCTTGGCGCTGGTGCCGGTGCCGCAGGGCGAGCGGTCGTAGGCCTTTCCGGGGCACAGCACGAAATTGCGCGAATCCACGGCCGACGACGAACCGGCTGCCGAGCACAGTTCGATGTGGTCGATCTCGGCGCCATCGCGCCCGCGGATGCCCCGGGCCCGCAGTTGCCCGCGGATCGCCCAGGCCAGTTCGGTCAGCGCCTCGCGGTTGGCCAGTTCCAGCGCCAGTGGCGGCTGCTCGACGAGGTAGAACCAGTTGCCGCCCCAAGCCACGTCGCCGAGCAGACGGCCATACCCCGGAACCTCCAGCGCGACGTCCTTGTGTTCCCGATAGGCGACGACATTGTCGATGCCGACCCGGCCGTCGCCCAGCCATTGCGCGCGTACCGGGCCGACCGGGGTGCGCAACGACAACTCGCCGGTACCGAGTTCGCCGAGGAAGGCCAGCGAGGCCACGAGGCCGATGGTGCCGTGGCCGCACATGCCGAGCAGCCCGACGTTGTTGAAAAACACCACTTCTCCCGCGGGCTGCCCCGGCGCCGGCGGCCAGTAGACCGCGCCGACCAGGATATCCGAGCCACGCGGCTCGACGATGGCCGCCTCGAGCAGCCAGCCGGATCGACGGCCCAGCTCGGCAGCGCCGCGCTCCACGCCCTGCGCGGGACGCTCGACGCCGCCCAGCAAGACCCGCGTCGGCTCGCCACCGGTGTGCGAATCGATGAACCGCAGCCTTCTCACGCTCAGCCCAGCAGATGGATCGCCAGCAGGATCGCCGCCACCGCGGCCACGGCCAGCAGCCACTGCAGCGAGCGCGACCGCGTGCCCGCGACCGGGTCTTCGCGCTGCGACCGGTCCGCGGCGTCCTGCTGCCTTTGCGCGCGGGCGGCCTCGATCAACTCGGGCAGCACGTTGTCCACGTTGGCCTTGGGGGGCGGAAGCTTCGACGGCATGGTCGCAGGGCCCGCGAGGACCCGTCAGGCCGAAGGCGGAGCCGCGCAGCCGCCCGGCTCGCCGGCGCAGTCGCAGCTCCGTTCCGACAGCGCCACCCAGGCCCGCGCCGCGGCCAGCACGAACAGCGCGGCCAGGCCGGCCAGCGCGAGCAGCCAATGGCTGGCCAGCGCGGCGCCTGCTGCCGTTCCGGCCAGCGCGCCGACCAGCAGCGGCAAGTGGCAGGGGCAGGCCAGCACGGCCATGCCGGTCCACAGGTAACCGCCGAGGGATTTGCGAGCCGAGGGTTGCATGCCGAGCCCAGGTAGCGAGGTTCCAGAGCACATCGTACCGTCGGCGGCGGGCTGGCGGCACGCCGCATCGCAACCGGCTCGCTCAGTCCGGCTCGATGCGCAGCAGCAGCTTGCCCCGGCTGGCGCGCCCCTCGAGCAGCCGATGGGCCGTCGCTGCCTCGGCCAACGGCAGTTCGCGGTCGATGCTCACCCGCAGCCGGCCCGACGACCAGTGCGCGAACAGCTGTTCGCAGCGCTGCCGCAGTTCGTCGCGGGTGGCGATGTAGTCGGCCAGGTGCGGCCGGGTGAAGAACACCGAGCCGGCCTCGGCGAGTTCCAGCGGGGTCACCGCCGGCACCGCGCCCGAACTGGCGCCGTAGAGTATGCACAGGCCCCTCGGCTTGAGGCAGCGGATGCTGCGCTGGATGGTGTCGCGCCCCACCGAGTCGTAGACCACGTCGACCCCCCTGCCCTCGGTCAGCTCCAGCAGCTGGTCGCGGAAATCGACCTCGCGGTACGCAATGCAGCTGTCGGCCCCGCAACGCATGGCGATGTCCGCCTTGTCGGCGCTGCCCGCGGTGGCGATCACCCGGGCTCCGTGCAGCTTGGCCAGTTGCACCAGCAGCTGCCCGACTCCGCCGGCCGCCGCATGCACCAGGCAGGCATGCCCGGGCGACAAGCCGAAGGCCGAAGTGGCGAGGTAGTGGGCGGTGCAGCCCTGCAGCATCAGCGCCGCGGCCACCGCGGGCGGCACCTGCCGGGGCACGGGAACCAGCCGCCACGCCGGAACCACCGCGTACTCGGCATAGCTGCCGCGCGACAGGCAATACGCCACGCGGGTGCCGACGGCGAGATCGTGCACGCCCTCGCCCAGCTCGACCACCGTGCCCGCGCCTTCCATGCCGACCGTCATCGGCAGCGGGGTCTGGTAGGTGTGGGAGCTCGCGTACATGCCCTTGCGCATGTACACATCGATGAAATTGACCCCGGCACACGCCAACCTGACCAGCGCCTCGCCGGGCCCCGGACGCGGCGGCTCGACGCGGACGAGCCGGAGTTGGTCGGCTTCGCCGAAGCCTTCGATCTGGATGGCCTGCACGATGTCGCGGCTCCGCTCAGCCGCTCGCCGCCTGCGCGGCGGGTTCGGGCCGCAGCCGCGGCATGATCTCGCTGGCGAAGTAGCGCATGCCCTGCAGCGGCGGGATCGGCTGGATGATCAGCGACGACACCCCCGCCGCCTGCCATTGCCGGATCCTGTCGACACAGGCGTCGGCGCTGCCCCAGAGGTTTTCCTCCAGCACGTCCTGCGGGGTCGGCGGCGTGGCGAAGCGGTGTTCGCGCTCCTTGGCGTACTTGACGCTCCACTCGCCGACCTGCTGCTGCGCAAGTCCCCCGAGGAACACGGTCGACGCCGCCATGGCCAGCGGCCGCCCGCCACGCCGGCGCGCCATGTCGGCAGCGTATTCGGCGATGACCCGCGGCGGCTTGGAGTAGAACAGCCAGGCGTCGCCCAGCTCGGCGGCCAGCTGGCGCGTGGCCTCCGAATCCCCCGGCACCCAGATGGGGATATGGGGCTTTTGCAGCGGCTTGGGCGACACATGCGCCTGCTTCAGGCGATAGAAGCGGCCGTCGAAGTCGACGAAGTCCTCCGTCCACATCGCCTTGGCGATCAGCAGGGCCTCGCGCAGGCGCGCGACCCGGTCGTCGTGGCCGTCCCAGGGCAGGCCGTAGCCTTCGCTCTCCCGCCGGAACCACGCCGAACCCAGCGAGTAGATCAGCCGCCCGCCGAACATGACGTCGAAGGTCGCGGCCATCTTGGCCATCAGCGCGGGATGGCGCAGCGAGTTGTTGAAGGTATGGCCGGCGAACTGCACCCGCGTGGTCAGCGCGGCCAGAGCCGACAGCACCGTCCAGCACTCGAGCATCGGCACGTCGACCGCCATGTGGGCGTTCATCACATGGTCGGGCAGCCACACGCTGTCGAAACCCAGTTCCTCGGCTTCCAGGGTCATCTGCCTGGCCAGGTCCCAGCCCTGGCCGGTGGCCCCCATCTCTCCCTGCACCGCAAGTCGTACACCCAGATGCATCGTCGGCTCCTGTGAAGGCGGCGCGTCGCGGGCCGCCATGACGCGGTTCAGGCCATGCGCGGCTGCCAGGGCAGCAGTTGCGCCAGCGGTTCGCTGAATTCGTAGACGCTGGAAACCGCCAGCGAATGGTCGAAGGCGACTGCCTCGCGCTGCGCCCTGCGGCGCAGCGCCGCGTGATGCACTTCCATCACCTCCGCGGGGATCGGCACCTTGCCGGCGTCGAGGATGCGGATGTAGCCGTCGGCGTCGCGCGCCGGCATGATGCGGCTCTTCACATGGCGGTTGGGCGACCAGGGGATGTCGAGCACGCCGATTTCGAAGGCGCGCACGGCACCCAGCGCCGGATCGCCGTCGCCGATCTCCAGCACCTTGTCGACGATGGGCCGCACCTCGCTGGCGATCAGCGCCTTCTCGCGCTCGTACTCCGGCAGGCCGTCCAGCCGCAGGCCGCGCGCCATGTAGATCGCCAACCGGGTCATGCGCAGGCCCTCCGCGTTGGCGCTCGGCGTCGGGATGCCGATCGCCTCGTGGGTCGACTTGGTGGTCACGCTGACCGCGCCGCCGACCGCGGCCAGCGTGCCGCCGTAGGAGATCAGCGCAGCGCACTGCGCCTCGTCATGCGGCCACGCGCCCATCCAGTGCAGCGAGGTCACAGGGGTGAAGACGTCGGTATGGCCGAACTTGCGCAGGTATTCCTGGCAGAGTTCGCCGCAGGCGGCGATCGCCGCGGCGTCCTGCACCAGGTGCAGGCATTGTCCGAGTTCGAGCCCGTAGTTGCGAACCCCCTGCGCGGCCGCCAGCAGCGCGTCGAGGATGCAGGTGACGATCGCGATCGACGGCGGGATGTTGGTGCCGGTCAGGAACCCCGGCTGGCGCCGATGCAGTTCCACGCCCTTTTCGGCGTACAGCGCGGTCAGCCTGTCGAGGTACTGGTAGTTGCGGATGCCCTCCGCGATCGACAGGGTCTTGGTGTAGGAAGTCGTGTAGGCGATCCCCGATCCGAGGTAGCCCGTGTAGCCGGCGGCCAGAGCGATCTCCGAGGTGAGCCGGGGCATCGCGGTTCCCGACAGCACGATGTTCGGCCGCGTGCTCGACTCCACCAGCTTGCGGCAGGTCGCGACCCCGGCGGTGACGATCGGAAAACCGTTGAGCATCGAGCGCCCCGCCGCCTCCGACTCGTTCATGCCGTGCTGCGCCGCGTCGAACTGCTCGTTGCGGGTATAGCTGTCGGTGGTCGTGGGAACGATATCGGCCAGGCCCTCGGACTCGAGCACCCGCATCAGTTCCATCTGCATCGCCACCGTGCCGAAACCGCCCCGCGGCTGGGTCAGGCAGGCGCGCTGTTCGGCCGCCAGGCGCATCGCCCGCGCCAGGCTCTTGGCCTGCGGCATCGCCTTGTGGTAGGCCACGGCCTCGTCGATGTCGACCGCCGCGCCGGTCGGCCAGCGCGCCAGGTTGTCGCGGCGCATGGCCGCGAATTCATCCCACGGAATCGGGCTCGCACTGGCCTCGTGCGCCGCCCTAGGCTGCACTGCTGTGTCCATCACGCACACTCCGATCGATCGATTGCAATTGGGAACTGGCCAGCGCCATCGCCGCCTCCGGGTCGCGCTCGGCCAGCAGGCCGACCGCGTACAACACATAGCCGCGGTCGAGGAACATCCGCGGCTGCCGCGGCCGCAGCGACTGCGGCTCGCCGGAATCCCACAACACCGCCTCCAGCATGGGCAGCGGGTCGGCGGCATGGATGATCGGCCCGCCGGTGCCGATCACGCTGGCCACCGCGCCCAGGTCCTTGCCTCGCTGCAGCGCCTTCGGGCCGGTGGCGGTGTAGACCGTCTCCACGGTGCCGGCGTGGCGGCGCATCGCGATGCGGATCGCCGCGCTGGCCAGCGCCTGGTCGAAGCGCGCCTCCTCGTCGTTCGTCGGCACGCGCTCGACATCGGCCGCGAGCAGGGCCAGCAACTGCGCCGCCCGCGATTCGGACAGCCCGGCGGCAGCGGCGACGGGCCCCAGGCCGGCCGCCTCGACGATGGCCGTCGCGTTGTGGCGCATGCCCAGATCGCCTTCGACGGTGCGCTTGGCGAAAGGTTCCGGCAATCCGTGCATCAGCGCGTCGGGCCGCGTCGGCTCGCCGGCGCAGATGGAGTGCACGTCGGTGGTCGCCCCGCCGACATCGACCACCACGAGGTCGCCCAGCCCCGGCTGTCCCCGGGTGCCGGCGGCCAGCAGGCGAGCGCCCTCGAGCACGGCGGCAGGCGTGGGCATGAGCACCGCGTCGAACATCTCCGCGGCCCTGTCGATTCCCTTGGCGTGGACGATGCGCTCCATGAACACCTGGCGGATCACGGCCCGCGCCGGGTCGATGTCCAGCACGTTGAGCTCGGGCATCACGTTGCCGGCGATGCGCACCTCCTTGCCGCGGCTGCCGAACTGCTCGGCGATCACGTCGGCCACCGCCCGGTTGCCGGCCAGCACCACCGGGCAGGCCAGTTCGCTGGCGCTGAGCAAGCCGGCGTTGTGCAGGATCACGTCCTCGTTGCCGCCGTCGGTGCCGCCGCACAGCAGCAGGATGTCGGGGCGCAGCTGCAGCACCTGGCGGATGTCCGCGGCGTTGAGCCGGTAGGCGAAGGTGCCGACCAGCTTGGCTCCGGCTCCCAGCGCAGCGCGTCGCGCCGCCTCGGCCGTCAGGTCCTTGACCAGTCCCACGGTCACCATGCGCAGGCCGCCGGCCGCGCTGCTCGAGGCCAGCCTGTGCCGAAAGCGCGGCAGCCCGCCCAGGCGCCTGTCGAGGTCGGCGAGCGCGACGTTCAGCCCGACCGTGACATCGCTGGTCACAGTCGACGGACCCTGGCCGCTGCCGAGGATGCTGCCGCCGCGCAGGTCGACCGCCCGCAGCTTGGTGAAGGTGCTGCCGAAATCGATCAGCAGCGCGACGTCGTCGCGCTCACTCATGATGCCGCCAACCTCGCCCCGGCGGCACGCGCCGCGAAATCCCGATCGAGGGCCGAGACCACGTCGTCGGGCCGGGTGCCCGGCGGGAAGGCGCGGTCGAAGCCCATCGCCAGGAAGCGCTGCTCGACATCGGGCCACGCCTGCTTGCCCACCACCAGGTTGCCGCCGACGTACAGCAGGATGTCGCCGATGCCGGCCTCGATGCACAGGTCGCGGAAGCCCCGGCAGTCGAGTTCGCCCTGGCCGTACAGCGAGGACACCAGGATGGCGTCGGCCGCGGTCTCGATCGCGCCTTCGATGAATTCGCGCGCCGGGGTCAGCGCGCCCAGCGAAACCACCCGATAGCCGGCGCTCTCCAGCGCCAGCGACAGGATGCGATTGCCCACGATATGGGTATCCGAGCCGATCACGCCGGTCAGCAGGGTCCTGCCGTGGCGCGCGGTGGGTTGCGAATGCATGTCAGACCACTCCCTGGGAACTGGGTACCTTGCCAAAATGCGCCTGCTCGACGCTCACCCGCGCCAGCGCCGCCTCGTCGAGGCTGGGCGGCTCGGGCTCGAGCCAGAGCATGCCCCCCTCGACCCGCAAGGGCCTTTGCACCAGCGGCACCGATTGTTTCAAGAATCCGTTCATCTCGCCGGCATTGCGGATGTGATGACGCGCCACGCAGGCCTCCATCCAGCAGCCGATCTCGGTCGCGACCCCGTTGCCCAGCACCGGCTCCATGCCGAGGGATCGCACGCGCTGCAGCGCGTTCCCGAGGCGCCGCACATCGCCGAGTTTCATCAGCTTGAGCTTGACATAGCGCGCGCCGATCGCGGCCGCCCGCTCGATGTCCGACTCGTCGTAGATCGATTCGTCGAGCATCAGCGGAGCGTTGCAGACCCGGGCCACCGCCTCGGCGGCGCGCCAGTCCTCGGCCGCGCAAGGCTGCTCGATGAGCTCGATGTCCCGCGGGTCGACCGCGCCGACGAAACGACAGGCCTCGGCCTGGCTGAAGCCCTGGTTGGCGTCGATGCGGATCTGCGCCCGCCCGCCCACGCAGCGCTGCACCTCGGCCACGCGGGCCAGGTCCTGCGCGACGTCGAAGCCGACCTTCATCTTCAGCGTGCGGTAACCCTGTGCCAGGTGGCGCTCGATCTCGGCGGCCAGTTGCGGGCCGCCGTCGGCGCCCAGGGTCGCCAGCAGCGGCACCCCGGTCGCCTCGGCCACCTGCAGCGCCGGATCGCCCTCCAGCATGTCCAGCGCCGTCGCGAAGGCCGTCGCGGTGAAGGGCGCGCTGGCGTAATACCCGGCCAGCGCGTGCCGCGCCCGCGCGGCCTCCATCCCCGGCAGTCGCGCGGCCAGGTCGCGCGCCAGCGCCCAGGCGCCCTCGACGGTCTCGTCGGTATAGCCGGTCAGGATGGTCGCGTCGCCCCAGCCGCTGCCGGCCGGCGCGTCGATGCGCACCAGGATGGTGTCGAACCGTGTCACCGCGCCCAGCGACAGCTTGTAGGGCGACTTGAGCGGCACCTGCAGGCGCCGCACCTGCACGGACTCCACCGTCACGCTCGCATCGACCATCGTCGGCTTCCTCCCTTCGAATCGCATCCCTGCCCAGCCTGGCCCGCCGCGCCTGCTCGGGTCATTTGCCCACCAGCGCGCCGGGCACCGCGTCGCCCGCCATCGCGGCCGTGTCGCCGGACACTTCCTCCAGCGTGCGCTTGGCGGTTTCCTTGCCCCAGAACAGCACCACGAGCGGACCTGCGATGCCGACGATACCGATGACCCGGAAAATCCCCGCAATACCGACCGTCGCCAGCAGGACCGGCACGAAATACGGGCCGACGACACCGCCGAGCAGCCGGCTCACCGCTTCCACGGTGGACGATCCGGTGGCGCGCAGGCGCGTCGGATATTGCTCGGCATAATACATCTTCAAGCCCGGGAACGTGCCGGTTCCGAAGAAACTCATCAGGCAACCGTAGGTAATGACCAGCGGCAGCGAATGAACCTCGCCGAAAAACAGCGCGCCGATCGATGCCAGCACCATGAACAGGATATAGACCGGCTTGCGTCCCCAGGTATCCGAAAGCCAGCCGTTCAACAGCTTTCCGGGAATCGCCGAGCCCGTGATGATGGCCGTGTAGAGCAGCGAATGGGCGATGCTGTAACCATCCTTCACCAGCAGGCTGGGCATGTAGATCATCACCACGTAGAACATCAGCAGCGCGGAGATCATCGCCGCGCTGCCGACGACGGTCTTGCCCAGCTGGGCGCCGCTCCAGACCTCGGCGACCGTCGGCCGCGGCTTGCCCTGCGGCACCAGCAGCGGGATCATCCGCGGCGCCGGCAGCGCCCTGCCCATCTCGCGCTCGACCCGTTCCTCGATCGCGCGCATCGCGGCGTCGGCGCGCTCGCGGCCCAGGCGCACCTCCATCCAGCGCGGCGACTCGGGCATCCACTTGTGGGCGATCGCGGCGTAGACCAGCGGCAACCCGCTGACCATCAGGAACACCCGCCACGACTCGGTGGGAGCGAAGCGTGGGAGGATCAGCGCGCCGAGCAGCGGCGCCAGGAAGTAGCCCACCGACAGGCAACCGTCGAGCAGGCCGTTGAAGCGGGTGCGCGTGGTTTTCGGAACGAATTCGCACACGATCGCGTAGGGCAGCGGGAAAACCGCCCCCATGCCCAGCCCCGACAGGAAGCGGATCACCAGCAGCACCGAGTAATTCGGGCTGAATGCCGCGAGCACGGTCAGCGCGCTGTACTCGATCACCCCCCACACCAGCACGCGCTTGCGGCCGTAGCGGTCGGCCAGATAGCCGGCCGGGATCAATCCGAGCACGATGCCGAAGGTCGACGACACCGCCAGCATGCCCACCTGCCCCGGACTCAGTTGCATCACCCGGCGCACGCTCTCGAGCACGACACCGATGGCACCGATATCGAGCGACTCGATGAACCAGGCCGCCCCGGCGAGCCAGATAACCAGCCATGTGAATCCGCTGAGGGGCAGCCTTTCCATGCGACCCGGGATATTCAGCGGTTCCATCGATTCTTTAGCCATAGCAGTCTCCTTCAGGCACAGTGGCGCTCGATCTTGTGGTTGTTGGGAGCGTATCAATCCCGCGGCCATCGTCCGCCGCCGAACCGCGACCAGCGCCTCGCGAGCAGGGTGTGAATATCGTTGCGACACGCTGGTTACCGGCATTCACTGTACGGCGACACGGCCCGCGCTGTCCAGCGCGGGGAAACACTGATAGCTGCGGGCGTAACGTATCCACGCGTATCGAGACGTGAATTTTCGGTGCCGCGCGACGCCGATTTCGCCTGCCGAAATGGGCCCGGCAAACAAAAAATCCCATTTTCGTCGAAAATGGGATTTCTGTTTTGGCGGAAGCGGTGAGATTCGAACTCACGGACGGTTGCCCGTCGCCGGTTTTCAAGACCGGTGCAATCGACCACTCTGCCACGCTTCCGGGGAACGCGGGCAGTTTACTGCCTGGCCGGGTGCCGGGGCGCGCGCCGCCCCGGTGCCCGGGGGACTCCCGGGCCGCCCGGGGCCTTCGCAGCCGGCGGGGCGCGGCGGCCCATGGTCGGCGGTGGCCGACTTCCCTGGGCCCACCGATGTCGGCAAGCCTGGCTTAGCGTACGAAGCCTGTCAACGCACTTGGCAGGAGATGCGCGATGCCACGCCTGTCCAACTCCCCGCGAATCCGCGATGCGCGTCGCATGCCGCTGGCGCTGATCGCCTGGGCCGCATGCGGCCCGACGCCGGCCGCCGCCGGTGAGGTCCAGGTCGATGGCTGGAACGCGATCAGCCGCTCGTGCGCCCGCGCCGGCGCGCAGCAGAGCATCACCTGCAAGCCCTTCGATCATCGCGTGCTGTGGACGGCCTCCGCGCACTACGACCCCAGCGGCAACTGGCTGCACAACGTCAACACCGTGGCGCAGTCTCCGGCGACCGGAGGCTGGCAGGACACCTGGCGCTCCTGCGCGGGGCATCTCGGCAGCGAATTCCGGTACGGCCGGGTGGTCGGCTATCACTGGGCGAAGGACGGGGACTGGATCCATCCGCTGGCCTTCACCGAGGCGCGCGACTGCAACCTCGGTGCCCAGGCCTCGCCCGGCGCGTCGATGACACCACCCGCGCCGATCGCCGCCGAAACCTCGGCACCGGCCTGCGAGTGGCCGGCAGCGGTGGCTTCGCTGCCCGCGGCACCGGGCGATACGCTTTCACCGCTGCTGCCGCTGGCCCACCCGCCGCCCGACGCCGATCCGCGCCTGGGAGTGCCCGCGGCAAGGTCACCATCGTGTCCATCGACGATCTGCCTGCGTGGCTGCGCGCCGACGCGCTGCGGCAACTGCGCAACGATGCCGCGGGCATCGAATGCGTCCCCGCGGTGGTGCTGAGCGACGCGGCGCAAGCCATCGCCAGGTTGCCGCGACAGCCCGTGGCAGCCGGGGTCGGCGACTCCCCCGGACTGCTGCCGCTGCGCTCCACCCCGCTGGCGAACTGGACATTCCTCGGCAGGCTGCCCGGGCTCGAGCTCGACGGTCGCACGGCGATCGCAGCCCGGGCCTTCGACCACGATCGGGGCGCGCTGCTGACCCTGGAGGAATTCCATGACCTGCGCTCCCCCGGGGCTGCCATCGTGCGAATCGGCGAATTGGCCAATGCCCGCGTCGGCAGCCACCCCGCCCGGCTGTGGATCCAGCGCGTGCCCGACGGCGACGCCGCGACGCGGCTGCATTGGGTGACCGATCGGGCCGCCTACACGCTGGTGCTCCACGACGATGTCGACCACCCCCGCCGGCCGCAGTGGAGCCGGGAGTGGCTGCTGGATCTGGCAGCAAGCCTGCGCACCTGAGGCACCGCGGGAGCCCGCGGGCCCGCTGCCTCAGCCCGCGCTGCCTGCGGGCAGGAACAGTTGCAGCACGTCGTTGAGCAGATCCCAGCCGCGCTCGGTGGCGGCGATGCGCGTGGTCGAGGACTCGAGCAGCCCCAGTTCGACCGCGCGCTGCAGCCCGGGCTGCAGGCTCGACACCGGCAGCCCGGTGCGCTCGCTGTAGACCCGCGGGTCGAAGCCCTCGCGCAGCCGCAGCGCGTTGAGCAGGAATTCGAAGGGCAGCTCGCCGCGCCCGACCTCGTGCTCCGACTCCACCGGCTGCCCCAGCTGCGCTTGCTGCATGTAGCGCTCGGGTTGCGCATGGCGCACCTGGCGCAGCACCCGGTGGGCGAAGGAGATCTTGGAATGCGCCCCGGCGCCGATCCCCAGGTAGTCTCCGAACTCCCAGTAGTTGCCGTTGTGCCGGCTGCGGAAGCCGGCGCGCGCGTAGGCCGAGACCTCGTAGCGCTGCAACCCGGCGGCCTCGGCCTGCCCGGCCAGCGCCTGCTGCATGTCGGCGGCCAGGTCGCCCTGCGGCAGCCCCGGCGGCGGGCGGCGGGCGAAGGCGGTCTGCGGTTCGATGTTCAGCTGGTACAGCGACAGGTGCGGCGGGGCGTAGTCCAGGGCCTGCGCGAGGTCCTGCTGCGCCTGCCGCAGGCTCTGATCGGGCAGCCCGAACATCAGGTCGATGTTGTACTGCCCGAACACCGTGGCCGCCTCCTCGATCGCGGCGCGGGCCTGCGCGCAGTCGTGCACCCGCCCCAGTCGCTGCAGCATGGTGTCGTCGAAACTCTGCACCCCGATCGACAGCCGGTTCACCCCGGCCGCGGCGTAGGCGGCGAAGCGCTGGCGCTCGAAGGTGCCCGGATTGGCCTCGAGGGTGATTTCGGCATCGGGCTGCAGCCGCAGGCGGGCGCGAATCCCGGCCAGCAAGCGCTCGATGGCCTCGGGGGAGAACAGGCTGGGAGTGCCTCCGCCGACGAACACGCTGATCACCCCGCGTCCCCACACCAGCGGCAGCGCGGTCTCCAGGTCCTGCAGCAGCGCCTGCACGTAGCGCGCCTCGGGCAGCTCGTCGCGCGACTGGCGCCAGCCATGCGAGTTGAAGTCGCAATAGGGGCATTTGCGCAGGCACCAGGGCAGGTGCACGTACAGCCCCAGCGGGGGCAGCTGGCGCAACTGCAAGGTGCCGTCACGCAGGTGACGGGGCAATGCGGCCGCCGCGCCCTGCAGCGCCTGCGCATGCTCGTCGCGCTGGCGCGCGGCCACGCGCGGCATGGGTAGCGGACGCGGGTCCATCAAAGACTCTGGTGCCCGGCGCTCGGGGAAACCCCCCAGAAGGCCTGGAGCAATTGCGCCATCTGCCCGGCGGCGCGAGCGCGGTGGCTGATGCGGTTCTTGTGCTCGGCGTCGAGCTGACCCAGGGTCAGTCCCTGCTGGGGCAGCACGAACAGCGGGTCGTAGCCGAAGCCGCCCTGGCCTTGCGCGGCGGCCGCGATATGGCCATGCAGCCAGCCATGCGCGACCAGGGGCTCGGGGTCGTCGGGGTCGCGCAGCGCCACCAGCACGCAGACGAAATGCGCCCGCCTGTCGCCCACGCCCTGCAGGCGCTGCAGCAGCAGGCGGTTGTTGGCCGCGTCCTGCTGCGCGCGCGCAGCGCCGTCGCCGGGACCCTGTTCGTCGCGCTGGGCGTAGCGCGCCGAGCGCACCCCCGGGGCTCCGCCCAGCGCCTGCACGCACAGCCCGGAGTCATCGGCCAGCGCCGGCCTGCCGCTGTGCCTGCTGGCCTCGCGGGCCTTGGCCAACGCGTTCTCGACGAAGGTGCCATGCGGCTCGGGACATTCGGGAAGCGACGGATCGGGGTCGAGCCACTGCAGCCGCAGCCCGCCGAACAGGCTGCGAAACTCGGCTCGCTTCCCCGGGTTGCCGGTGGCCAGCAACAGCTCGCTCGCAGGCATCCTCAGCCTTGCAATGCGCGCAGCTGCAGCTGGTGCAGTTGCGCCAGCGCGCGCTGCGCGGCGTCGATCAGGGCGTCGAGCTCGGCGCGGCTGAAGGGGCTGCCTTCCGCGGTGCCCTGCACTTCCACCAGCCCGCCGGACGCGCTGCCCACGACGTTCATGTCGCAGTCGCAGCGCGAATCCTCCTCGTAGGCCAGGTCGACCAGCACCCGTCCTTCGAGCAGTCCCACCGAAACCGCGGCCAGCAGTTCGCGCATCGGCTGGCGCTGCACGCGACCGGCGCGCAGCAGGCCTTCGCAGGCGTCCCAGGCCGCTACCGCGGCCCCGGTGATCGCCGCGGTGCGCGTGCCGCCGTCGGCCTGCAGCACGTCGCAGTCCAGCACCAGCTGGCGCTCGCCCAGCGCCTGGAAGTCGAACACACTGCGCAGGCTGCGTCCGATCAGACGCTGGATTTCCTCGGTGCGCCCCTGCGGGCGCCCGCGCTTGGCCTCGCGCTCGTTGCGGGTGTGGGTGGCGCGCGGCAGCATGCCGTATTCCGCGGTGACCCAGCCCAGGCCGCTGCCGCGCCGGTGCGGCGGCACCTTGTCCTCGACACTGGCGGTACACAGGACCCGGGTACGCCCGAACTCGACCAGCACCGAACCCTCGGCGTGGCAGCTGAAGCCGCGGGTGAAGCGGATGTCGCGCAGCTGTTCGGCGGAGCGACCGTCAACACGGGGAATGGTCATCGACTGCGGGGGGTTACTTGCGGCTGGCCGCCTTGCGGATGGCCTCGTTGATTTCGGCGATCGAACGCTCGATCTCGGCGTCGTCGAGCTCGTCGACCGCCACGTCGGGCAGCCCGGCCTGGAAGGTCGACGCGAACACCCCGGGGGCCAGGTTCTCGGTGCTCACCCCCTGCGTGCTGTCGCGCTCGGCTTCGGCTTCCCACTCGATGGCCAGCGCGGTGACGTTGTCGGATTCCGCCGAGCGGTTGCGCAAGGCGCTCTCGACGAGTTCCGGCACCGCATCGGCCAGCGCGCGCTGGCTGAGCAGATGCACGATCGCCCCCTGCTCGACCTGGCTCCACAAGCCGTCGGAGCACAGCAGCACCACGTCGCCCTGGCGCAAGGCCTGCGGCACGCCGATTTCGATGAACGGCGCCTGCGGCGATCCCAGGCAGGTATAGAGCACGTTGCGGTTGGTACCCCGCGCCTGCGCCGCCTGCGACAGGCTGCCGGTGACCGCGGTCTGCAGCATGCGCTGCTCGGCATGGGAATGGTCGAGGGTGCGGGTCAGCAAAGCCTTCTCGCGCACGAAGTACAGCCGCGAATCGCCCACATGGGCCCATTGGGCGATGCCGTCCTGCAGCACGCACAGCACCACGGTGGTGCGGGGGAAGTCGTCCAGGCGCTGCTCGCGGGCGTAGCGGTGGATGTGCTCGTGGGCCGCATAGATCGCCCGGCGCAGGAAGGCGCGCACGTCCTGCAGCCCGGGTCGGGCCTCGCGCTGGAACATGGCCGAGATGGTCTGCAACGCCAGTTGCGCGGCCACGTCGCCGCGCGGATGGCCGCCCATGCCGTCGGCCAGTCCCAGCAGCGCGCTGTCGGGGGTGTAGCAGTACCCCACGCGATCCTCGTTGGTCGCGCGGCCGCCGCGGCGGCTGACCTGGTAGACCGAAAATCTCATCGCAATGCCCCGTCGGATGCTCGCTGCGCCATCAGGAACGGCGCGCGCCGCCGCCGAAGCGGGTCAGGTGGATCGCCTTGTCCACGCGCGCCTTGGTGTCGTTGACCAGTTCGTCGATTTGCATGCGCAGTTTCTCGCTCAGCGTGAGCTGGGTGTAGCGCCTCGGATTCTCGGCACCCAGCTCCTTTTGCAGGTTGAACACGCTCTGCGGCCGCGCCAGCGGGTCCAGCGACATGCACCACTCGACGATTTCGATCAGGTTGTCCGAATACACCCCGCGCAGCTTGGCCAGCTGCGCTCCCAGGCGGTCCTTCTCCAGGCGCTGCGTCGCCTCGTGGGGCGGGTAGCCGGTCATGCAGGCGTAGATGCAGGCGCCGACCGCGTAGATGTCGGTCCACGGGCCGAACGACGCGTCGCGCTTGTACATCTCCGGCGGCGCGAAGCCGGGCGTGTACATCGGTCGGAAGCGCTTGTCCTGCTGGCCGATGACCTCGCGCGCAGCGCCGAAGTCGATGAGGATCGGTTTATCGTCGTCGTTGATGAATAAGTTCGCTGGCTTGATATCGAGATGCAGCATCTTGTGCTGATGCACAACCCGGAGCCCTTGCAGGATTTCGTCGTACAGCGAGCGGATCGTCGACTCGCGAAAGATCTTCTTGCGCCGCAGGTCTCGAGCCGTGATGATGAACTCCTGCAGGGACGAGCCCTCGAGGTAGTTCATCACCATGTAGACGGTTTCGTTCTCCCGGAAGAAATTCAGGACCCCGACGACGCTGGGGTGGGAGATCTGGGCCAGCGACCTGCCTTCCTCGAAAAAGCTCTTCAGCCCCAGCCGGTACAGCGCCAGTTTTTCGGACTGCACCACGGGGATGGTCTCACCCGGCTGGCGCTCGACCAGCGACGCCGGCAGGTATTCCTTGATCGCCACCCTCTGGCTGTCGCCGCCGACAGCCAGGTACACCACGCCGAAGCCGCCGCTGGCGAGCTTGCGCAGGACACGGTAGCCCCCGACCTGGGTGTCCGGCTCGAGCGGGGCGGGCTTGTTCTTGGTCGACATGCGGTACGGGCCGTGGCTGGCGAGGCCGACGGCGTGTTGGTGGGCTGCGCCACGGCTGGGCCACGACAGGGCTGTGGAAAAATGCGGCCCACGATCCGAACAACCCTCCAGCCCGGGAGCGCGCAGTGACAGCCATTTATAGCATGACCGGTTACGGCGAGGCGTCGGCGCCCGTGGGCGCCGACGGCAACCTGAGCGTACACGTCGATCTGCGCAGCGTAAACGGGCGCTTCCTGGACCTGAGCTTCCGGCTCCCCGACGAACTGCGCTCCGGCGAAGCCACGCTGCGCGCCCGGCTGGCCGCCGCGCTGCGACGCGGCAAGGTGGAGTGTCGGCTGAACCTGGAGGCCGCCAGCGCCGCCAGCGCGGCACCCGCGGCCGAACTGGTCGAACCGCTGATGCGCGCCCAACAGGAGTTGCTGCAGCGCTGGCCGCAATTGCAGCCGCTGTCGGTGGCCGAGGCCTGGCGCCTGGCCGGCTCGCCGAGCGCCGCGCGAGCCGAGTCCGCCGAACTGCTGGCTGCCGCCGAGGCGGCGATGGCGCAAGCGCTGCGCGCGCTGCAGTCCGCGCGCCAGGCCGAAGGCCAGCGGCTGCACGCCTTCGTGCTCGAGCGCTGCGCCAGGCTGCGCGAACTGGCGCGCCAGGCCCAGGAGCTCGCGCCGCAGGCGGTGGCCCGGCTGCAGCAACGCTTCCTCGCTCGCTACGCCGAGGCGCTGCAACTGCTGGGCGGCGCCGCCGACTCCCAGCAGGCGCAGGAGCGGCTGCTGCAGGAGGCGGCGGCGTTCGCGTTGCGCATCGACGTGGCCGAGGAAATCGCCCGCCTACAATCCCATCTCGACGCCACCGAGGCGGCGCTGGAACGAGGCGCGGAGGTCGGCAAGCGCCTGGATTTCCTGGTGCAGGAACTCCACCGCGAGGCCAACACCCTGGGCTCCAAGTCGGCGCTGCTCGAACTCAGCGAAGTCGCGGTGGAAATGAAGGTCTGCATCGAACAGATCCGCGAACAGGTGCAGAACCTGGAGTGAAGCGCCGCGCGGGCGCGGCATCCGCCGCCCCAAACCGAGGACCCCATGGATTTCCCGGGCAACCTGTTTGTCGTCGCCGCCCCCAGCGGGGCGGGCAAGTCCAGCCTGGTCGCCGAGTTGCTGGCTCGCGACCCGGCGCTGCGACTGTCGGTATCGACCACCACCCGCGCCCCGCGCGGACAGGAGCAGGACGGGCGCGAGTACTGCTTCGTCGCGCGGGCGGAGTTCGAGCGCCGGGTGCAGGCGGGCGAGTTCCTGGAGTGGGCCGAGGTCCACGGCAACCTGTACGGCACCTCCAGGCAGTGGCTGCAGCAACGCATCAGCGAAGGAGACGACGTCCTGCTGGAGATCGACTGGCAGGGCGCCGCCCAGGTGCGCAGGCACTTCGCCAATGCCGTCAGCGTGTTCATCCTGCCGCCTTCCTTCGAGGAACTCGAGGCACGGCTGCGGCGCCGCGGCGAGGACAGCGAGCAGGCCATCGTGCGCCGGCTCGCCGAGGCCCACGTGGAAACCGCGCATGCTCCGAGCTTCGACTTTATAATCGTGAACAGTCATTTTCATCAGGCGCTGCGCGAGCTCGAATCCATCGTCGTCGCCCAGCGCCTGCGGTACGCGGCGCAGCGCCGTGCCCATCCGGAAGTGTTTCGCGCGCTGGGGATCGACCACCCCGCGGGCGACACACGCAAGTGAAGGAAACGCCATGGCCCGTATCACGGTCGAAGATTGCCTGGACAAGATCCCCAACCGCTTCCAGCTGGTGCTGGCCGCAACCTATCGGGCGCGCATGCTGGCGCAGGGCCATAGCCCGAAGATCGAGACGCGGGACAAGCCGGTGGTGACCGCGCTGCGCGAAATCGCGGCCGGCCAGATCGGCGTGGAAATGCTCAAGCGCGTACCCGTCTGAGCCCGACGCGGCGCGGCTCGGCGCTTCCCGGGCCCGCCGATCCCGGGGCGGCCCGGAGCGTCGTGGACACCCTGATGCAAAGCCGCCCGCTGTCCGCGGGGTCCACCCCGCCCCCTCGCAACCGACCCGCGGTCCACCGCCGGCCGGAACAGCGTGCTGCGCAGGCCGCGCTGGCCGAGGCCGCTGTCGGCGAGCGCCCGGTGGCGGTCAGCCTGGCCGGGCTGCTCGATCGCCTGGCCGGCTACCTGTCGGAGCCGGAGCTGCAACAGATCCGCAGCGCCTACCGCTTCGCCGACGCGGCGCACCTGGGCCAGTATCGCGCCAGCGGCGAGCCGTACATCTCCCACCCGGTGGCGGTGGCGGAGATCTGCGCCGAGTGGAAGCTCGACACCCCGGCCTTGATGGCAGCGCTGCTGCACGACACCGCCGAGGACAAGGGCACCACCCAGGCCGAACTGCTGGAGCACTTCGGCTCGACGGTGGCGATGCTGGTCGACGGACTGACCAAGCTCGACAAGATCCGTTTTTCCAACCGCGAGGAAAACCAGGCCGAGAGCTTTCGCAAGATGCTCCTCGCGATGGCCAGGGACATCCGGGTCATCCTGGTCAAGCTCGCGGACCGCTTGCACAACATGCGAACCCTGGGAGCGATGGTCGTCGAAAAACGACGGCGCATCGCCGACGAGACCATGGACATCTACGCCCCGATCGCCTACCGGCTGGGGCTGAACCAGGTCTACCGCGAATTGCAGGACCTCGGCTTCCAGCATACCCACCCGATGCGCTACGCGGTGCTCAGCCAGGCGGTTCGGGTGGCGCGGGGCAACCGCCGTGACCTGGTCGACCGCATCCTGGCCGCGACCACCAAGTCGCTGGGCGACGCAGGCATCCAGGCCCAGCTGTTCGGGCGAGAGAAGACCCTGTACTCGATCTATCGGAAGATGCAGCGCAAGCACCGCTCGTTCGCGCATGTGCAGGACGTGTTCGGCTTCCGCGTGATCGTTCCCGAGGTGCTCGACTGCTACCGTGCGCTGGGGGTGCTGCATGCCCAGTACAAGCCGATGCCCGGCAAGTTCGAGGATTTCATCGCCATTCCCAAGCTCAACGGCTACCAGTCGCTGCACACCACCCTGGTCGGGCCGACCGGCGTGCCGGTGGAATTCCAGATCCGCACCGAGGCGATGCACCGCGTGGCCGAGAGCGGAGTGGCCGCGCACTGGCTGTACAAGGCGGGGGAAAGCGCCGACGCGGTAGCCCAGGTGACGACGGCAGCGTGGCTGCAGTCCCTGCTGGACATCCAGAACGAGAATCGCGACGCGGCCGAGTTCATCGAGACCGTGAAGGTCGACCTGGCGCCCGACGCGGTCTATGTGTTCACCCCCAAGTCGCGCATCCTGGCGCTGCCGCGCGGCGCCACTCCGGTGGACTTCGCCTACGCGGTGCACACCGACCTGGGCAACCAGACGGTGGCCGCCAAGGTCAACGGCGAGCTCGTCCCGCTGCGCACGGAGTTGCGCAGCGGAGACGTGGTGGACATCGTCACCGCGCCGCATTCCCGCCCGAACCCGAACTGGCTGAGCTTCGTGCGGACGGGACGAGCGCGTTCCAAGATCCGCCATGAACTCAAGGTGTCGCAGCAGGACGAGTCCCAGGCGCTGGGCAAGCGCCTGCTGGCCCGCGCGCTGCAGCAGGTCGAACTGCGAGCCGACGATCTCGACCCCCAGCAGTGGAGCCGGCTGTTGCACTGGAGCGGCAACAAGACCCAGGAAGACCTCTACGCCGACATAGGCATGGGCAAGCGGGTGGCGGAGATCGTCGCCAAGCGCCTGCAGCTGCAACTGGCCGCTGCCGACCCGCGCGCGCTGGAAGAGCCGGCCGCCGCGGGAACCGAGGGCCATGCCGCGGGGATGCTGCAACTCGACGGCAGCGAGGGAGCCTCGGTGCACTACGCCGAGTGCTGCCACCCGATCCCCGGCGACGCCATCCTGGGCTACCTGGGCAAGGGCGAGGGCCTGACGGTGCACCAGCAGGATTGCCCGCAGGCGCGCCGGCTGTTCCAGAAACACCCGAGGAGCTGGATCGACCTGGCCTGGTCGACCTCGGTCAACGGGCTGTACCACGTCGGCCTGTCGGTGGTGGTCAGCAACGGCAAGGGCGTGCTGGCCAAGCTGGCCTCGGCGATCAGCGAACACGACGCCGACATCATCCACGTGCGCATGGACGACGACGCCGGGCAGCCGACCATCGAGCTGCGTTTCATCCTGGCCGTGCGCGACCGCAAGCACCTCGCCGACGTGCTGCGCGCGGTGCGCGCCCACAAATTCGTCTCGCGCGCGTTCCGCGTCAAGCCGCGCGCCTGAAACCCTCGTCGGCCTGGCCGCGCGCCTCAGCCGGGCCGCGGATAGCTCACCTGCAGGACCTCGAGGCTGCGCGGCCCGCCCGGAGTGGCCAGGTGGACCACGTCACCGACCGCGGACTTGAGCAGCGCGCGCGCCACCGGCGACACCCAGCTGATGCGCCCGCCGGCGCTGTCGACCTCGTCGATGCCGACGATGGTCACCTCGCTTTCGCTGCCGTCGGCTTGCGCATAGCGCACGGTGGCACCGAAGTACACCCTGTCATTGCCGTACTGCACGGACGGGTCGACGATCTGCGCGCACTCCAGGCGCTTGCCCAGGAAGCGGATGCGACGGTCGATTTCCCGCAGCCGCTTCTTGCCGTACAGGTAGTCGCCGTTTTCCGAGCGATCGCCGTTGGAGGCCGCCCAGGCCACCGTTTCGACCACCTGCGGGCGCTCGACCTCGAGCAGTTGCTTGAGTTCGTGCCGCAGGCCGGCGTAGCCGGCCGGGGTGATGTAGTTGCGGCTTCCGGCGGGAAGCGGCGGCAGCGCCTGGCCTTCGCCGTCGTCGTCGTCCGCGTCGTCGCGCTCACTCACAAAAGCCTTGCTCATCGGTCCATCCCAAAACAAAACGCCCGCCAGGCCAACCCGCGGGCGTTCCAAAAGGCGCACCGCTCCCGGGATCGTCCGGTCGCGATGCGCTTGCGGCTACGGAGTGCTGCGTTCAGCCGACCTGTTCGACGGCGACCACCTTCTTCACGCCCTTGTCGAAGGTCGACAGCGTGATGGTCGGAGCGGCCAGGTTGCCGTTGGCGAGGAAGTGGATATCCTTCTTGGTCACGCCGTTGTAGTCGATCTTCTGGATGTCCTTCAGGTACTTGGCCGGATCGGTCGAGTTCGCCTTCATCATCGCATGCGCGAGCACCATGGTCGCGTCGTAGGAGTACGGCGAGTAGATCTGGAAGGCCTTCGGGCCGAACTCGGCGTCATAGCGCTTCTTCCACGCCACGCCACCAGGCATCTGCGCGATCGGGGCGCCACCCTCGGCGCACACCGTGATGTCGGCCGCGTCGCCTGCCAGCTTGGCCAGCTCCGGCGCGCAGATCCCATCGCCCCCCATGAACTTGGCCTTGATCCCCAGTTGCTGGATCTGGCGCAGCATCGGGCCGGCCTGGCTGTACATGCCGCCGTAGAAGATCACGTCCGGGTGCAGCGACTTGATCTTGGTCAGGATGGCGGAAAAGTCCGTCGCCTTGTCGTTGGTGTACTCGCGGTCGAGCACCTTCAGGCCGTCCTTCTTCGCGGTCTTGGCGAACACGTCGGCGACGCCCTGGCCGTAGGCGGTGCGATCGTCGATCACCGCCACGGTCTTGGCCTTCAGGTCCTTCTTCGCGTAATTGGCCAGACCGGCGCCGAGGGCGTTGTCATTGGCAATGATGCGGAAAAAGGTCTTGAAGCCCTGCTCGGCGATCTTCGGATCGGTCGACGACGGGGTGATGTCGGGAATCCCGGCCTGGTTGTAGATGCGCGAAGCGGGGAAAGTGCAACCCGAGTTCAGGTGGCCGACGACGCCGTTGACCTTCTCGTCGACGAATTTCTGCGCGACCGTCGTCGCCTGCTTCGGATCGGCCTGGTCATCCTGGGCATCGATCTTCCACATCACCTTCTTGCCGCCAATGACGATGTTCTGCTTGTTCAAGTCATTGATGGCCATGCGCACGCCATTGGTGTTGTCGGCACCGAACGCGGCCTGCGGGCCGGAAATCGGAGCTGCCGAACCGATGGTGACCGTGACCTCGCCAGCGGCGAAGGCACTACCCCAGGCGCCCGCGAGGGCAAACCCGATGGACAGGGCGATGACTGTGTGTTTGCGTTTCATGTGAACGAACCTCCCGGTTATTGGATTTTGGTGGTTGTGTGCACCAATTCTCTGTCGGGAACACCCAACGGCGGCCACTATACACACCCGCCTTACCAACCGTAAACGGGAGATGCGCGAAAAACCCTGGCGGCGCGTCGCGCCGCCCACGAATGGGGGGGCCGCGGCCACCGCGCAGGGCCGCGATGCCGGGCCCATCGCCGCCACCGCCGCCGATGTCGAGGATATAACCATATGGTGATTCGACCACCGGCCCGAGGTACCGCTCAGTCGCTCGCACCCTGCTCGTCCAGCCATTCGTGCATGCGCGGCTGCAGGCGCTGCGCCAGTTCGCTGGCCGTTTCCCGCACCAAGGCGGCCAGTCGGGGCTCGAGCACCTCGCGCAGCGCCTGCTCGAGTTCGAGCTCGAGCACGGCCCGGGCCATCTGCTCGGACACGGCCGGTGGTCGCGAGCCACGCGGCGCGGCCGCCACCGGCTGCGGCGGCGCGACCTCGCCCGGCGGCGGCGCGACCTCGCTCGGCGGCGGCGCGGCGCGATCCGGCGGCTGCGCGAGTTCCAGCACTTCGGTCAACAACGGCAGGCGTTCACCGGGTCTCATCGGCCACCTCCAGGGTCTGCGGCCGGCAACCGGCTTCGCGGTAGACACGAAAGCGCTGGCGCGCCGCGGCCTTCGCGGCCTCGTCGTCGGCCACCAGCTCGATCACCCGCGGCAGTCGCTGCCAGCCCCGCACCAGCGCGGCGCCGAGGTTGATCAGGCAATCCCTGCCCTCCAGCGCAGCGACGTCGGCGCCCGTGCACAGCACGATCGGGCTTCGCCCCTCGACGGCATCGCCGACCCGGCAGTGCGCCAGGAACTCTCCGGGAGCGAAGGTCCACAGCCTGCGGTCGAGTTCGTCGACAAGCGGCTCGGCGGCGCACACCACCGGGCGCGCACCGCGGGCGGTGGCGGTGCGCAACAGCGCGCAGCAATACCCGAGAGCGTCGCGCAGGCCGACGCGGAATTCCACCCGCGTGGCGGCCGCGGGCGCGCAGTCGGACCCGGCCGCGTCGCTCACTCCCCGCCTCGGCCGCGCGCCCCGGCAGCCGACTGCTGCGCGAGCAGGTAGTGCACCAGCAGCGGCACCGGCCGCCCGGTGGCGCCCTTGTTCGCGCCGCTCTTCCAGGCGGTCCCCGCGATGTCGAGGTGGGCCCAGCGGTAGGCCTTGGTGAAACGCTGCAGGAAGCACGCGGCGGTCACGCTGCCGCCGGCGCGCCCGGCGATGTTGGCGACGTCGGCGAAGCGCGAGCGCAGCCCTTCGGCGTATTCGTCTCCCAGCGGCATGCGCCAGCACGAATCCTGGGAGAGCTTCCCCGCCTCCAGTAGCGCCTGAGCCAGTTCGTCGTCAGGGCTGAACAAGCCGCTGTGCACATGCCCCAACGCGATCACACAGGCTCCGGTCAGCGTCGCGATGTCGACCACGCTGGCCGGCTTGAAGCGCTCGGCGTAGTTCAGCGCGTCGCACAGGATCAGCCGGCCCTCGGCGTCGGTGTTGAGGATCTCGATGGTCTGCCCGGATCGGCTGGTCACCACGTCGCCGGGCTTGACCGCGCTGCCGCTGGGCAGGTTCTCGGTCGCGGGGATCAGCCCGACCAGGTTGATCTTCGGCTGCAGCCTGGCCACCGCCTCGAAGGCGCCGAGCACCGAGGCGGCACCTCCCATGTCGAACTTCATCTCGTCCATCTCGGCGCCGGGCTTGAGGGAGATCCCGCCGCTGTCGAAGGTCACCCCCTTGCCCACCAGCACATGCGGTGGCTGGGTGCGCGCGGCCCCCTGGTAACGCAGTACGATGAACCGCGCCGGCTGCTGCGAGCCCTGCGCCACCGCGCGCAGCGCTCCCATGCGCTCGCGTTCGATGTCCGCCGGGCCGAGCACCTCCACCTTCAGCTTGTGGCGCTTGCCCAGCGCCTGCGCCACCTTGCCCAGGTGGGTCGGCGTGCAGTGGTTGCCGGGCAGGTTGGCCAGCTCCCGGCAGAGGTCGATCCCGGCCTGGACCGCCTCGGCGCGCCGCAGCCGCGACCTGGCCGCGACGGCCTGTCGCGCGGCGACCAGGATGTGCAACGACCGCACGCGGCACCCGGGCTCGGCGTCGGGCTTGCGCGTGGCCGTGTAGACATAGGCGAAGTCGCCGAAGGCCCGCACCGCTGCGTCGATCAACGGCTGCTGGGTGTCCGCGCAGACCAGGTGCACACGCGCCGCGGCGCGGCCCTTGAGCGCCGCGCATGCCGCCTCGGCGGCCTTGCGCCAGCCCTGGGCATCGGTGGGGCCGGCCCCGACCCCGACCAGCAGCAAGCGGCGCGCGGCAAGGCCCTGCGGCCGGTTGGCCAGGTAGGTGCTGCCGGCCTGCCCGCTGAAATCTCCGTCCTCGCGCGCCTGGGCGACGATCGCATCGATGGCCTGCTCGTCGAGCGCGGCCGCGGCCTGGTCCGCTGGCTGCAGGAAGACCACCAGGCAGTCGGTGTGCAGCGAAGACAATGCTTTGAGGGGGGCTATGCTAAATTCCATGGCGACTCCGAATGTGGCTCGGGCGATTATTCCACCGCACGGGTCCGGCTGTCTCGCGCCGTGGCCGCATCGACGGTGGCCGCACGCGAGCGCGCGCCGCATCGCCTGCGTCCACGCCCCCACTGAATCCCATGCTGCTGGACAGTTCGCTGCGCAATGAAATGGCGCGCCACTTCGGCGCCAGTTTCACGGTGCTGTTCTCGGTGGTGCTCACCCTGCTGCTCATCCGCATCCTCGGCCAGGCGACCGAGGGGCTGGCCGATCCGCGCGACCTGTTCCTGCTCATCGGACTGGCCTGCCTGAGCTACCTGCAGTTCATCCTCGGCCTGGCGTTGTTCCTGGCCGTGCTGATGAGTTTTTCCCGCATGTATCGCGATTCGGAGATGGTGATCTGGTCGGGCGCCGGAGCACAGCCGGCGCACTTCTTTCGCATCGCGCTGCGCTTCAGTGCGCCGGTCCTGGTGGTCATCGCGCTGCTCACCCTGGTCGCGTGGCCCTGGGCCAACCGCCAGGACAACGCGCTGCGCGAGCGTTTCGAGCAGCGTTCCGACCTGTCGCGGGCGGCTCCCGGGCAGTTCCGCCATTCGGCTTCGGGCACCCGGGTGTTCTTCATCGCCAAGGGCGCCGACGCCAACGGCCTGGCACGCAACATTTTCATCCGCGATCTCGAGCAGGGCCGCGAGACCGTCACGCTGGCCCGCGCGGCCACGCTGATCGCGCGCGACGGCTCGCGCTACCTGCTGCTGTCCGACGGCCACCGCTACACCCACACCGTGGGCCAGTCGGACTACCAGATCACCGGCTTCGCGCAGATGGGAGTGCGCCTGTCGGCGCTGCGCGGGCCGGCGGTGCGCGCATTGCCGGGAGCGGCCCGGCTGGCCAACACGCCAAGCCGGGAGATCGCCACCACCACGCTGGCGCTGTCGGGCAATCCCCAGTGGCTCGGCGAGTTGTCCTGGCGCATCGGCGTTCCGGTGTCGTCGTTGCTGCTGGTGCTGATGGCCATTCCGCTTGCCGCGACCAATCCACGCGCAGGCCGCGCGCTGCAGCTCATCGTCGCCGTGCTGGTCTACCTGATCTACCTGAACTTCCTCAACGCGACCCAGCACTGGATCGATGCCGGGGTGCTGCACCTGGGCAGCGGGCTGCTGCTGCTGCACGGCAGCGCGCTGCTCATCCTGCTGCTGCTGGCCTACGCCAAGGGCCTGCTGCCGCGCCCGCTGGCGCCGCGCGCCGCATGATCGGGCAGGTCCCGCGCAGCCGATGCAGACCCTCCGTCGCTACCTGTTTCGCCAGTTGCTGGGCGCCACCGCGCTGGTGCTGCTGGTGTTCGTCGGACTGCTGTTCTTTCTCGACGTGCTGAACCAGCTCAGCAGCAACGGGCACGGCTTCGCCCAGGCCCTGGCGCTGGTGTCCTTGCAGATCCCCATGCGCGCCTACGAAGTGCTGCCGATCGCGGTGCTCACGGCGGCCGTGTACGTACTGGCGGGACTGGCCGCGTCGTCGGAATTCACCGTCATGCGCATGGCCGGGCTGGGACCCGTGGTCGCGCTGGCGCAGTTGGCCGGCTTCGGCCTGCTGTGCGCCGCGGTGCTGTTCTGCCTGGGCGATTTCGTCGCGCCCGCCGCGCAACGCCTGCAAGCCACGCTGCAGGCGCAGGGCGCCGGCGATGCGGGCACCGCGCCGGGCGCCGGCCTGTGGGTGCGCAACCGCGAAGGCGCCAACGACGACCAGATGATCCAGGTCGGCCGCGTCTCCGCGGGCGGGCGATGGCATGACGTGAGCATCTATGTGCTCGACGACTCTGCGCACCTGTTGCGCACCGTCCGGGCCAGCTCCGGGGTCTACCTCGGCGATGGGAACTGGATGCTCCACGACGTGCGCTCGGTACGGCTTCCCGCGAGCAGCCAGGGCAGCGTGCAGCGCAGCCGCCTGCCGCAGTTGCGCTGGCACACCGCGGTGTCGCCGGCGGTGCTCGACGCGCTGGTGCTGAGCCCGCAAAGCATGTCGGTGTTCGAATTGTGGCGCTACATCGACCACCTGCGCGCCAACGGCCAGGCCGTGCAGCGCGACCAGCTGGAGCTCTGGCGCAAGCTGCTCTACCCGTTGAGCGCCGTGATCATGATGATGCTGGCCCTGCCCTTTGCCTATCTTCATGCACGCTCGGGGCAGTTGAGCTGGAAGGTGTTCGCCGGCATCATGCTCGGTGTGAGCTTCATCCTGATCAACACCCTGGCGTCCAGGCTCGGCCTGGTCGCCAGCTGGCCGGTCTGGCTGGCCGCTGCGCTGCCCTACCTGCTGTATGGCGGCGCGGCGTTGGGCTTTTTCGTCTGGCGCGTCCAGCGCCACTGAAGCTTCCAGGGCGCGCGCGATGAACCTGCACCAGTTCCGCTTCCTGCAGGAGGCCGTGCGCCGCAATTTCAACCTCACCGAGGCGGCGCGCGCGCTGTTCACTTCCCAGCCGGGAGTTTCCAAGGCCATCATCGAACTCGAGGGCGAACTGGGAGTGGAAATCTTCAGTCGCCACGGCAAGCGCATCCGCAAGCTCACCGCGCCGGGCGTCGAGGTGCTGCGCAGCGTGGAAATCATCCTGCGCGAAGTCGGCAACCTCAAGCGCATCGGCCAGAACTACGCGGCGCAGGACAGCGGCCAGTTGACCATCGCCGCCACCCACACGCAGGCGCGCTACCGCCTGCCGCAGGTCGTCGCCGAGTTCCGGCGCCGCTTTCCCAAGGTCTCGGTGCATCTGTTCCAGGGCAGCCCCGAGCAGGTCGCCGGCGCGGTACTGGAGGAGCGGGCCGACCTCGGGCTGGCCACCGAGAGCCTGCTCGAGCAAGGCGAGCTCATCACCCTGCCCTGCTACGAATGGCAGCACATGGTGGTCACGCCGGCCGCGCATGCGCTGAACCAGATCGACGACGTGTCGCTGCAGGAACTGGCGCGCTACCCGATCGTGACCTACGGGCAGGGTTTCGCCGGACGCCGGCGGATCGACCAGGCCTTCGCCCAGCACGGCCTGCAGCCCGACATCGTGCTGGAGGCGATCGACTCGGACGTGTTGAAGACCTACGTCGAACTCGGCCTCGGCGTCGGCCTGATCGCCGAAATGGCCTTTCAGTCCGAACGCGATTCGCAGTTGCAGGCGCGCCCGGTCGGCCAGCTGTTCGGCTCCAACCTGACCCGCGTGGCCTTCAAGCGCGGGGTCTACCAGCGGGGCTTTGTCTACGTGCTGGCCGAACTGCTGTCGCCGCGGCTGTCGCGCAAGCTGGTCGAACAGGTGCTGCGCGGCGAGTCCGCCGGGGACTTTTCGATCTGATCGCAGCGCCGCCGCGCCCGGGGCTCGCCCGGCCCCGGCGGCAGGTTCAACGAAGCGCCCGTCCGCCGCGCGACTCCCCGCGCCCCCGCAGGGGCGCGAGGTCGAGCGGCCAATCCAGCGGCGGCGCGGTCGATGCGCCGCCCTCGGCGCGCTGGAGTTCGCACGCCAGCGCATGCAGCTCGAGCAGGTCGCGGTACGCAGGCAGATCGAAGCCCACCCTGGGCTCGAACGGGTCCCCGGCGAGCATGCGCTCGATCACATGCGGGCAGGCCGCGCTGTTCCAGGACTCGCTCAACCGCGCCAACGCCCGGGGATACTGCAGCAGGTCGCGAGGAGCCTGGCCCGTCGGCTCGTCCCAGCCCGGAATGCGCGCGTTCAGCAGCGACCCACGCTCGGCCAGCAGCCGTTCGTAGTCCTGCCTGCGTCCGCCGCGGCGATACAGATCGAACAGGTACAGGCAGGGCAGCGCGCCCAGACCACGATCGGCCTCCAGCAGCGCCCGGCGCATGATGTCGATGGCCTTGTCGTGGTCGCCGATGCCGATGAAAAAATCCGCCAGGTGCGCATGGTCGACCAGCTCGTCGACCTGCACCTGCCCGCCAGCCGGCAGCGAGCACGCGGGGCCTTCACGGTCGGCGTCCGGGTCGTGCGCCGCACGCCCGGCCTGCGGCCTCGGCAGCCCGGCCGGCG
>JAKBBQ010000144.1 GCA_021808405.1 Pseudomonadota bacterium | reverse complement strand
AGGGAATTGAAACGGCAGATCTCAGGCAGTGAGGCCCTGGTCGAGGCGCTGCGCATCGAAGGTGTCCGCAACATCTGCGGCATCGTCGGCTCGGCATTCATGGACCCGCTGGACCTTTTCCCCGAAGCCGGCATCCGCTTCATCCAGGTGCGCCACGAGCAAAGTGCCGCGTTGATGGCCGAAGGCTATGCCCGAGCCACCGGCGTGCCGGGAGTGTGCATCGGCCAGAACGGGCCGGGCATCACCAACCTGGTCACCGGAGTGGCCAGTGCCTGCCTGAACCACACCCCGCTGGTCGTGCTCACCCCGGCGGTGCTGAGCACCGGCATCGGCACCGGTGCCTTCCAGGAGATCGACCAGATGCGCATGCTGGCTCCGGTGGTCAAGTGGCAACTCCAGGTCAACCGTCCGGATCGCATGTCCGAGGCGATCCGCGGGGCGTTTCGCGCGGCCATCTCGCTGCGCGGCCCGGTGCAGGTCGACATTCCGCGCGACGCCTACTACGGAGTCTGGGAAGAAGAGGCGATGCAGCCGGCCGAATACCGGATCAACGGCCGCTACGGCGGCGCCGATCCCGAGGCCATTTCCGCCGCCGCGCGCATCATCCAGGGCGCCAAGCGCGTGGCCATCCTCGCCGGCCTCGGGGCGGTCGACTCCGACGCCCACGACGCGATCGCCGAGCTGGCCGAGATGCTGTCGGCGCCGGTGGCTTGCGTCTGGCTGCACAACGACGCCTTCAGGGGCTCGCACCCCCTCGCGGTGGGCCCGATCGGCTACCAGGGCTCGGAAGCGGCGATGCGCCTGCTTGCCGAGTCCGACGTGATCGTCGCCCTCGGCACGCGGCTGAACGCCTTCGGGACGACCCCGCAGTACGGGGTGGATTTCTTCCCGCGCAGCGCCAAGTTGATCCACAACTCGATCAACCCGCTGGAGCTCGGCGCGTTGCGCCGCCTCGACGTGGGCCTGCTCGGCGACTGCCGCGAGGTCACGCGGCAACTGACGGCCGCTCTGCGCGGCCAACCACTGGCCGTCGACGCGGCCGCGCAGCGCGCACGCATCGAGCAGCTCAAGGCGGAGTGGTCGCGCAAGTTGCAGGACATGTCGCACCAGGACGGAGCGCCGATCCATCCCCGGCGCGCGCTGTGGGAGGTCTCGCGCGCGGTCGCCGGGTTGCAGGCCGACACCACGGTGGTCACCGACGTGGGCAATGTCAGCGGAAGCGCGAACGCCTACTTCAGCAGTTTCGAGCAACCGCGGCGCTGGATCGCCGCCGGCAGCCTGGGCGGTATCGGCGTGGGCTTCCCGACGGCGCTCGGGGTCAAGCTGGCCAGGCCCGGCTCGCCGGTGCTGGCGCTGGTCGGCGACGGGGCGTGGAGCATGTCGATGCAGGAGGTGATGACCGCGGTGAGGGAGAAGCTCTCGCTGGTCACGGTGATTTTCAACAACACGGTGTACGGCGCCGAGCGGCGCAACCAGTACGACTTCTTCGGCGAGAGGTATTTCTACACCGACCTCGAGAACCCGAGCTTCGCCGCCATCGCCCGCGACATGGGAGCCGCCGGGACCACCATCGACAGGCCCGAGGACATCGCGCAGGCGGTGAGCGAGGCGCTGAGCAGCGACCAGCCCTCGGTGATCGAGGTCATGACCGACCCCAAGGCCCTCAACGAGCCCTATCGTCGCGACGCGCTGAAGTTGCCGGTGCGGGTGCTGGACAAGTACCGCAAGTATTCGGCTCCACCGTCCCGGGCCTGAAGGCGGCGGAGGCGGTGATGGAGTACGACTATGTGATCGTCGGCGCCGGCTCGGCCGGATGCGTCCTCGCGGCGCGACTTTCCGAACGTCCCGATGTCAGCGTGCTCCTGCTCGAGGCTGGCGGAGCCGGAGGCGGGTTGTGGGAATCCTTGCCGCTGGGCGTGGGAAAGGTGCTCAACCTGGAAGACCGCATCTGGCGCGACATGACCCTTCCCACCGACGGCACGAGCCGGCGCTCGGTAAGTTGGGTCAGCGGCCGCGGCCTGGGCGGATCGAGCGCCGTCAACGGCATGCTGTTCGTCCGTGGCCACCCGGCGATGTACGACCGCATGGAGCAGGCGGGTTGCAGCGGGTGGAGCTTCGACGACTGCCTGCCGTACTTTCGCAAGCTCGAGGACTGCCGCTTCACCACCTCGCCCAACCGGGGCGCCGGCGGCCCGATCGGCGTGTCCCGGGCCGAGCCCGACCCCATTTCCGAGGCCTTCGTCGACTCCTGCATCGGCGCGGGCTACCCTCGCGTGGACGACTACAACGACCAGATTCCCGACGGGGTCAGCTACCTGCAGCTCTCCGTTCGCAGGGGCTGGCGCAGCAGCGCGGCCGCCGGCTACCTGCGCCCGAACCTGGCCCGCGGCAACCTGACCATCGTGACCGATGCCCCGGTGCGCAAGGTGCTGTTCCGCGGGCGAGTGGCCACCGGTGTCAGCTACATCCGCGAGGGCCGCGAACTGCAGGCACGCGCCCGGCGCGAGATCATCGTGTGCGCCGGCGCGGTGCGCACCCCGGCGCTGCTGGAGCGCTCGGGAATCGGCCGCCGCGAACTGCTCGACGGCCTGGGCATCGAGGTCGTGGCGGCGCGCGCGCAAGTGGGCGAGAACCTGCAGGACCACTTCATGCCGCGGGTGTGCTTCGAGACCCGGGAAAAGGGCACGGTCAATCATCTGCTCAACAGCCGGCTGGCGCAGGTGCGCGAAGCCATGAAGTTCGCCGTCGCGCGCAAGGGCATGTTCGCCGACTCGGCGCTCAAGGCCACCGGCTACGTGCGCAGCGACGGGGCGCAACCCTTGCCCAACCTGAGGCTGCAACTCGGGCTGGTGAGCTCGGAGAGCCGGGTGCCCGCGCTCGACGCGGGGCGCGGCCGCACGCCGGCCGCCAGGGCCGGCCTGGACGCCGGCTCGTCGTTCCAGATCGGGGTCTATGACATGTATCCCCGCGCCCGCGGCAGCACCCACATCCGTTCGGCCGATCCGCTGCAGTCCTCGCTGGTCCATCCGAACTATCTGGGCAGCGAAGTCGACCGCCGCACCCTCGTCGCCGGGTTGCGCATCGTGCACTCGCTGGCGCGCAGCGCGCCGCTGAGCAAGGTGATCACCCGCGAGATTCGCCCGGGACATGCGAACCCCGGAGACGACGACCTGCTGCACTATGCGATGGGCACTGCGGAGACCTGCTGGCACCCGGTCGGGACCTGCCGCATGGGCAGCGATGCCGCCGCGGTGGTCGATCCCGATTGCCGGGTCAACGAGGTCGAGCGTCTGCGGGTGGTCGACGGTTCGGTGTTTCCCTTCATCCCCGCCAGCAACACCAACATCCCGGTGGTGATGCTCGCCGAGAAAATGGCCGAGCGAATCGCGGGCTCCGCGCGCTGAGCGCCGGCCATGGCGCCGCGCGGTCCCCGACGGCGCTCACAGGTCGAGCACCAGGCACTCCGAGGCGCAGCGCGAGCAGCAGGGGAGAAGGAATTCGAGCCGCTCCTGCTCGTCGAGCACGTAGTCCCGATGCACCGGCGTGCCCGCCAGGTAGCGGGTCTTGCAGGTCGCGCACAGCCCCGACTCGCAGGAGGTGGGGATGTCGACCCCGTGCTCGCGCAGCACCTCGACGATGCTCTTGTCCTCGGGGATGTCGAACTCCCGGCCGCTGCTTGCCAGGCGCACGCGAAAGCCCACCGCGATGGCTTCCGGCTCGCCTCCGACGGCTGCCGGCGCAGGCGTGTCGGGCGCCTTGAAGTATTCGCAATGCACCCTTTCGCGCGGCCACGCCTGGCTGGCCGCGGCGACGGCGCTCATGAAGCCGGGGGGGCCGCAGAAATACACGTGGCTTGCCGGGGGGGCGGCGCAGAGCAGGGCGGCCGGGGTGACGGGGCGCGCGGCCGGTTCGTCGTCGACATGCAGTTGCACGGTGCCGTGGTCGGCCAGTTGCTCCAATTCGGCCACGAAGGCCGCGCGCTCGCGGGTGCGCACGAAATAGTGCAATGCGAAGGGGGTGCCCTGGCTGGCGAAATGCCGCGCCATCGCCAGCAGCGGGGTGATGCCGATGCCGCCGGCCAGCAGCAGGTGGCTCGACGCGCCGGCGGCCACCGGAAAGTGGTTGCGCGGGCGCGAGATGCTGAGCGGCCGGCCGACATGCACCTTGTCGAAGATCGCCTGCGAACCGCCGCGGCCCGCTGGCTCGCGCTGCACCGCGATCAGGTAGCGCAGGGTGTCGCGCGGATCGCCGCACAGCGAGTACTGGCGCACCCGGCCGTCGCGGAAATACAGGTCGACATGGCTGCCGGGAGTGAATCGCGGCAACGCGCCGCCGCCGGGGTCGACGAGTTCGTAGGAGTGGATGTCCTGCGCCTGGTAGACGATGGAGCGCACCCGCACCGTCAGCCGGTCTTCGGTGGTCTGCGGCGCGGCGCTTTCAAGCAGGTCCTGCAGCATGTTCATCGTCGCCTCCTCGCTGCGCCGTCGACACTGTGGTTAGGGCACTTTCCGTTGCGCAATTGAAGCACTTCTGCGTAGCATAGGCAAGAAGTACGGAAATACGCGATCAAAAATCTCATTTTTCTGTATTTTGATTGCCGCCGGCCTCCGGGCGGTGTGGTTGACGGGATTCGAGGGGCATCCAGGACGGGCACCCGAACGGCTCGCGCGACGCGCTGCGGAGATCGCCCGCCGTACCTACACAAGTTCGAGGAGATACACCATGTCCAGCAAGCACACCGACCGGTCACGCCGGGACTTCATCGCCCAGGCCGCTGCCGTGGGCGGATCCGCGGCGTTGGGAATCGGGGGCCTGGCGTGGCCGTCCGCGCAGGCGGCGCAGCCCGACGCCATGCACTGGCCGACCCCCTACACGAGGATCTCCCCGGCCTCGATCGCCTGGCTCAAGAGCAAGGGGTGGTGGCCGCTGCAGATCGCCTGGAATCCCTTGTGGTCGGACGGCAATGTGATCCTGTTCGCGATGATGCACTTCGACCTGCTCGCGCGCCGGGGCCTGCAGGCGCACTACGTGCCCATCCTCGCCGCCGGCTTGATGAACGAGGTGTTCATTCCCGGGCGCATCCAGATCGCCCAGGCCGGCTCGCTGGGCCTGCTGCGTCTGATCGACCTGAAGATCCCGACCGCGGCGGTGTGCACCTACCCGGCGCAGCGGCAGGCCTTCCTCGTCCATCCCGACTCGCCGCTGAAAGGCGGCATGGCCGACCTCAAGGGAGCCAAGGTTCTCGGCCGTCCGGCGATCTGCGGGGTCACCATGGGCAGCACCACCCACCTGGGGCTGCTCATCGCGGCCAAGGTGCTCGGCCTGGTCGAGGGGCGCGACTATCAGCTGTCGAACATGGGCCCGGGCGAGATCATCACCATGCCCAAGGGTGTCGACGTGGTCGGCATCTGGGAGCCCAACGTGCTCTACATGACCGACTACCTGAAGAACGCGCGCATCCTGGAGCTGATCGATCGCTACGAGATCTTCAACGGCTATTCCTACGCCCGCGGCGAGATCGCCCAGCATGCTCCCGATGTGCTGCAGGCCTACACCGACGCCTTCGTCGAGGCGCAGATCCTGTGTCGCACGCGCACCGACGAAGTGCTCGACGCCCTGATCGCCGACCCCTCGCAGAAGGGCCGCAGCCCGCAGCTGGTGCGCCAGGACGCGCAGATCAACGTGCTCGACCCCAAGCCCACGATCAACTTCCCCTTCCGCGACGTCGACGGCTTCTGGGCCAGGCTGGAGGCCTACCAGACCAACGTGATGTACGACGCCGGCGTGCTGCAGCATCGCTACACGCCCAGCGAGTACCTGTCGGTGATCCATGACCGTTTCCTCGCCGAGAGCTACGCCCACGTCGGCTGGAAGGTGCCGGCATGGCCGCCGTTCCTGCCGGCCGGATGGAAGGGCCAGGTGGGCCATCCACCGTACCCGCCCTACGGCCTGATGTACATGGGCAGGCAGCAGTTCCCGGGCCCGGGCGACCTGGTCCCCGCCGCGAAGAGCTGAGCCGGGCCCCGGGCGCTGGCGCTCGGACACATCCCCATGAGGAAACGCAAGGAGTCGGCGATGGAACAAGTAGCAAGCACCGTGGAGCTGGGTGCGGCAGCCGCGATCCCGGTCGAATGCAGGCCGCTGCGCGCGCGCGCTCGCAGCCTGACGAGGGCGCTGTTCAAGTACAGCCCGCTGCTTCTGCTCGTAGGCGTGTGGCAGCTGCTGAGCACGCGCGACCCGCAGGTGGCGCTGCTGCTGCCCGCGCCGACCGTGGTGCTGCACGGGGGCATCTCGCTGTTTCGCCAGGGGCTGCTGCAGCAGGACGTGATGGCCAGCCTGGAGCGCGTGGCGGTGGCCGTCGGCTTCGCCTGCCTGATCGGCTTTCCGCTGGGCATGCTGATCGGCGCCTCGCGCGCCGCGGCCTGGCTGCTCGAGCCCATCGTCGATTTCTTCCGCCCCATTCCCCCGCTGGCCTGGATCCCGCTGTCGATCCTGTGGTTCGGGATCACCAACGCGCAAAACGAGTTCATCATCTTCCTCGCGGCCTTCTTCCCCATCGTGCTCAACACCCGCGAGGGAGTGCGCGATGTCGAGCCCAAGCTGCTGCGAGCGGCGCGCACCCTGGGGGCCGGGCCGCTGGCCATCGCGGGCACCGTGGTGCTGCCTTCGGCGCTGAGTTCGATGTTCGTCGGCCTGCGCGTGGGCGTGGGGATCGCCTGGATGGCCCTGGTCGCCGGCGAGCTGGTCGCGTCGACCTCGGGCCTGGGTTACCTGATCAGCCAGGGCCGGCTGCTGTTCCGCAGCGACTACATCGTCGTCGGCATGCTGATGATCGGGGTCATCGGGCTGGCCCTCGACGCCCTGACGCAGCTCACGCAGCGGCTGGCGATGCCCTGGCGGCAGGAGAAGTGAATGACCGCCCAGGCATCGGTTCGCATCGAGCATGTCAGCAAGACCTACAAGACCGGGCGCGACACCGTGGTCGCGCTGCAGGACGTGTCGCTGGAGATCGGCGAACACGACTTCGTCTGCATCGTCGGCCCCAGCGGTTGCGGCAAGACGACGCTGCTGAGCCTGCTCGCCGGCTTCGAGCGCCCGGACGCCGGTACGGTCGAGGCCTTCGGACGACGCGTCGAGGCTCCGGGCCCCGACCGCACGATGATGTTCCAGGACTATGCGCTGTTTCCCTGGCTCACGGTGCGCCGCAACATCGGCTACGGGCTGCGTCGCCTGCGGGTGCCGCGCGCCCGGCGCGAGGCCATCGTCGAGCGCTACGTCGACCTCATCGGACTGCGGGGCTTCGAGCACAAGTATCCCCGGCAACTGTCCGGGGGCATGTGCCAGCGCGTCGCGCTCGCGCGCGCGATGGCGGTCGACCCGCGCATGCTGCTGATGGACGAGCCCTTCGCGGCCCTCGATTCCTTCGCCCGCGAGAAGATGCAGGACGAACTGGTGAGGGTGTGGAGCACCGAGAAGAAGGCGGTGCTGTTCATCACCCACAGCATCGACGAGGCCGTGAAGCTGGCCGACGTGGTCGCCGTGATGCGCGCGCGTCCGGGTCGCATCCTCGAGACCTTCCGCCTGGACACGCCCCGGCCGCGCATCATGGACGCTCCCGAGCAGGTGGCGACCATCCGCAGGATCCGCGACATCCTGCACCGCGGCGCAGTCGTCGGCGCGCCGGCGACGCAGCCCGGGGCGGACAGCGCCTTCGACTCGACGCTGCAGCCGCGCCGCCGCGCCTGAGCGGCTCGGCGCGCGGCTGCAGGCGCGACGCCCGTCCGCCTATCATCGTTGGCTTGCCAACTCTTGCGGCCGCCAGGCGTGCACGGCGCGAGCCCATGAAGCCTCCATCCACGACTCCTCCCCGAGCCCGCGCGGCGGCAGCGCGGGCCACGGCGCCCGCCGAGCAGGACGGCGCGCATTCCGCGGCGGGCCGGGCGCTCGCCGTGCTGCAGTCGGTCAGCGCGTCCGACGGCGCGGTCTCCGCGGTCGAACTGTTCCCGGACCTGGGGATTCCCAAGCCGACGATCCACCGCTTGATGCTGCTGCTGGAGTCGCTGGGGTTCCTGGAGCGCGAACCCGGCAGCAAGCGCTTCATCGCCGGGCGGGAACTCACCCGCATGGCGGTCGATACCCTGATCAACTCTCCGCAGCGCGCGATTCGCCATTCGATCCTGCAAGCGCTGGTCGACGAAGTGCAGGAGACCTGCAATGTCACCATGCTGGCGGGAAGTGAGATCGTCTACGTCGACCGGGTCGAGGCGCATTGGCCGCTGCGCTACCACCTGCAATCGGGCTCTCGCGTGCCGATGCATTGCAGCGCCAGCGGCAGGTTGTTCCTGAGTTTCATGCCGGCGCGCAAGCGGCGGGCCATCCTGGCTGCCGTGCCGCTGAAGAGATTCACCGCGCGCACGGTCACCGACCCGGTGCAGATCGAAGCGACGCTCAAGCAGGTGCGCGCGACACAGATCAGCCTGGACAACGAAGAGTTCATGGACGGCCTGATCGGCCTTGCGGTTCCGGTGTTCGACCGCCGGGGCAGGATCTGCGCGACGGTGTCGATGCACGCGCCTTCGTTGCGTTGCACCCCGGAACACGCGTTGAGCTTCGTGCCGCCGCTCAAGCGCGCGGCGCAGGCCATCGGCAAGACCCTGGCAGCGTCGGGCGAGGGCTGAGCGCCGCGTTGCGCGAGGGCCGGCGCTACCTGGAATTGACGCCCAGGCCGACGAGGGCGGTGAGCAGCAGCACCGACAGCACGATGGTCCGCAGCAGCCGGTCGTCGATGCGGTGCACGAAGCGGTTGCCCGTCGCCGAGGCCAGGATGTAGATGGGCATCAGCGCCGCGGCATGCCAGAGTTCTCGGGAACCCAACCTCCCGCCGGCCAGCACGATGCACAGCCCGACCAGGGCGCTGAACAGGGCCCAC
>JAKBBQ010000143.1 GCA_021808405.1 Pseudomonadota bacterium | reverse complement strand
CGTGTCAGCGGCGTCGCAGCAGGTGCGAGAAGATTCCGTCCTGCTCGGTCTGCGCGACCAGCTGATGGCCGGTCTGGCGGGCGAAGGCCTGGAAATCGCGCATCGAACCGGGGTCGGTGGCCAGCACGCGCAGCACCTCGCCGGTGTGCATCGCCGACAACGCCTTCTTGGCCTTGAGGATCGGCAACGGGCAGTTCATGCCGCGGGCGTCGACCTCGCCGTCCACCTTGTCCAATGCCTCGCCTTGCGCGCCCATGCTCCTCTCCGTTGCGGCCCCGGCGTAGCGGACGCCGACCCTCGATTGTAGGCCCACGCCCGCGCGCCCACGTTCAGGCGGCCGGGAACACTCCGGTGCTCAGGTAGCGGTCGCCGCGATCGCAGACGATGAACACGATGGTCGCGTCGCGCAGCTCGCGCGCCAGTCGCAGCGCGATCTCGCAGGCACCGCCCGAGCTGATTCCGCAGAACAGGCCTTCCTCCCGCGCCAGCCGCCTGGCCATCGACTCGGCAGCCGCCTGGCTGACCAGCTCCAGGCGATCGACGAGTTGCGGCTGGTAGATCTTCGGCAGGTACTCCTGCGGCCACTTGCGGATGCCGGGGATGCGCGAGCCCTCGTCGGGCTGCGCGCCGACCACCTGCACCGCCGGGTTGCGCTCCTTGAGGTAGCGCGAGACCCCGGTGATGGTCCCGGTGGTTCCCATCGACGACACGAAATGGGTCACCGTGCCCTCGGTGTCGCGCCAGATCTCCGGCCCGGTGGTCTCGTAATGCGCGCGCGGGTTGTCGCTGTTGGCGAACTGGTCGAGCACCAGCCCCTTGCCTTCGCGCTGCATCTGCTCGGCGAGGTCGCGCGAGTACTCGATGCCCCCGCTGCGCGGCGTGAGGATCAACTCGGCGCCGTAGGCGCGCATGGTCTGCGCGCGCTCGACCGACAGGTCCTCGGGCATGATCAGGACCATGCGGAAACCCAGGATCGCCGCGGCCATCGCCAACGCGATCCCGGTGTTGCCCGAGGTCGCCTCGATCAGCGTGTCGCCGGGGCGGATCTGCCCGCGCTCGCGAGCGCGCAGGATCATCGACAAGGCCGGCCTGTCCTTCACCGAGCCGGCCGGGTTGTTGCCTTCCAGCTTGGCCAGCAGCACGTTGCCGCGGCGCTCGTTGTCGGCGGCGCCGATGCGCTGCAGCCGCACCAGCGGGGTGCCTCCGATGGTCTGTTCCAGGGTCTTGTAGGCGGGCATCTGGGGTTCTCCTGGGCTGTATTCTGGCATGGCGGGGTCGCTGCCGCCGGCGTCACCCGGCCAGCAGGCGCTGCACCGCCCACACCGCCGGCGCGCACGCCAGCAAGAAGGGCACGCTGATGCGATGGAACTCCGCCAGAGCGCCGCGCTCGCCGTGCAGCCGCAAGGCGATCAGGTTGGCCAGCGAGCCCATCGCAAGCCCGAAGCCCCCGACGTTCACCGCCACCGCCAGCCGCATCGGCGAGGCGACCAGCCCGTGCAGCAACACGGTGGCCGGCACGTTGCTCAGTCCCTGCGACAGCACGATGGCGCCGAGGTAGCCCGCCAGCGGTTCGCGCCAGGCCCAGGCGCCGATCCAGCGCTGCACCGGCGGCCACGCCGCCAGATGCCCGAGCCCGACGAACATCGCCGCCAGGGTCGCCAGCAAGCCCCAGTCCAGGCGCCGCAGCACCTCGCGCCAGCCCAGCGCGAACACCCCCAGCACGAGCACCGCCGCCCACGCAGCCCGGCCGGCTTGCAGCAGCGCCAGCACCGCCAGCAGCAGCAGCGCCGACACGGCCGCCAGCGCGCCGCGCAGCGGCGGCGGCGACGCGCCGCCGCCAGGGTGCAAGGCCCGCGCGGGCACCACCAGCCGCACGGTCAGCAGCAGCAGCGCGAGCATCACCGCGAAGGTCGGCAGCATGCGCGCGGCGAACTGCAGCATCGACAACCCCGACTCGCGCCACAGCAACAGGTTCTGCGGATTGCCCACCGGGCTGAGGGTCGAACCGGCGTTGACCCCCAGCGCCTCGAGGATCACCAGGCGACGCACCGGCAGGTCGCCGCCGCGCCCGAGTTCGAGGGTCAACGGAACGAGCAGGAACAGGCTGACGTCGTTGGTCAGCAGCATCGCCAGCAGCGCCGATCCCAGCACCAGCAACACCGCCAGGCCGCGCTGGCTGCTGGCGCGTCGCGCCAGTCTTTGCGCAGCGCGCTGCACCGCGCCGCTGGCGCGCACGCCCTCGATGCTGGCCAGCAGCGCCAGCAGGCCGAGCAGCGTGGGCAGTTCCAGCCAGTCTCGCCAGCGCGCCCAGGGGCGCGGGTCGGCCACCGCCAGCAGCAGGGTCAGCGCGCCGAAGCCCAGCGCCAGGCGCTCGCGTCGCAGCAGCCGCCCCAGCCGCTGCGCGGTCGCCACGCGCGGCGACGCCACGGCGGCTCAGGCGCCGCCGGCGGGGCCGCCGTCGTCGTTGGCCAGGTCGACCGCGGCCAGCCGCCAGTGGCGCATCGCCTGGTCCTCGCGCTCGATGCGTTCCTGCAGGCGCGCCAGCGCGGCGTGGACCTGGCCGCGCAAGCGGCGCTCGTCGGGCTGGCACTGCTCGAGCGCGCGCTGCAGGTATTGCTGCGCCTTGCCCCACAGCTCCAGTTCGGCGCAGGCCCGCGCCGCCAGGAAGCTGGCCTGCGACTCCTGCGGCCAGCGATCCATCCAGGATTCGGCCTGCGCGACAAAGCCCGCGTCGATTCCGGCGAGCATGCCGCGCAGCGCCGGCATCAGCGCAGCCGGCTCGGCGTCGGGCGCGCGCAAGGCCTCCAGCAGCACCGCGCGCGCCGGTTCCATCTCGCCAGCCTGCGCCAGCCCGCGCGCCGTGGCCGCCGCCAGCTGCGGGTCGTGGCGCAGCGCAGGATCGAGGGACTTCCACAGCGCGCGCAACGCCTCCGCGTCGGCCCCGGCCTGGCGGATCAACCCCAGCGCGGCGCCGTGGATCATCGCCTGCGCGGCGGCCGGGTGCAGGCCATGGTGCTTGCGCAACGCGCCGGCCAGGCGCAGCACCTCGGCATGGTCGTGCAACGCCCGCGCCGCCGACAGCGCCAGGCGCAGGGTCTGGGTACGCCGCTGCATGCCGCCCGACAGGCCGCGCAAGGTGCGCTGAGCGGCCTGCGGATCGCGCGCCTGGACCTGCCACTGCGCCTGCAGCAGGCCGCCGGTCTCGCGCGCCGCCGGCGGCAGCGCCTCCAGGTAGGCATCGCGACGCTCGTAGGCCTGCATGGCCTGCGCCGCCTGGGCCGCGGTCAACAAGGCTCCGGGGCGGAAAGGCTCGACCTCGGCGGCCCGCGCCGCGGCGCGCTCGGCGCGCCGGAAACGCCCGCCCAGGTGGTGCAGCAGGGCCTCGTGCAACGCCGCGCCGGCCACCTGCACGCGACGGCGCGAGCGAAACTGCGCGGCGGCGCGCGGCAACCCGAGCAGCAGGCTGAGCGCGCGCACCGCGACATACAGCAGCAGGAACGCCAGCAACAGCAGCAGCACCGCCAGGTTGAGCGACAGGTCGATGCGGTACGGCGGCAGCAGGATGGCCACGTTGCCGGGCCGCCCGCTGGCCGCCATGGCCAGCAGCGCGGCGCCCAGCGCGAGGGTGATGAGCCAGGCCAGCCAGCGCATCAATCGCTCCCCAGTCCGAGGCCGGAGAGCACCTGCAGCGACTGCAGGTGCGCCGCCGGCTGGGCCGTCAGGTCGACCTCGGCGACCTGGGCGGCCAGCGCCAGCGCCAGCTGGGCCGAAGGCCTGCCGGTATTGAACTGGGTCAGCAGCGCGCGCCGGATGTCGCGCATGTCGGACGCGTAGGCCACCGCGTTGCGCGACAGCAGGTCGAGGCGGGCGTTGAGGACGCGCAGCTTCAGGTTGGCGCGCAGGAACTCCTGCTGCGACGGCGAGGCCAGCAGCGCCTGCGGGTTGTCGACCCGGGTCACCGTGAACAACTTGCGCAACTGCTGCCACGCCGCCCCGCCCAGCCGGCCCAGCCAGGCCCGCCAGCCCGTCGCCGGCGGCGCCGAAGCCGCCGGCTCGGGTTCGCTGCCGGGCGGCTGCGCCGAGCCCAGCGGCTGCAAGCCATCGACCATCGCCGCCAACTGGTCCAGGCGCTGCGCCGCCACCGGCACGTCGGGCACCACCGCAGCCTTCAGGCGAGTCAGGTCGGCCTGCACCGCGCGCGCCACCAGCAGCGCGCGCGGCGTGCCGGCGCGCTGCAGCCGCTGCAGGCTGCTGCGCAGGGTGTCGATCAGCGGGCGCAGCGAGCCGCTGAGCTCGGCCTGCTGCTGCGCCAGCCCGATGAGGTCGGCGGTCTGGCCGAGGAAGGCATCGTCCCGCGTCTTGGCCAACTGCTGCACCAGTTGCTGCAGCGCTTCGCGCTGCGCCGCCAGGTCCTGCACCTGCGACTGCAGCACCGCCAGCTTGCCGGCCAGGTCGCGCACGGCCTGGGCGTTCTGCGACGCGATGGTGCGCGCCTCGATGGCGTGGGTCTGCGTCTGCTGCAAGCGCTGGGCGATGGCCTCCTGGGTGGCGTACAGACGCTGGTTCAGCCCCCACGCCAGCGCGCCCAGCAACACCAGCAGCGCGCCGATGGCCAGCCAGGTCGCGACCGCGCCCCGGCGCGCCGGGGCGGCCAGCGGCGGCATGCCGGACGAATCGGCGGCGGAGGTGGCCGCCGGCGCCGTGCCAGGCGCGGTGCCAGGCGCGGTGCCAGGCGCGGTGCCAGGCACCGGGACGGACGCCGCTGCGGGCGCCGGCCCGGGAGTGGCCGGCGCCGGCTCGGCCGGCTGATCGTCGGGTGCGATGGGCTCTGACATGCGCCGATTCTAGGCAAGCTGGGCCGGCGCGCCATCCGGGCTTGTCGCGCGGACGCCGGCCGTGGGGGAAATCAGGGGGCGCCGGCGAGCAGCGCCGCGCCTGCGCGACCCGGTCGTCATCGGCTGCGCAAGGCCTCGAGCAAGCCGCCGGGGTCGAACGCGACCGTCTGGACGCGCCCGAAACCGGCCTCGCGCGCCGCCTGCGCCAGCCGCGCATGGTGCACCAGCGCGCGCTGGCCAGCCAGCACCTGGCGGGGCTGCAAGCCGGCCGCGAGCAGCAAGCCGCACAGGTTGTGCAGCGCCGACGCGGCGGCGATCTGCCACGCGTCCCCCGGCTGCAGCAGTTCGCGCAGGCGGCGCAGCCGCGCCGCATCGGCGGCCGGGGCCACCCTGCGATAGACCTCCAGCACCCGCACCCGCGCGCCGGCTGCGCGCAAGGCATCGGCCAGCCACTCGCGGCCGCCGTCGCCGCGCAGCAACAGCACCGGCGCGCCCTGCCAGTCGGCGCGCCAGCTCCGCAGCGCCCGCCACAGCGCCTCCGAGTCGGCATCGGAGCCCTCGGCACAGATCCAGCGCAAGGCCTGCGGCGACTCGCCGCGCGCCCGCAGGCCCTGCAGCATGGCGTCGCGGCTGGCCGCGCCGATCAGCCCCAGCGCGCACGACGCCGGCCACGGCAGGTCCAGCAGCGCCAACGCGGCGCGCGCGGCGGCCGGGCTCACCGGCACCGCCAGCACGTAGTCCGCGAGCCCCTGCAGGGCCTGCCTGGCCCCCGCCACGTCGGCCGGCTGCGCCAGGTGGATCAGCGCGAACTCCTCCACCCGCGCGCCGGCCTCGCGCAACCGCAGCGCCAGGGGCGACGCAACGCGTTCGTCGGCGGGATCGCAGGCGCGGGTCAGGATGATCCGCGAGGCCTGCGGGTTGAAAGGGGCCGGGCCGCTCATCGCAGCTGCCCGCTCGGCTCACGCGCGCTGCAACTGCGCCAGCAGCGGCGCCGCACCCTGCTCGTGCAGGCGCGACGCGGCCTGGCGGCCCAGCGCCTCGGCCTGCGCAGCGTCGTCCACCGCAGCCTGCACCTCGACGCGCAGCACCTGCGAGGCGTCGGGCAGCCCGAGCACCGCGCGCAGGCTCAAGCGCTCGCCCACCCATTGCGCGTGCGCTCCCAGCGGGGTGGTGCAGCTGCCGCCGAGCTCGCGCGCCAGCGCGCGCTCGGCCAGCGTGGCCAGCGCGGTCGGCCGGTGCTGCAGCCGCGCCAGCCGCGCCGCCAGGCCTTCGCGGCCGCTGCGGATCTCCAGGCCCAGCGCCGCCTGGCCCGCGGCAGGCAGCATCTGCTGCGGATCGATCAGGCAGCGGATGCGCGACTCCAGCCCCAGGCGCAGCAACCCGGCGGCAGCCAGCACGATGCCGTCGAAGCGGCCCTCGTCGAGCTTGCGCAGCCGGGTGTCGAGATTGCCGCGCAGCGGGTGCACCTGCAGGTCCGGGCGCAGCGCACGGATCTGCATCTCCCGGCGCAGGCTGGAGGTGCCGACCACGGCCCCCGCGGGAAGCTCGGTGAAATGCCCCGCTCGCTCGGACACCCAGGCGTCGCGCGGGTCCTCGCGCTGCAGGATGGCACACAGCTCGAAACCCTCGGGCAACTGCATCGGCACGTCCTTGAGCGAATGCACCGCCAGGTCGGCGCGGCCCTGCTGCATCGCCGCCTCGAGCTCCTTGACGAACAGCCCCTTGCCGCCAACCTTGGACAACGCGCGGTCGAGGATCTGGTCGCCGCGGGTGGTCATCGGCTCGATGCGCACGCTCAGCGCCGGGTCGAGCTCGAGCAGCCGCGCGCGCACATGCTCGGCCTGCCACAAGGCCAGGCGGCTTTCGCGCGAGGCGATGACCAGGCCCTGCGCGGCGGCCGCGGCGCCAGACGAGACGGTATCGGACATGCCGGGCATCGTAGCAGCGCGCGCCCGCCGGACAGCGTCGGCAGGCCGTCCGGCGCTGCTAGCATGGGCGCGCCCGGCCGCGTCTTCGCGTACTCGCGTACCCGTTCCGTGCCTGCCAGCCGAGCGCCTTCCCCTTGCCGACACCGCCCGCCGCAAGCGGGCCGCGCCCTTTGCGCCTTTGCCGAGCGACCGCCATGCCGACCCGCCAGACTCCCGCCCCCGACGACAGCGCCCTGTTCGAAGACATCCGGCTGCTCGGCCGCATGCTCGGCGAGGTGCTGCGCGAACAGGAGGGCCCCGAGATGTTCGACACCGTCGAGCGGGTGCGCCAGCTCGCGGTGGGCTTCCATCGCCAGCGCGACGCCAGCCAGGGCAGCGCGCTGCGCCGGCTGCTCAAGGGGCTGACGCGCGAGCAGGCGGTCAAGGTGATCCGCGCCTTCAGCTACTTTTCCATCCTCGCCAACATCGCCGAGGACCGCCATGTGCTGCGCCGCAGGCAGGCGCACGAGCTGGCCAGCGCGCGCCCGCAACCCGGCAGCGTGCGCGCAGCGCTGCACAAGCTGCAACGAGCGGGGATCGGTCCCGAGCAGGTGGAGGGATTCTTTTCCCAGTCGCTGATCTCCCCGGTACTCACCGCCCATCCCACCGAGGTGCAGCGCAAGAGCCTGCTCGACGCCGAGCGCGGAATCGCCCGCGCGCTGGCCGCGCGCGACGGCCGGCTGCCGCCGGCGCGCCAGCGCCAGCTCGACGCCGAACTGCGGGCGCGCATCACCCAGCTGTGGCAGACCCGGCTGCTGCGCTTCACCAAGCTGCGGGTGTCCGACGAGATCAAGAACGCGCTGTCCTACTACGACAGCACCTTCCTCGCCGAGATCCCCCGGCTGTACCTCGAACTCGAGCAGGGCCTGGACGAGATGTTCCCCCGTGCCGACGGCCAGCCCTGGCGGCTGCCGGCGTTTTTCCGCATGGGCCACTGGATCGGCGGCGACCGCGACGGCAACCCCTTCGTCAACTCCGAGACCCTGCAGTACGCGCTGCAGCTGCAGGCCCGCACCGCGCTGAACCACTACCTGGACCAGGTGCACGAGCTCGGCTCGGAACTCTCGGTCTCGCTGATGCTGGCCAGCGCCAGCCCGCGGCTGCTGGCGCTGGCCGACGCCTCCCCCGACCAGAGCGAACACCGCCGCGACGAACCCTACAGGCGCGCGCTGATCGGGGTCTACGCCCGGCTCGCGGCCACGCTGCGCGAGCTCGGCGGCACCCAGGCGCTGCGCCATGAAGTCGGCCCGGCGCAACCCTACCCCGACTCCCAGGCGCTGGCGGACGACCTGCGCGTGCTGCGCGACTCGCTGGTCGAGCACCACGCCGGAGCGCTGGCGCGCATGCGCCTGGACCCGCTGCTGCGGGCGGTCGAGGTGTTCGGCTTCCACCTGGCCACCCTCGACCTGCGGCAAAGCTCCGACAAGCACGAGGCGGTGGTCGCCGAGCTGCTGGCGCAGGCCCGGCTTTGCTCCGACTACGGCGCGCTGGACGAGGCCGCGCGGATCGATCTGCTGCTGCACGCGCTGCGCGACCCGCGGCCGCTGCGCGTGCCCGACGCCGACTACGGCGAGCTGACGCGCTCGGAGCTGGCGGTGTTCGAGGCCGCGCGGGCGGCGCGCCGCAGCCTGGGCGAGCAGGCGCTGCGGCAGACCATCATCTCCCACACCGAAAGCGTCAGCGACCTGCTCGAAGCGCTGCTGCTGCAAAAGGAATGCGGCCTGCTGCACGGCACCCTGGGCAGCCCCGGCGCGCGCGCCGAGCTGACCGTGGTCCCGCTGTTCGAGACCATCGCCGACCTGCGCAACGCGCCGCAGATCATGCGCGGCCTGTACGACCTGCCGGGCCTGCCCGAACTGGTCGCCGGCTCGGGCAGCCTGCAGGAGGTCATGCTCGGCTATTCCGACAGCAACAAGGACGGCGGCTACCTGACCTCCAACTGGGAACTGCACAAGGCCTCGGTCGCGCTGGCCGAGCTCTTCCGCGAGCTCGGCCGGGCGCACGGCATCCGGCTGCGGCTGTTCCACGGCCGCGGCGGCAGCGTCGGCCGCGGCGGCGGCCCCAGCTACGAGGCCATCCTGGCGCAGCCGGTCGGAACGGTGGGCGGCAGCATCCGCCTGACCGAGCAGGGCGAGGTGATCTCGAGCAAGTACGCCAACGCCGAGATCGGCCGCCGCAACCTGGAGACCCTGGTC
>JAKBBQ010000142.1 GCA_021808405.1 Pseudomonadota bacterium | reverse complement strand
CATCGCCTCCGGCTGGATGCTGCTGGCGGCGCCGATCGGCCCGCTGGCGGACTGGCCCGCCGCGCTGCGCGCAGCGCAGTCGCTGCTGGGCATGCCGGGCATCGTCCTCAGCCTGGCCTGCAAGGCCCTGCCCTACACCTTCCTGGCGCTGCAGTTCAGCCTGCGCGGGGCCTCGGCGGCACCCCAGGAGGCGGCGCGGGTGCTCGGCCTGCCGGCGCGCCGCCGCCTCGCGCTGGCTGCCATGGCCCTGCTGCCCGCGCTGGCGGCAGGCTTCGCCGCCGCGTTCGCCGAATCGGCCAGCGATTTCGCGATCGCCGCCACGCTGGGCGCCGGCAGCGGCACGGTGATGGCCACCTACGCCATCGAGCAGACGGTGGCCGCGGTGCCGGTGGACTTCCCGGCAGCGGCCGCCGCCTCGTGGATGTTGCTGGCGCTGGTCGTGCCCTCGCTGCTGCTGCAGTCGCTGGCGCGGCGCCGCGCCGGCGCGGCGCGCAGCGTCGGCCCGCGCACGCGGCCGCCGCTGCCGCTGGCCCTCGGCCCGATCGCGGCGCTGGCACAGGCCTGCGGCGTCGGCCTGCTCGGAGCGCTGGCGCTGGGGGTTCCGCTGGCCAGCGCGGCGGCGCTGGCCGTCGGCGGCAGCCATCGGGCCGGGCAGTTCGCGTCCGCCGCCGCTCAGCTGCTGCCGGCGCTGGGCTATTCGCTGCGCATGGCGCTGCTCGCCGCCAGCGTGAGCACCGCGCTGGCCTGGCCGGCTGCGCGCGCCATCGGCCGCGGCGACCGCCTCGGCCGCGCGGTCGACCTCGGGTTGAACGCGGCGATGGCGCTGCCCGGCATCGTGCTCGCAGCCGCCTACGTGCGCATGTACAACCTGGCCATCACCCCCTGGTACGGCGGCAGCGGGCTGCTCGCGATGGCCTACGTCGCGGTGGCGCTCCCCGGCTCGACACGTCTGCTGCAAGGGCCGGTCGCGCAACTGCACGGCAGCCTGGCAGAGGCGGCGCGGGTCCACGGCCTGAGCCGGCTGCAGACGCTGCGCCGAGTGGAGGCTGCGCTGCTCGCGCCGGCGCTGGGCGCCGCGTGGCTGATGGCCGCGCTGCACGTGGCCTTCGAACTGCCGGCCTCCCAGTTGCTCTACCCGGCCGGACACACCCCGTTGGCGGTGGCCCTGCTCGACGCCGCCGCCGGCTTCCAGCTGCACCTGCAGGCGCAGCTGCAATTGCTCGGGATCGCCGTGGTGCTCGGCCTGGCCGCGTTGGCGCGCTGGGTGTTCGGCAAGCTGCGCGCAGGCCCGGGCACACCACCGGGCACAGGCTGACCATGCACGCCCTCGAACTCCTCGACGCCCACAAGAGCTTCCAGGGCCACGCCGCGCTGCGCGGGGTCGGCCTGCGCATCCAGGCGGGCCAGGTGCTGTGCCTGCTCGGCGCGTCGGGCTCGGGCAAGACCACGCTGCTGCGGCTGGTCGCCGGGCTGGAGCGCCTGGATCGCGGCAGCCTGCGCATCGCCGGCGCGCTGGTCGACGCCGCGGGCGAGTCGGCGCTGGCGCCCGAACGACGCGGGCTGGCGATGGTGTTCCAGGACTACGCGCTGTGGCCCCACCTCGACGCCCTGGACAATGTCGCGCTGGCGCTGCGCGCGCGTCGCGCCGGCGACGCGCGGGCGCGCGCGCTCGACATGCTGCGGCGTGTCGGCCTGCAAGGGCTGGAGGATCGGCGGCCGCACCAGTTGTCCGGCGGCCAGCAGCAGCGCGTGGCGCTGGCGCGCGCGCTGGCGGTACGCCCGCGCCTGCTGCTGTGCGACGAGCCGCTGTCGAACCTGGATTCCGGGCTGCGCGAGGAACTGCGCGAACTCATCGGCGAGGTGGTGCGCGAACACGCGCTGTCCGCGCTGTACATTACCCATGACCATCGTGAGGCCTTTGCCCTCGGCGACCAGGTGGGTATCCTCGACCGGGGACGCCTGTTGCAGCTGGACTCGCCTCGGCAATTGCTGGCCGCGCCCTGCAGCGAAAGGGTCGCGCGCTTCCTGCATGGCCTCGGGCCCTGGCCCACGCGCGGCGACACCGCGGGGCATGCCGCGCCGTGGGGACCGGTGCCCGCGCCGCGTCTTGCGCCGCGCGGCGGGCAGCCGGGCAGGCTGTACCTGCCGGCCTCGGCGCTGCGCGTGGCCGACGGGCCGACGCGCGGCGGCGAGACCCGGGTCGGCGCCACGGTGCTGCGCTGCCTGCCCGGGCCGCTGGGCGTCGAGGTGCAGGCGTCGCTGCACGGAGTCGAAGTACGGCTCGCCGACAGCCGCTGGCACGCCCCCGGCGACCGCCTCGATGTCTGGCTGGACGACCGCCAGGCGCTGATCTATCCGTTGCCCGACCGATCGGGCTGCGACCATGCAGACGAGCAGGAGCCATGCGTTGAACAGTCTGAGTAGCTGGGGAGCCGCGGGGGCGATTTTCGCCGCCAGCGCGGTCGAGTGGGTCGAGGCCTTCACCATCGTGCTCGCGGTGGCGCTGAGCATCGGCTGGGCACGCGCGGCGGGCGCCGCGGCCTGCGCCCTCGGCGCGGTGACGGTGCTGATCGCAGCCAGCGCCGCCGGGCTGCAGTTCATCGCCGCCGACATGCAGGCGGTGCGCGGGGTCATCGGGGTGTTCCTGCTGCTGTTCGGGCTGCGCTGGTTCGTCAAGGCGGTGCGCCGCTACGCCGGCCGCACCCGCCTGCACGACGAGGCCGAGGAATTCCGCGAGACCCGCGACGCGCTGGACCACGCCGAGCGGCGCGCGGCCTGGATCATCGCTTTCAAGGGCGTGCTGCTCGAGGGGCTGGAGGTCTGGCTGCTGGTGGTCGCGATGGGCCATGGGCTGGACTGGGGGCAGGCCGGCGGCGCCGCGCTGCTCGCGCTGCTGCTGGTGATCGCCGCCGGCCTGGCGCTGCGCAAGCCGCTGACCGCGGTGCCCGAGAACACCCTGAAATTCCTGGTCGCCAGCGCGCTGCTGGCCTTCGGCAGCTTCTGGAGCCTGGCCGGCCTGCTCGGCGAACGCGCGGCCTGGCCGCTCGGCGACCTCAGCCTGCCGCTGCTGTTCCTGGTCTACGCGGCGGGCGGACGGCTGCTGGCGGCGCGCCTGCGCGTGCCGGCGCTGGCCGCGCAGGGAGCCGGATCGTGAAAAAGCTGCTGCAACTGGTGTTCGGCGACTGGCGCAACAGTTGCGCGGTCGCCGCCGCGCTGGCGCTGGCCTGGCTGGCGAGCCGCGCATGGCCGCAACTCGGCGGCTGGGCGCTGGCTCCGGCGCTGCTGCTGGCGGCCTGGTGGCAGGCGTCGCGCTGAAGCGACGACACGAGACGATCAACGGGCTGTACAAGGCCGAGCCGATCCATCGCCGCACACCCTGGAAGAACCAGGAATCCGCCGAGCTGGCAACCCTGCAATGGGTCTCCTGGTTCAACAACCAGCGCCCCATCGAACCCCTGGGCCCTATCCCTCCAGCAGAAGCTGAGGCAAGCCACTACCGGCAGCTCGCCAGTCAGACCGCCATCCCGGCCTGACTCAAACCGAGCAGCCTCCACGATCCCCGGGGCGGTTCACTCTCCGTTGCCAGCGATGTTTTGAGTGGCCAGCTAGTGGCCTGTCCCGCTCATAACTGGCATTTCGTTCGTGTGCCCGCGGGAGCGATCGGCGGTCGCCCGCACAGGGTCCAGACTGGACGTCTGGCTTACGATTCCGGTTTCAGCCGCCTTGCGCGCCATGAAGACTGCCCCCGAACAGATACTGTTCCTGGCCCTGATCGTCGCGTTGATGGTGATCCCCAGGGTCCTGCAGCGCTGGCGCGTTCCGGCTCCGCTCGGCGCGTTCGCCCTGGGTCTTGTCGCCTCGCTGGTTGCGCCCGATGTGGTCTCGGCCACGCTGCTTCGCGTGCTGTCTACGCTGGGTATTTCCGCCGTGTTCCTGTTCGCCGGGGTGGATCTCGAGCCCGCGGACTTCCGGCGCGGAAGTTGGCCGCTGCTGGCCAACCTGACGGTCAATGCCGTGACGCTCGCCGCGGTCTCTTGGCTGGCTGTGCACTACCTGCACATGCGCTGGCAGGTTGCCGCGCTGCTGGCGCTCGCGCTGCTGACTCCGTCGACTGGCTTCATCCTCAATGCGCTGCCTGGCCTTGGGTTACGCGATGACGAGCGTTACTGGGTCACCATCAAGGCCGTGGCAGGCGAATTGCTGGCCCTCGGAGTGATGTTCGTGGTGTTGGAGGCGCATTCCTGGACAGCACTGTCGCTGTCCATCGCCGCGCTGCTGATACTCATGGCGGCGCTGCCCCTGGTGCTGATATTGCTGGGACGCTATGTCATCGTGGCCGCCCCCGGTTCGGAGTTTTCGCTGCTGCTGATGGTGGGCGTGGTGGCCGCCTACGTCACCTCTGCGCTGGGCGTGGAGTACCTGCTCGGTGCATTCCTCGCGGGATTTGCCGCGCGGATGTTGCGCGAGCGCCTGCCCGGGATGGCCTCGAAGGCCAATCTGCACGCGGTCGAAATGTTCGCGTCGTTCTTCGTGCCGTTCTATTTCTTCGCCAGCGGACTCCACGTTCCGGCGCAGTCGCTCAGCCTGCGCATGGTGGGTCTCGGATTGGTGATCACTGCGGTGGCTCTCCCATTACGCATCGGGATGGTCTGGCTGCAGCGGCTTTTCGTGAGGGGCGAAAGCCTGCGCGGAAGTCTGCGCGTGGCCACAGCCCTGACCCCTACCCTGGTGTTCACGCTGGTACTAGCCGACCTACTGCGAGGGCGCTTCGGACTGAACGACACCTTGTACGGCTCGCTGTTGTTGTACGCCATTCTTTCGACCTGGCTGCCCTCGCTGGCGCTGGCGCAGCCTTTCGCATTGGATCGTGCGGCGCCAGATCGCTAGCTAGCGCCGTCCGTTCCTATCCCGTGCGGGGTGCGGGGGCGATCCCCGAAGGTGGTCAGGGGTCGTGGCATGGGGCAGTGACGGGACGAAGATCCTGTCCCTTCGTGTCCCCTGTGGGACACGAAAAAGCCTCGGAGTCACTAGGTTCGATCGATAAGCCCTTTGGGGCAGGCCATCGCAAAACCTTGTTTCCAAAGGCCCTTCTTGGTCCCGCTTGTCCGAATCGAACGGACGACCTACCGCTTACAAGGCGGCGCTGCGCTCAGGCGACGCGACGGCCGCCCGCGCGCTCGGCGCTTTGCGAGCGTGCAGCGGGGTCGTCGAGGTCGAGCATGCAGGCTTCGACGGTCTCGAGGTTGTTGTCGCGGGCGAAGCGCAGCACGAACTGGTAGGCCATCGGCTCGACGTCGGCGAGTTCGCGGCTGACCACCACCGCCCGCACCCCATCGACCAGCGTGGGCATGCACAGCGGCGAATAGCACAGGTGGTCCTCGGCGTGTCCGGCGCCCGCGGGGCGAAAGCGCGACATCACCCCGGCCAGGCGCTCGGCCCAGTCGCTGGGGCGAAAAGCCCGCCCCTCGTGGGTGCGTCCCAGCACCAGGAGTTCTCCGGGCTGGAGGGCGCGATTCAGCGCCCGCTGCACGGCGCGCTGCACAGCCGCCGGGTCGGCCGGGTCGAGCATGGCTTGGACCTGCTGCAAGGGATGGGAAACCCCCATTGTGCTCCCGCCGGGTGCGGGCTGGCAAACCCCGGCGCTGCGCGCCGGGGCCCGCCGACACCGGGCTTCCCGGCTACCATCGTTGCATGCGCACCACTCCAGGCGAATCCCCTCTCCTCTATTGGGAAGACTTTCCCGCCGGCAAGGTCCTCGATTGCGGCAGCCGCACGCTGCAGGCCGAGGAGATCGTCGAGTTCGCGCGGCAGTTCGACCCGCAACCCTTCCATCTCGACCCGCGCGCGGCCGAGAAGTCCCTGTTCGGCGGACTGAGCGCCAGCGGTTGGCACACCTGCGCGCTGAGCATGCGCATGATGTGCGACGCCTACCTGTTGCGCAGCAGCAGCCTGGGGTCGCCGGGGATCGACGAACTGCGCTGGCTCAAGCCGGTGCGCCCTGGAGACACCCTGCATCTGTCGATGACCGTGCTGGAGGCGCGGGCGATGCGCAGCCGCGAGGGGGTCGGCCTGGTGCGCTCGCGCTGGGAAGCGAGCAACCAGCACGGCGAGGCGGTGCTGACCATGGTCGGCTGGGGCATGTTCGGCCGCCGTCCGACCGCGGCGGCCGCATGAAGGTTCCGGTCGCGCTGGCCTCGCGGCTGTGGGTGGCGGCGCAGTTCGCGCTGATCGCCCTGCTCTGCGGATGGCCCGCGCACTGGCGCCTGTCGGCCTGGGTGCTGCCCCCGCTGCTGCTCGGCGGCGGGCTCGCGGCCTGGGTGCTGGCGTGGAACCGGCCGGGCAATTTCAACATCCGCCCCGAACCCAAGGCGGGCGCCAGCCTGGTGATGGGAGGACCGTACCGGCGCATGCGCCACCCCATGTACAGCGCGCTGCTGCTGGTCATGGCCGCGGGGGTCGCCGCCAGCCCGGATGCGCCTCGCGCGCTGGCGTGGCTGGCGCTGCTGCTGGTGCTGCACGGCAAGGCCGGCCTGGAGGAGCGGCTGTTGCTGGCGCGCTGGCCGCAGTATGCCGGCTATCGCGCGCGCACCTGGCGGTTCATTCCGAAACCCTGGTGAGCGCCTGGGCCCGCCGCGGCCAGCCCGCAGCGGCCAGCAGCAGCACGGCGGCGCCCCATTGCGCAGGCGGCGCGGCGCGCCCGAGCAGGCCCTGCAAGGCCAGCGTGACCGCCGGGGCCAGCGCCAGCAGGGTGCGCAGGCGCTGGCGACGGCGCGCCGGCGGGGGCGCGATCCACAGCAGCGCGAACGCGAGCACGCACGCGCCGATCTGCGCCAGCAGCGCCCACCAGGCCGACGACGGCGGGTCGATCAGCCAGCTCTCGCCCGCCACCACCGAGGCCACCGGCAAGGTCACCGCGGCACCGATCAACTGGTAGAAGACGAACTTCTCGCCGCCGCAACCCTGCAGGCGGCGGTCGTCGGCGGCCCATTCCTGGCCCGCCCAGGCCAGCGCCGCCAGCGCGGCCAGCGACAAGCCGCCCAGCCCCAGCCGCTGGCGCGCCAGCAGCCCCAGCGCCAGTCCGGCCAGCGCCACCACCGCCAGGCGTCGGCGGCCGCCGACGCGGCTGGCCAGCGCGGCCACCAGCCACAACACGGCGATGCTGCACTCGACCGCGGCGGCCGCCCCCAGGCGCGCCACCGCGGCGTACAGCAGGGCCATGCGCAGGCTGAACAACAGGCCCAGGCGCATCCCCGGGGCGAGCGTGGCGTCCTGGGCGAACACCCCGATGTCCCGCCAGCGGGTCCAGATCCACAGCACCAGCAGCGACAAGGTCGCGGTCAGCGTGGCCTGCAGCAGCGGCGGCACGGCCGGCGCGGCCAGCGCCACCGCCACCGGCTGCACGCTCCAGGCCAGCACGGCCGCCAGCTCGCCGCGCGGGCCCAGGGTCGTGGCCATCTGCGGGCAGCCCGCGGTGCCGGCGCCAGCCGCCGCCGTCAGCCGTCCAGCCCCTGCTGGACCTGCTCGGCGGCGCGCAGCACCGCGCGCGCCTTGGCCTCGGTCTCGCGCCATTCCATTTCCGGAACCGAGTCGGCCACCACGCCGGCGGCCGCCTGCACGTACAGCCAGCCGGACTTGACGATGCCGGTGCGGATCGCGATGGCCAGGTCCATGTCGCCGGCGAAGCTCCAGTAACCGACGGCTCCGCCGTACAGCCCGCGCCGCGTCGGCTCCAGTTCGTCGATCACCTCCATCGCGCGGATCTTCGGCGCCCCGGAAAGGGTTCCGGCCGGGAAGGTCGCGCGCAGCACGTCGAGGGCGCCGAGACCGGGGCGCAGCAGGCCCTCGACATTGCTGACAATGTGCATCACGTGGGAATAGCGCTCGATCGCGAAGGCTTCGGTCACCTCGACCGTGCCGGTGCGCGCGATGCGCCCGAGGTCGTTGCGGGCCAGGTCGATGAGCATCAGGTGCTCGGCGCGTTCCTTGGGGTCGGTCAGCAGTTCGCGCTCGTTGGCCGCGTCCCGCTCGGGGGTGTCGCCGCGCGGCCGAGTGCCCGCCAACGGCCGGATGGTGACCTTCTGGCCGTCGCCGGTGGCCTCCTCGCGCACCAGGATCTCGGGCGAGGAGCCGACCACCTGGAAGTCGCCGAAGTTGTACAGGTACATGTAGGGCGACGGGTTCAGCGAGCGCAACGCCCGGTACAACGACAGGGGCGACTGCTCGAAGCGCTTGCGCAGCCGTTGGCCCACCTGCACCTGCATGAAGTCGCCCGCGGCGATCAGCTCCTTGGCGCGCAGCACGGCCCGCAGGTAGTCGGCATGGGCGAATTCGTGCTCGACCTCGGTCACCTCGGCGGGCTCGGTCGGTGGCGGCCGCACCGCCGCGCGCAGGCTGTCGCGCAGCTGCGCCAGCCGGGCGGTGGCCTGCGCGTGGGCATCGGGCTGCTGCGGATCGGCGTAGACGATGAAGCTCAGCCTTCCCGACAGGTTGTCGATGACCGCCAGCTCCTCGCACTGCAGCAGCAGGATGTCCGGCAGGTCCAGCGGATCCGGGCGCGGGTTGCGCTGTGCCGATTGCTGCAGCCGCGGCTCGATGTAGCGCGCGGCGTCGTAGCCGAAGTAGCCGGCCAGGCCGCCGCAAAAGCGCGGCATCCCCTGCGGCAGCGCGACCTTGTGGCGAGCGCGGTAGGCCTCGATGAACTCCAGCGGCGGCTGCTGCGAGCGCTCGATCTCCACGCCGTCGCGCAGCACCTGGGTCACCCCGTGCTTGACCCGCAGCTCGGTGCGGGCCTGCAGGCCGATGAAGGAATAGCGTCCGAAGCGCTCGCCGCCGACCACCGACTCGAGCAGGAAGGTGTTGCGCGCGGCGCCACCGTCGGTGAGCTTGAGATAGAGCGACAGCGGCGTGTCGAGATCGGCGAAGGCCTGCGAAACCAGGGCGATGCGGTTGTACCCGGACTCGGCCAGGCTACGGAAGTCGGATTCGGTCATGGTCGGCGGCTGG
>JAKBBQ010000141.1 GCA_021808405.1 Pseudomonadota bacterium | reverse complement strand
CCGTCGGGCTGCGGGTAGTCGAGAGAGGGATTGTCCACCAGATTGATGAAGAACTGGGAAGTCGCCGAATTCGGATCGGCGGTACGGGCCATCGCGATGGTGCCCCGCAGGTTGCGCAGGCCGTTGCGGCTCTCCAGCGGGATCGGCGCCGCGGTCGGCTTGAGTTGCATCTGCGCGGTGTAGCCTCCGCCCTGGATCATGAAGCCGGGGATCACCCGGTGGAACACCGTGCCGGCGTAGAAGCCCTTGCGCACGTATTGGAGGAAATTGGCCACGGTCCGCGGGGCGCGGCTGGCGTCGAGTTGCACGACGACGGCGCCCAGCGAGGTGTCGAGCTCCACGCGTGGCGAAGCTGCGGGACGGGGCGCGGCCAGCGCGGCCGGACCGGCGAGTGCCGCGCAGACCAGCGCGAGCAGCAGCCGGCGCCGCGGGATCGGGGACGAGGCGGGGGTTGGGGTCATCGGTGGGGCCTTGGTGGTGAGCGGTGGCGGGACGGCGTGCCGCAGGCGAGCGCGCGTGCCCGGGCTTCAGCGCGCGGCCGACGCCGCGGCCGCCGGCGGCTGCAGCTGGCGCAGCCCGCGCAGCATGTCGCGCGCGTGCGCCTGCGCGGCCGCGTCGTCGCTGCCTTGCAGAGACTGCGCATAGGCCTGCGCAGCCAGGCGCAGGTACACGTCGCCCAGGTTGGAGGCCGCGGTGGCGTAGTCCGGGTTGGCATGCAGGGCCATGCGCAGCTGCTGCAGCGCCAGGCGCTGCTGCCCGCGCGCCGCGTACAGCACCGCCAGGTTGTTGTAGGGCTCGGGAAGCTCGGGGTACTTGAGGGTCAGTTGCCGCAGCACCTCGATCGCCTGGTCGTCGCGATGCTGCTGCTGAAGGATCAGCGCCTCGCTCAGGCGCAACCGCGGGTCGTCGGGGTGTTGCGCGATGAGCCGGCGTACGGCCTGCAGCGCCTGCTGCAGGTGCCCCGCCCGTTGCAGGCCGCGCACCTGCGTCAGCTCGTCGGCACGGGCGGCCGGCCAGCCGCTGCCGGCCAGCAGGGCCAGCAGGGCCAGCATCCGGGCCAGCATCCGGACCAGCGCGGGCAGTCGGTGGCGAAGGGGCAGGTCGGCCATGGCGGGCATTCTAGGGTGCCTGCGGGGACCGGCGAGCGGCAGGGCCGCCGCGTGTGCTAAGTTTTCGCTGTTTCGGGGCACGCCGTCGGCATGGGCGTGCCGCAGCTCGTCGGTGAGCAGTCGATGGCCGTTCAGATCTACAACACCCTTTCCCGCAGCAAGCAAACCCTGGTTCCGCTGGAGCCGGGGCACGTGCGCATGTACGTCTGCGGCATGACGGTCTACGACTACTGCCACCTCGGGCACGCGCGGGTGATGGCCGTGTTCGACGTGGTGCAGCGCTGGTTGAAGGCGCGCGGCCTGCGCGTGACCTACGTGCGCAACATCACCGACGTCGACGACAAGATCATCCGCCGCGCGCTGCAGGCCGGCGTCGGGGTGCGCGAGCTCACCGACGGCTTCATCGAGGCGATGCACGAAGACGCCGATGCGCTGGGCATCGAGCGACCCGATCTGGAGCCGCGCGCCACCGAGCACATCGCGGCGATGCAGGCGATGATCGGCCGCCTGATCGAGCGCGGGCTGGCCTACCGGGACGCGGCCGGCGATGTCGACTTCGCGGTGCGCCGCTTCGCCGGCTACGGCCGCCTGTCGGGCAAGTCGCTGGACGAGTTGCACGCCGGCGAGCGGGTCGAGGTCGACGAGGCCAAGAGGGACCCGCTGGACTTCGTGCTGTGGAAGCACGCCAAGCCCGACGAGCCGCCCGAGGTGCGCTGGGAGTCGCCGTGGGGCCCCGGGCGTCCGGGGTGGCACATCGAATGTTCGGCGATGAGCTGCCAATTGCTGGGAGAGCAGTTCGACATCCACGGCGGAGGAGCCGACCTGCAGTTTCCCCATCACGAGAACGAGATCGCGCAGACCGAAGGGGTGACCGGCAAGCCCTGGGTGAGCATGTGGATGCACAACGGCTTCGTCCGCGTGGACGAGGAGAAGATGTCCAAGTCGCTGGGCAACTTCTTCACCATCCGCGACGTGCTCAAGCGGGTCGACGCCGAGACCCTGCGCTTTTTCATCATCCGCGCGCATTACCGCAGTCCGCTGAACTACAGCGAGGAGGCGCTGCGCGATGCGCGCAGCGCGCTGGAGCGGCTGTACGTGGCGCTGCAGCCGCATGCCCACACGCCGGCGGCGCTCGACTGGGAGCATCCGTCGGCACGGCGCTTCGGCGCGGCGATGGACGACGACTTCAACACTCCCGAGGCGATGGCGGTGCTGTTCGAGTTGGCCAGCGAAATCAACCGCGGCGCCGGCGCCGCGGCGGCGGCGCTGCTCAAGGGCCTGGCGGGCACGCTGGGGCTGCTGCGCGACGCGCCGCTGCATTTCCTGCAGGGCTCGACAGCCGACGACGCCAAGGCTCGCATCGAGCAGCGGGTGCAGGAGCGCGCGCGGGCCAAGCAGGCGCGCGACTACCTGCTTGCCGACCGCATCCGCGCCGAGTTGCTCGAGCAGGGCATCCAGCTCGAGGACAAGCCCGGCGGCGTCACCCTGTGGCGGCGGGCCTGAGCGATGACGCCAGCGCAGGCGCTCGACGGCACGCCGGTCGCGGTCCCCGCCTACTGGGACCAGGCCTGCCGCGAGCTCATGCGCGCCGACCGGGTGATGCGCAGGCTCATCCCAGGCCACGGGCTGGCGCGGCTGCAAAGCCGCGGCGATGCCTTCCAGACCCTGGCGCGCTCGATCGTCGGGCAGCAGATCTCGGTCAGCGCCGCGCAGTCGGTGTGGGACCGCGTGCTCAGGCTGTGCTCGCCGATGGCGCCCGGCACGCTGCTCGGGCTGACGCCGCAGGTTTTGCGCACGGCCGGGCTGTCGCAGCGCAAGGCCGAGTACCTGCTCGACCTGGCGGGGCGTTTCGAGCAGGCGCTGGTGCACCCTCGGCAGTGGCCCGCGATGAGCGACGAGGACATCATCGCGGAACTGGTGGCCATTCGCGGCATCGGCCGCTGGACCGCGGAGATGTTCCTGATCTTCCATCTGCTGCGCCCGGACGTGCTGCCGCTGGACGACCTCGGCTTGCGCCGGGGCATCAGCCGGTGCTACTTTTCCGGCGAGGCGGTCAGTCGCAGCGAGTTGCGCGAGGTGGCTTCGGCCTGGCAACCCTGGCGCTCGGTCGGCACTTGGTATATTTGGCGCAGCCTGGATCCGCTGCCTGTGGAATATTGACAATCCCATGAGCAAGAAGGTCTTTCTGGATTTCGAACAGCCGGTGGCCGAACTCGAGGCGAAGATCGAGGAGCTGCGCTATGTGCAGGACGAATCGGCGGTCGATATCTCGGAGGAGATTTCGCGGCTGCAGAAGAAGAGCCTGCAGCTGACCAAGGACCTGTACAGCAAGCTCAGCCCCTGGCAGGTCACGCAGATCGCGCGCCATCCGCAACGCCCCTATACGCTGGACTACGTCGGCAGCCTGTTCACCGACTTCCACGAACTGCACGGCGACCGCCATTTCGCCGACGACCAGTCGATCGTCGGCGGACTGGCGCGATTCAACGGCCAGTCCTGCATGGTCCTCGGCCACCAGAAGGGGCGCGACACCAAGGAGCGGGCGCTGCGCAACTTCGGCATGACCAAGCCCGAGGGCTACCGCAAGGCGCTGCGGCTGATGAAGCTGGCGGAGAAGTTCGGTCTGCCGATGTTCACCTTCGTCGACACCCCGGGCGCCTACCCGGGAATCGACGCCGAGGAGCGCAACCAGTCGGAAGCGATCGGCCGCAACATCCTCGAGATGGCCCAGTTGCAGGTGCCCATCGTCTCGACCATCATCGGCGAAGGCGGCTCGGGAGGCGCGCTGGCCATCGCGGTGGCCGACCATGTGCTGATGCTGCAGTTCGCCGTGTACTCGGTGATCTCGCCCGAGGGTTGCGCCTCCATCCTGTGGAAAAGCGCCGAGCGCGCGGCCGACGCGGCCGAGGCGCTGGGCCTGACCGCGCACCGGCTGAAGGCGCTGGGGCTGATCGACAAGATCGTCAACGAGCCGATCGGCGGGGCCCACCGCGACGCCCAGGCGATGGCCGCATCGCTCAAGCGTGCCCTCGGCGAAAGCCTGCGCCAGTTCCAGGGAATCAAGCCTGCCGAACTGGTGCGCCAGCGCTACGAACGGCTGTGCGGCTTCGGTCGCTTCCAGGACACCAAGGCCACGCGCTGAGACCGCCTGCGGCGGCGTCGCGCAGTGCCGCCGGCGCGCTGCGGCGCTTCGCCCGCGAGCCGGCGGCGGGCGCGCCCGCGCTCGATGACTCCCGCCCGCTGGCGGTGGCCTACAGCGGCGGCGCCGACTCGACCGCGCTGCTGCTGGCGGCCTGCCGGTTGTGGCCGCAGCGGCCGATCTACGCGTTGCATGTGCATCATGGCCTGCAGGCCGCGGCCGGCGCCTTCGCCAGCCACGCCCGGCAGCAATGCCTGCAGTGGGGCGTGGAGTGCCGGGTGCTGGCGGCGCGGGTGCGAAGGCGAGCCGGCGACAGCCTGGAGGAGCAGGCCCGGCTGGCCCGGCATGCGCAACTGCAGCGCGCGGCACGCGAGCTGGGCTGCGGCTGGCTGCTGCTGGGGCACCACGCCGACGACCAGGCCGAGACCCTGTTGCTCGCGCTGCTGCGCGGCGCCGGGCCGGCGGGGCTGGCGGCGATGCCGCGCGCGGCGCGGCGCGACGCGGTGTGGGTGGGCAGGCCGCTGCTGGGGTGTTCGGCCGAGTCGCTGCGCAGCGAACTCGACGCCGCCGGCGTCGCCTACCTGGTCGATCCGATGAACGCCGACCCGGCGCTGCGCCGCAATCGCATCCGCGCCGAGTTGCTGCCGGTCATCGCCAGGCTCGAGCCGGGCTGGCGCGCCACCCTCGGCCGCAGCGCCGGGCTGTGCGCGCAGGCGGCGCGGCAGTTGCGCGACAGCGCGGCCAGCGATCTGCAGCTGTGCCGCGGAGCACCCGGCTTGCAGCTGCGCCAGTTGCTTGCGCTGGAGCCTGCGCGTCGCAGCGAGGTTCTGCGCGCCTGGCTGCTGGAACTGGGGCTGCGCAGCAGCTCGCGGCAGATCGACAATCTGTGCCGGCAATTGCAGGCGCCGCCGCACGCCGCGATCGGCGTGTCGATCGCAGGCGCACGCCTGATTCGCCGCGACGGGTGGTTGTGCTGTCAATCGGCGCTGCCGTCGCGTCCGGCCACCCTATAATCCCATGTTTTTGCGTCGCCGCGCCTGGCGGCGCCGCCTGCTTCGCGCCGGCAGCGCCAGCGGCGTCCAACCCTCTTGTGCACCATGGCGCTTATCGTCCAGAAATACGGCGGCACCTCGGTCGGCTCCGTCGAACGCATCAAGAACGTCGCCCGGCGTGTCATCAAGTGGGCCGACGCCGGGCACCAGTTGGTGGTCGTGGTGTCGGCGATGTCGGGCGAGACCAATCGCCTGATCGGCCTGGCCAGGGAGATCCAGCCCGAGCCCGATCCCCGCGAACTCGACGTGGTCGCGGCGACCGGCGAGCAGGTGACCATCGGACTGCTGGCGATGGCGCTGAAATCCCTGGGGCGCGACGCCCGCAGCTACACCGGTGTCCAGGTCGGGGTACATACCGACAGCGCCTTCACCAAGGCGCGCATCGAATCCATCGACCAGCAGCGCATTCGCGCCGACCTGCAGGCCGGGCGCGTCGTCGTGGTCGCCGGCTTCCAGGGGGTCGACCCCGACGGGCACATCACCACCCTCGGGCGCGGCGGGTCGGACACCTCGGGGGTGGCGCTGGCCGCCGCGCTGGGCGCCGACGAGTGCCAGATCTACACCGATGTCGACGGGGTCTACACCACCGACCCGCGAGTGGTCCCCGAGGCGTCCAAGCTGCCCTCGATCACCTTCGAGGAAATGCTGGAAATGGCCAGCCTGGGCTCCAAGGTGCTGCAGATCCGCTCGGTGGAGTTCGCCGGCAAGTACCGCGTGCGGTTGCGCGTGCTGTCGAGCCTGACGCCGTGGGACATCCCGCTGGCCGACGAAATGCGCAGCGGCACGTTGATCACATTCGAAGAGGACCAGAACATGGAACGCGCCGTGGTTTCGGGAATCGCCTTCGCCCGCGACGAGGCGAAGATCACCGTGGTCGGGGTTCCCGATCGCCCGGGCATCGCCTACCAGATCCTCAGCGCGGTGGGGCAGGCGAATATCGAGGTCGACATGATCGTGCAGAACCAGAGTGTCGACGGATTCACCGATTTTTCGTTCACCGTGGGGCGCAACGACTACGCCCGCACCCTCGGCATCCTGAAGAGCCAGGTGCAGGCGCACATCGGCGCCAGGGACGTGCTGGGCGATCCGAAGTCCTGCAAGGTGTCGATCGTCGGCGTCGGCATGCGCTCGCACGCTGGAGTGGCCAGCACCATGTTCCGCACGCTGTCGGAGGAGGGGATCAACATCCAGATGATCTCGACCTCGGAAATCAAGGTGTCGGTGCTGATCGACGAGAAGTACCTCGAACTCGCGGTGCGCGCGCTGCACCGCGCCTTCGACCTCGACGCCCCCGCCGCCGCGTCCGCCTGATTCAGCCTGGCTGCGCCACCGGGAACGACACCCGCACGCGCAGGCCGCCGAGCGGCGAGTCCAGCAGATCCACCGTCGCGTGGCTGCGCTCGGCCACGCTCTTCACGATCGCCAGCCCCAGGCCGCTGCCGCCCGGGGGCGATTCGGCGCGCCGGTAGAAACGGTCGAATACCCGCGGCCGCTCGGACGCCGGTATGCCCGGCCCCGAATCGTCCACCTCGAGTACCGCCTGGCCGGCCTCGGCGTGCACCCGCACATCGACGCGGCCGCCGCGCGGGCAGTAGCGCACCGCGTTGTCGACCAGGTTGCGCGCCAGCATGCGCAGGCCCTGCGGGGGAGCCAGCACCGTGAGTTCGTCGGCCTGCTCGAGTCCGGCGTCGACCTGCCGCGCTTGCGCCAGGTCCACGGTATCGCCCAGCGCCTGGCGCGCGGCGTCGGCCAGCGAAGTCGCCGCCGCCGGCTCGCGACCGCCCGAGTCGGCCCGCGCCAGCGCCAGCAGTTGCTCGACCAGGTGGGTGGCACGGTCGATTCCGGCGTCCAGGCGCTGCGCCGCCAGCCTGCGGGCGGACTCGTCGGGAGCGCGGTCGAGCATCTGCAGCTGCAGCCGAAGCGCGGCCAGCGGGGAGCGCAACTCGTGGGCGGCGTCGGCGACGAACATCTGCTGGGCGTCGAAGGCTTGCCGGGTGCGGGCGAACAGACCGTTCATCGCCCGAACCACCGGCTGCATTTCCTGCATCACGGCGCTGGGGTCCAGCGGGTCGAAGGAGGTCGCGGCACGGTTCTCCAGTTCGGTGGACAGCGAGCGCAGCGGCCCGAGCGAGCGCCGCACCACCCAGGCCACGACCAGCAGCAGCAGCGGGACGATGAGCAGCATCGGCCACACCGAATTGAGGGCGAAGGTCAGCGCCAGCGCGCGCCGGCTGAGCAGCGGCTGCGCCACCTGGATGGTGCGCCCGCCGGCCTGCATGGAGAACACCCGCCACTTGCGATGGTTGACGTCGGCGGTGGCGTAGCCCAGCACCGCCTGGTCGGGCAGTTCCACCCGCGGGCGCGACACGTAGATGCGCTGGCCGTCGGGCGACCAGACCTGGAACACGTAGTCGAGGTCGTCGCGCGCGCCGCTGCGCGGCCCGAATCCCGGCAGCCCCAGTTCGCCGGTGGCCAGCGACAGCGCGATCTGCTGCAGGTGGTAGTCGAACACCGCGTCGGCCTCGCGCATGGCGTTGCGGAACACCGCCACCGCCTGCACCAGCGCGGCCGTCAGCACCGCCGCGGTCAGCAGCACCAGCAACTTGGCGCGCAGGGACTTCATGATGCCTGCGTGTCCTCGCGGGACAGTACGTAGCCCATGCCGCGGATGTTGCGGATGAAGTCGGCGCCGAGCTTCTTGCGCAGGCTGTGCACGTAGACCTCGACCGCGTTGCTGGAGATCTCCTCGTTCCAGCCGTAGAGTTTGTCCTCCAGCTGGGCGCGCGACAGGATCACCCCGGGCCGACGCATCAGCGCCTCCAGCACCGCCCACTCGCGTTGCGACAGCACCAGCGGCCGGCCGTGCAGCGTGGCTTCGCGGGTCGCCGGGTTGAGCCGCAGCCCGCGATGCTCCAGCGCCGGCTCGGCGCGCCCGGCGGCGCGCCGCAGCAGCGCGCGGATGCGCGCCTGCAACTCGCTCAGGTCGTAGGGCTTGAGCAGATAGTCGTCGGCGCCGGCGTCGAGGCCGCGGATGCGCTCGTCCACCGCGTCGCGCGCGGTGACGATCAGCACCGGGGTGCGGTCGCGGCGCTCGCGCGCGGCCTTGAGCACCTGCAGGCCGTCGCGAACGGGCAGTCCGAGGTCGAGCAGCACCAGGTCGTAGTGCTCGCCGCTCCACGCGGCGTCGGCCGACTGGCCGTCGCGCACCCAGTCCACCGCGTAGCCCTCGGCGCGCAGCGCGTCGAGCACGCTCTCGCCAATCATCGGATCGTCTTCCACCAGCAGCAAGCGCATCGGCCACGCCCTCCAGGGGCGATTGTGCGTCAAGCCGCCCGGCGCGGGAACGGGCACAATCTTGTGTTGCAACCATTCGGGAGATGCGTCATGACCCATGCGATCCGTATCGAGCGCACCGGAGGTCCGGAAGTGCTGCAGTGGCAAGCGGTGCAGGTCGCCGCGCCGGGTCCCGGCGAGGTGCTGGTGCGCAACGCCGCGGTCGGGGTGAATTTCATCGACGTCTACCACCGTTCCGGGCTGTACCCCCTGCAACTGCCCTCGGGGATCGGGCTCGAGGGGGCGGGGGTGGTGGAGGCCGTCGGGCCGGAGGTCACCGAATTCGCCGCGGGCGATCGCGTGGCCTATTGCCACGGCCCGCTCGGGGCCTACGCGCAGTCGCGGGTGATGCCGGCGCGGGTGCTGGTCAAGCTGCCGCAGGGCATCGAGTTCGACACCGCCG
>JAKBBQ010000140.1 GCA_021808405.1 Pseudomonadota bacterium | reverse complement strand
GGCGGGGGGACGGTCGCGGCGGGTGGTGGCATGGGATTGAAAAACAACTGTTCCTGTAAGATGTCTAACAGAGATTCCACATAGATCGCGATAACTATCCCTTATCGTGACTTATTATGGCGCAAAGCAGGGCGCCGATCCAGGAGATCGAACCATGGCACGCGGCATCACCGAGCACGACGTCTTCGCCGCCTGCGACGCGCTGCTGCTCGCAGGCGAGCGCCCGACCATCGAGCGGGTTCGCCAGACCATCGGACGCGGCTCGCCCAACACCGTCAGCCCCATGCTGGACGCCTGGTTCAAAGGGCTGGGGCGACGACTGCAGGATCCCGGCGCCTTTGCCGCTGCGCCCGACGTGCCCGAGCCCATCCTCCAGGCCGCGCAGCATTTCTGGGAGACGGCGCTTGCGCACACGCGCGCCGACTTTGATACGCGACTGCGCGAGGGCCTCGCAACAGCTGCCGCCAACGTCGAGGCAGAAAGGGAGCGAGCCGAGCAAGCGGTAGCAGCTGCGCGCGAAGCCCAGGCGACAGCCGCGCGGCTCGAGCAGCAGTTGACGCAGCGGGGCCTCCAACTCGATGCCGCCCACCAGGACCTCGCCGCGGAGCGCGCGCGTCTCGAGGGGGCCCGGGTCGCACTGGACACGGCGTCCAGCACCCTTCGGGAGCACCAAGGCAAGGCGACCGTCGAGATGGACGAGCTCAGACGGCAACTCGAAGCGGCACTCCAGCGCGCCGACGCCGCGGATCGGCGCGTCGCGCTGGAACTCGAGCGCGAGCGCATGGCGCGTGCCAAGGCCGAACGCCAGGTGGAGGCGCTTCAGCGGGCCCTGAGCGCCGAGCGCCAAGCGGCCTTGGCCGCTGGGGAGCAAGCGCAAGCGCTGCTGAATGCCGCACGTGACCGCGAGCAGGCGCAGGCCACCTTCCATGCGGCAGCCGCTGCCGAACTGGCACTGGAGCGCGAGCGCATCGCGGACCTGCGCGCCGCCCGTCAGGCCAGCTCCGCGGACGCGGCGGCGGCTCGCGCGCAGATCGCCACACTGCAAGCGTCGCTGGATCGCCTGGCGACCTTTGCCGAATCGGCCACGCGAAAAACCACTCCGGCCACGCGCAAGCGTGCGCCCAGCACACCGTCGCTTGCGCGCACGCGTTGAGGTTTTCAGCCCTGGTCCAGGGTCCTGGCGCCCCGTCCTGGCCCTTCGGAGCGTTGCGCCGGCATGCCGCTTCCGAACGTCGACCTTGCCCATCGCGATCCACCCCATGGAGGGCACGCTCGGTCACTGGCGGGCGCGTCGCGCTCGTGAAACGGGGCCACGGCCTCCGACCTCAACTTTCGCATGAACCGTGAATTTGTTGGGCGCGTCGGAGTCCAACCATGCGTAGGATTTCTTCGGGATAGGACCGATGAGGGCAGCTACGATGGCCGTGGATGAAGCGAAGCAAGACTTTTCCGTAGCGCAGCGCCGTGGCCATCTGAAGGTCTTCGAACGCCCTGACGACGATACGGTGATTGCCAAGGTCAGAGCGTCTGCGAACGGGGGGTTGATGCTTGTGACCTCGCATCCGGGGTTGACCGATGGTGATGTTGTCTACCTAGGCAACCAGGGGGCACGGAGGGCGTACCGAGTCGCTAATCTGCGGCCTGGGCAGCGATCGCGTGACCCCAGCGGCATTCGAGTGGGGGACCTCATGAAAGTCGCAGGCTGAAAGCTCCAGTCGCGCTCGGTGAAACACTTTTACTTCGCGCACTTCGTACACATTTACTTCGCCGGAAGCTCGTGCAAGCGGGGCGTCCGGTCCGGGCGGACGGGACGAACCCTCCACAGCATTTGACATAATGCAAATATGCGCCGATTCGGCGTGGGCACGACCAGGCCCGCCGGACGCGCGGACCGGGACTACCAGTGCCCGGGCTTGCGACCGCGGTCCAGCCAGCGCCCCAGCACCTCGGCGGTATCGTGGTGGCCGCGGCGCATCGCCAGGTCGATCGCCGCGAAACCCATCGCGTTGCGCAAGCGCGCGTCGGCGCCGGCCGCCAGCAGCAGCCGCACCGTCGAGGTGTGGCCGAAATACGCGGCCATCATCAGAGGCGTCGTGCCGTTGGGCGCCGGCTGGTCGACCCGCGCTCCATGCGCCAGCATCAGCTTGACCAGACGGTCATGGCCGTTGGTCGCCGCATAGGACAGCGCCGACCAGCCGGGCTTGCCCAGCGGCGGATCGACCCGCGCGCCGCGTGCCAGCAGCGTGCGCGCCAGCGCGTCGTCGCCCCGCAGGCAGGCGATCATCAACGCGGTCTCGCCCTCGGGGTTGGCCTGGTCGATGCGGATCGAAGGCTGCGCCAGCAGCAGCCGCGCCACGCCCAGCGCATGGTGCTGCAGAGCCATGTACAGCGCGCTGTTGCCGCGCGGGTCGACGGAGTTCGGGTCGGTGCCTTGCGCCAGCAGCGCGCGCACCGCCGGCACCTTGTCGGCCGCCACGGCCGCGAACAGCCCGGGCGGAGCAGCCGCCGCGCCGGCCTGCGCGGCCAGCGCCGACAGCACCAGCGCCGCGGCGCCGCGCCAGCTCGCGAGCAGCCACTTCCTACGCTGCGCCGGGGGTTGCGGCACAGCCTGTGCAATCGATGCTTCCGGGGTATGTTCCACGGCTAGAAATGACTTGAATTCAAGTCTCTAGTGGTTTGAAAAGTCTGTCGAAATTCTCTTCCGTGAAGGCTTCGACCAGGTCTTCCTCGCAGCCTCTCAGCTGGGCCAGGAAGCGCGCCACGTAGCGGGTGTACGCAGGCTGGTTGGCATGGCCGCGATACGGCACCGGCGCCAGATAGGGGCTGTCGGTCTCGACCAGGATGCGGTCCTGCGGCAGCCTCCTGGCGACCTCCTGCAGTTGCCTGGCGTTCTTGAAGGTCAGGATCCCCGACAGGGAGATGTACAAGCCCATGTCCAGCGCCTGGCGCGCCACCTCCCACGTCTCGGTGAAACAGTGCAGCACCCCGCCGACCTCGTCGGCGCGCTGTTCGCGCAGCATCGCCAGGGTGTCGTCGGCCGCGGCCCGGGTGTGGATGACCAGCGGCTTTCCGACTTCGCGCGCCGCCTCGATGTGGGTGGCGAAGCGCTCGCGCTGCCACTGCATGTCGGCCGGCGTGCGGCCCTCCTCCAGGCGGTAGTAGTCCAGCCCGGTCTCCCCCAGCGCCAGCACGCGGGGGTGGCGCGCCCGCTCCACCAGGCTCGCGCGGTCGACCTCGTCGCCCGGCGGGGTATCGGGGTGCACGCCGACCGTGGCCCAGATGCAGGCATGGCGTTCGGCCCAGCCCAGCACCTGGTCGAATTCCTCGACCCGGGTGCTGATGTTCAGCGCCCGCAGCACCCCGTGCTCGGCCATCGCGGCCAGCACCTCGGATTCGCGCTCGCGCAGTTCGGGGAAATTCAGGTGGCAGTGCGAATCGGTCAGCGGCATGGCAGGCGGATGCGGCGCGACGCCCGCATGCGACGGGAGCGGCCTGGCGGTTCGTGCGGGGAGCGGCGAAGCGCCCCCTTGTTCACAAGGTATGGGTCGGGCGGTTGGTCGCCTCGACGGCCGGGCCGAGCATTTCCTCGATCAGCCGGCGCAACTGCTTGGCCTTTTCGTCGGCCGGGAACTGCACCCCGATGCCCTGGCTGCGGTTGCCCGCGGCGTTGGCCGGGGTGATCCACGCCACCTTGCCGGCGATCGGGAAGCGCTGCGGGTTGTCCATCACCGTCAGCAACAGGTAGACGTCGTCTCCGAGGCGGTGCTCGCGGGGAGTCGGGATGAAGATGCCCCCGTCCGGGAAATAGGGGATGTAGGCGGCGTACAGCGCGGGCTTTTCCTTGATCGCGAGCTGGATCACGCTCGGGCGCGAGCCGCCCGTGCCGCCCGATCCGTTGGAAGCTGCCACAGGAGTCGCCATGTCACTTCGCCCTCGAGGTGCAAAGATGGGTCCATTCTACGATCCAGGCCTGGACCGCGAGCCCGGCGTGCAACGGAAAATCGGCGGTGGCCGCGGCCTGGGCGAGCCGCCGCCACCACTGCTGCCAGGCCCCGGCGTCGCCCTGCCCGCCCAGGCGGCGCAAGCTGTCGTCCAGGCCCTGCAGGTACAGCGCCGGCAACCCGGCTCGGCAGCGTAACAGATCGAAGCTGAGTTTTTGCAGCGATTCCACCGCCACCGCCGGGGCCACCCCGTCGCCTTGCGGCGCCTGGCCGGCAGCCATCTGCTCGACCAGGCGGCGCGTCCACTGCAGCCCGCGCGCCGGATCGGAGTCGAACACCGCGTTGCGGCACCAGGCGGCGACGGCCTCGGGTTGCTCGGTGCCGCGCCGCCGCAGTTCGTCCAGCGCCCGCGCCGCGTCGGGCCGGCCCCAGGGCTGCAGCAGGCAGCGGCTGCGCAGCGTGGGCAGCACGCGGTCCAGGCGGTGGCTGCCGGCAAGCAGGCACAAGCCCGCCGGGGGCTCCTCCAGGACCTTGAGCAAGGCGTTGGCGGCCGGCGCGGCCATCGCATCCAGCGGGTGCACCAGCGCCACCTTGAGGCCGCCCCGGTGGCTGGTGGCCTGCGCCCAGTCGATGAGTTCGCGCACCTGGTCGATGGCGATCTCCCGCCCGACCGTGCCGCGCGAGGCTGCGCGGCCATCCGGCGGCGCCTCGCCGCCGCTGCCGGCCGCGCGCTGACCCAGCTCGCCGGCCAGCGCGGCCGGCAGCAGCAAGCGCAAATCCGGGTGGCTGCCGCTGCGCAGCAGCGTGCAGCCGGGACAGCGGCCGCAGGGCTGGCGCTGCCACGGCCGCGGCGGGCCCTCGGCGGTTTCGCACAGCAGTCCCGCCGCCCCCTGCATCAGCCCTTCCCAGAGCCCGGTGCCGCGTGCGCCGTAGCGAAGAATCGATGGAAAATCCTGTAATGACATGACGACTTACAGGAATTTGTTCAAGTGATCTCGCATGTTTTCCCAGACCTCCTCGGGGGCCTGCGAGGCGTCCACCACGCGCCACCGCCCGGGCTGCTCGGCGGCCAGTTCCAGGTAGCGCTGGCGCACCCGCTCGAAAAACCCGATCGACTCGCGCTCGAAGCGGTCGGCCTCGCGCTGCTGCAGCCGCATGCGCTGCGCCGCGACTTCGGCCGGCAGGTCCAGCAGCAGCGTCAGGTCGGGCTCCAGCCCGGGGTGCACCCAGTCGGCCAGCGCCTGCAGCCGATCGCGGGGAATCCCCTTGCCGGCCCCCTGGTACGCCAGCGTGGCGTCGGTGAAGCGGTCGCACACCACGTCCTGCCCGCGCAGCAGCGCCGGCTCGATGCGGGTCAGCACGTGCTCCTGGCGCGCGGCGAACACCAGCAGCGCCTCGGTGGAAACGCTCATCGGCTGGCCGAGCAGCAACTCGCGCAAGGTTTCGCCCAGAGGCGTGCCGCCGGGCTCGCGGGTGGCCACGACGTCGCGCCCGCGCGTGCGCAAGGCCTGCACCAGCGCGGCGAACTGGGTGCTTTTGCCGGCGCCGTCGATGCCCTCGACGGTGATGAACAGGCCGGGGGGGTGGGGGGTCTTCAAGGGTGGCCTCGGCGAAGGGACGGGGGCTTGTCGGCGGCCGCTGTCGATGCCACCGCGGGAGCATGGGCGCCGAGCAGGTAGCGGTCGACCGCGGCGTCGTGCTCGGCCAGCGTATCGGAAAACACACTGCTGCCGTCGCCCCGGGCGACGAAATACAAGGCGTGCCCGGGTGCCGGATGGAGCGCGGCGTGCAACGCGGCGGCTCCGGGCAACGCGATCGGCGTCGGCGGCAGCCCGGGGTGCAGGTAGGTGTTGTAGGGCGACGCGACCTGCATGTCGTGGTGGGTCAGGCGCCCGGCGTAGTCGTGGCCCAGCGCGTAGATCACCGTCGGGTCGCTTTGCAGCGGCATGCCCGCGCGCAGCCGGTTGATGAACACCCCGGCGATGCGCGAGCGGTCCTGCGGGCGCCCGGTTTCCTTTTCGATCAGCGACGCCAGGATGAGGGCCTGGCGCGGCGAGGCCAGCGGCAGCCCCGGCTGGCGATCGGCCCAGGCCTGCGCCAGCTGGCGCTGCATCAGGCGGTAGGCCCGGCGCAGCAGCGCCAGCTCGGAACTTCCGCGGCCGTACAGATAGGTGTCGGGAAAGAACTCGCCTTCGGGGTCGAGCCCGGGCGGAGCGCCGATGCGTCGCATCAGCTGCCGGCTGTCCAGCCCGCCCGCATCGGGCACCAGGTCGGGAGCGTGGTCGGCCGCTTGCAGGAACTGGGCGAAGGTCCAGCCCTCGGGGATGGTCAAGGCCAGAAGCGACTGGTCGCCGCGGGTCATCTTGCGCAGCAGTTGCCAGGGCGTGACGCCCTGCTCGATCTGGTAGCTGCCGGCCTTGAGCTGGGTGCCCTTGCCGGTCAGCCGCGCCAACCAGTAGAACAGCCGCGGCGACAGCGCGACTCCCTGGGAGCGTATCTGCTGCGCCGCGCTGCGCGCCGGGCTGCCGTTGCGCACCGCGAAGTCCAGCGGCGAGCTCGCCAGCTGCAGCGGCAGATTCGCCCAGGCGAACAATCCCGCGGCCGCACCGGCGACGACGACGACCGCAAGCACCACGAGGCGCACAAGCCAACTTGGTTTCAAGGACTTCCCTTCGGGGTCGACTGGCGGGCCGCGGCCTCGCCGGCGCGGCGCCGCAGCGGCGCTTGGCCGGCGCCGCAGGCAGGGTTCATCACAGATTCCTATACTAGTCGACCACGATGACCACCACCCTCACCGAACTGCCCGACGTCGCGTTGCTGCTGGCGCGCGGGCCGCAGGCCGTCGACCTGCTGCAGGCCCAGTTCACCCAGGAACTGCGCGACTGGCCCGACGGCAGCGCGCGCATGGCCGCGATGTGCACCCCGCAGGGCCGGGTGCTCAGCGATTTCCTGCTCTGGCGGGAAAGCGACGGCTCGATCGCCATGCTGTTGCAGCGCGAGCTGCAGCAGCCCGTCGCCAAGCGCCTGCGCATGTTCATCCTGCGCCTGCGATGCACCGTGGAGGAGCCCGCCGCGCCGCGCCGAGTCCACGGCCTGCTCGAGCCGGCCGGCTCGCCCGCGCTGCTTCCCGAGCTGGCGACCGAGCCCTGGCAGGTGCTGACGCGGCCCGGGCTGACCTGCTTGCGGCTGCCCGATGCGGCCGGACTGCGGCGCACCCTGCTGGTCGAGTCCGGCGAGCGCGCCGACTCCGCCGCGCCGTGGCCGGCAGCGCTTGCCGGATCGCCGGCAGGCCGGGTGCAGGACTGGCTGCTGGCCGGCGTGCGATCGGGAATCGCCCATGTGGGCAGCGCCACCAGCGAGCGCTTCGTGCCGCAGATGCTGAACTACGACCTGCTCGGCCTGGTCGATTTCCAGAAGGGCTGCTATCCGGGCCAGGAAGTGGTGGCCCGCACCCAGTACCGGGGCCATGTCAAGCGCCGGCTGTTCCGGGTGCTCGGCGCCGTGCCGATGGCCGCCGGCGACGAGATCTACGCCAGCGCCGATGCCAGCCAGCCCTGCGGCATGGTGGTCAATTCCGCGCCCGCCGAGGACGGCGGCTGGGAAGCGCTGGCCGAGCTGCGGATGCAGGCGCTGGAGCAGGGCGAACTGCGGCTGCGCGGCGCCGACGGCGCCCCGTTGCGCGTGGGTACCCTGCCCTACGCGCTGCCGGCCGAGGCCTGAATCCCGGCCCGACGCAACCGCCGCAGCGAGCACCCAGCGATGTGCCTGATCGCCTGGTCGTGGCAGCCCGCCGCGCAATGCCCGTTGCTGCTCGCGGCCAACCGCGACGAGTGGCTGCGCCGGCCGACCCAGGCGATGCACTGGTGGCCCGGCGACGACCCTGCCGAGCCGCTGCTGGCCGGCCGCGACCTCGAAGGCGGCGGCACCTGGCTGGGGATCAGCCGCGACGGCCGGCTGGCGGCGCTGACCAACGTGCGCGAACCCTCCGATGCGCAGCCCGCGCGCCCGTCGCGCGGGCAATTGGTCGCGCGCTTCCTGCAACGCCGGCATCCGCTGCACGAGGGGCAGCGCTGGCGGCACGACGGCGTGGCGCTCTGGGCGGCCGAACTGCAGCGCGGCATGCAGCGCTACGCCGGGTTCAACCTGCTGCTGGCCGACTTGCGCCGCCGCGAAATGCTCTGGGTGTCCAACCGCGCCGGCGCGACGACGGTGGCCGCGGGGGTGCACGGTCTGTCCAACGCCGCGCTCGACACGCCCTGGCCGAAGGTGCTCAAGCTGCGACGCGGCCTGGCCGGCTGTGCGGGCGACGCCGGCGACTCGCCGGCGCGGGGCGACTTCGCCGCCCTGCTCGACCACTTGAGCGACCCGACACCGGCCAGCGATGCCGAGATCGCCGCGCAAGCCGAGTCGCTGCCGCTGTCGCCGAGTTGGCGGCGCGGGCTGTCGGCGGCGTTCATCCGCCTGCCCGACTACGGCACCCGCTGTTCGACCCTGGTGCGGGCCAGCGCCGACGGCCGGATGCAAGTGCTCGAAGTCCAGCACCAACCCGCTGCGGGGCGACGGCAGTTCCACTGGAACTGGCGCGAATAGCCCGCCGTCACATTCGCTCACACCCGGCAAGCTCGCTAGCATGCTGCCCTTTGCCGCGCCTTGCCGCAGCCGGCTGCCTCGATGACCAGCGCCTCCCTCGCATCCGATCCCGCCTGCCGGCAGCCCCCGGCGCTGCCGCGGGCCTTCCTGCCGCTGATGGCCCTGGCCTGCGGAATCGCCGTCGCCAACATCTATTACGTGCAGCCGCTGCTCGACCAACTGGCGCTGGGTTTCCACACGTCGGTGGCCGGCATTTCCTCGGTACCCGCATGCACCCAGCTGGGCTACGCCTGCGGGCTGATCGGCCTGGGCCCGCTGGGCGATCGCTACGCCCGCCACCGGGTCATCCTGATCACCGGCGCGGCGCTGGTGCTGATGCTCGTGCTCGCGGGCGCGGCCACCTCGGTGCCGGTGCTGGCGGCGGCCAGCCTCGGCGTGGGCTTGACCGCCTCGGTGACCCAGCAGATCGTCCCCCTGGTCGCCCACCTGGCGCCAGCCGAGCGACGGGGCCGCGCGGTGGGCCTGGTGATGAGCGGCCTGCTGCTGGGCATCCTCGGCGGGCGGGTGCTGGCC
>JAKBBQ010000139.1 GCA_021808405.1 Pseudomonadota bacterium | reverse complement strand
TGCGCAGCTGGTTCCACGCGCCGACCCACACCATCTGCCACCTGGTGGTCGACCCGGCGACCCGCCAGTGCGCGCTGGTCGACAGCGTGCTGGACTTCGACTACGCGGCAGGGCGCACGCACACCGCCTTCGCCGACGCGATCATCGAGGTCATCCGCGGCGAAGGCCTGCGCCTGGAATGGCTGCTGGAAACCCACGCCCACGCCGACCATCTGTCGGCGGCGGCCTATATCCAGGGCCGGCTCGGCGGGCGCATCGCGATCGGCGAGCACATCCGCCAAGTGCAGCAAGTGTTCGGCGAACTCTTCCACGACCCGGGAATCGCCCGCGACGGCAGGCCCTTCGACCGCCTGTTCGCCGACGGCGAGACCTTCGGCATCGGCGAACTGCAGGCACGGGTGCTGCATACCCCGGGGCACACCCCGGCCTGCGTGGTGTACCTGGTCGGCGATTGCGCGTTCGTCGGCGATACCCTGTTCATGCCGGATTACGGCACCGCGCGTTGCGATTTTCCCGGAGGCGACGCGCATCAGCTCTACGCTTCGGTTCGCCGGATTTTCGATCTTCCGCAGGAGACCCGGCTGTACATGTGCCACGACTACATGCCGGGCGGGCGCGAGCCGCGCTGGGTCTGCACGGTGCGCGAGCAGCGCGAAGGCAACGTGCAGATCCACGAAGGTGTCAGCGAGGAGCAGTTCGTCTCCTTCCGCAAGCAGCGCGACGCCACGCTGGGCATGCCCGCGCTGATCATGCCGTCGATCCAGGTCAACGTGCGGGCCGGGCACCTGCCCGAGGCGGAGGCCAACGGCGTGAGCTATCTGAAGGTGCCGCTCAACGCGGTGTGAGCCGGTCGGTCGCCGCGGGCCGGCGCGGGGCGCCGCGGCCTTAGACTACTCGGTTTTTGGCAACCGCCCCGTACCGATGAGCCTGCCCGACCCACCGCGCGCTGCGCCGGCTTCGCAACCCGCCGCCGCCCCGCAGCCGTTGCCGGATGCCGATCCGGCCGCGCGCCACGCCAAGATCCTGGCCCGACTCGCCGGCGAACTGCAGTTGCGCGTGCCGCAGATCGCCGCCGCGGTCGAGTTGCTCGACGGCGGCGCGACCGTGCCGTTCATCGCGCGCTACCGCAAGGAGGCTACCGCGGGCATGAGCGACGAGCACCTGCGGGGCCTCGAGCAGCGCCTGGGGTACCTGCGCGAGCTCGAGCAGCGGCGTGCGGCGATCCTCAAGTCCATCGCCCAGCAGGGCAAGCTGAGCGAGGCGTTGCGCGAAGCCATCGAAGGCGCCGAGCAGCGCCAGCAGCTCGAGGACCTGTACCTGCCCTACAAGCCGCGCATGGTCACGCGGGCGCAGAAGGCTCGCAGCGCGGGCCTGGAGCCGTTGGCCCGGCTGCTGCTGGCCGAGCCCTGGCGCGATCCGCGCGACGAGGCCCAGGCTTTCGTGCGGCCGGCGCAGGGTGGCGTGGACTTCAGCACGGTCGAGTCGTGCCTGGACGGTGCGCGAGACATCCTGGCGGAACTCTGGGCCGAGGATCCGTCGCTGGTCGGCCCGCTGCGCGAGTGGCTCTGGAACCGCGGCGTTCTGCGCTCGCGGGTGCGCGAGGGCCGGCACAACGAAGGCGCGAACTTCCAGGACTATTTCGACTATGCCGAGCCGATCGCCCGCGTGCCTTCGCACCGCGCGCTGGCGGTGCTGCGCGGGCGCGCGCAGCAGGTGCTCGACCTGGCGTTGGAACTTCCCGATTCCGGCGCCGCGCCGGGTGCGCCGCATGCCGGGCAGCAACGCATCGCGGCGCACGCCGGTTGGAGCCACGCCGGGCGCGCCGCCGACGACTGGCTGCAGCGCTGCGTGCAATGGGCATGGCGGGTCAAGCTGTCGCTTTCGCTGGAGCGCGAGTTGTTCGCCCGCCTGCGCGAGCAGGCCGAGGCCGCGGCCATCGCGGTGTTCGGCTCGAACCTGCGCGACCTGCTGCTTGCCGCGCCTGCCGGGCCGAAGGTGGTGATGGGCCTGGACCCGGGGATTCGCACCGGAGTGAAGGTCGCGGTGATCGACGCGACCGGCAAGGTGCTGGAAACCGCCACCGTCCATCCCCACGAGCCGCGGCGCGACTGGGAGGGCAGCCTGCAACGCCTGGGCGCGCTGTGCGCCCGCCACCACGTCGGCCTGGTGGCCATAGGCAACGGCACCGCCAGCCGCGAGACGGCGCGGCTGGCCGCCGAACTGGGCCGGCGGCACGCCGAACTGGCGCTGCTGCAGGTGGTGGTCAGCGAGGCGGGAGCGTCGGTCTACTCGGCCAGCGAACTGGCGTCGCAGGAGTTGCCCGAGCTGGACGTGAGCCTGCGGGGCGCGGTGTCGATCGCGCGCCGGGTGCAGGACCCGCTGGCCGAGCTGGTGAAAATCGATCCCAAGAGCATCGGCGTCGGGCAGTATCAGCACGATGTCGACCAGGCGCTGCTGGCACGCAGGCTCGATGCCGTGGTCGAGGACTGCGTGAACCGGGTCGGTGTCGACGTCAACACCGCGTCGCCGGCGCTGCTGTCCCGCGTGGCCGGGCTGAACAGCCGCATCGCCGAGCAGATCGTGCGTCGGCGCGACCAGGCCGGTGCCTTCGCCCACCGCGGCGCACTGCTCGAGGTGCCGGGGCTGGGGCCGAAGACCTTCGAGCAGTCGGCCGGGTTCCTGCGCGTCAACGACGGCGACAACCCGCTGGACCGCTCGGCCGTGCATCCCGAGAGCTACGTGCTGGTCGAGCGCATCCTGGCCGCCGCCGGGCAGCCGATCCACCTGCTGATGGGCGACGCGCCGCGCCTGCGCGCCTTGCGCGCGGAGGACTTCGTCGATGATCGCCACGGGCTGTTCACGGTGCGCGACGTCCTGGCCGAACTGCAAAAGCCCGGGCGCGATCCGCGTCCGGAGTTCCGCGTCGCGCGCTTGCACGAGGAGGTGCAGACCATCGGCGACCTGCGCGTGGGCATGCGGCTGGAGGGCACCGTGACCAACGTGGCCGCGTTCGGCGCCTTCGTCGACCTGGGCGTGCATTGCGACGGCCTGGTGCACGTCTCGCAGTTGGCCGATCGTTTTGTCAAGGATGCCTCCGAGGTGGTGAAGGTCGGCGACGTGGTGCAAGTCACGGTGCTCGAGGTCGATGTGCAGCGCGCACGCATCGGGCTGAGCATGCGCAGCCAGCCGACCGGCGAGGCGCTCGTCGGCGCGGCTCCCGCGGCGACGGATCGCCAGCGCCGCGGCGGCGCGCCGGGGTCGCGCCCGGCGCAGCCGCGGGTCGAGTCGGCGATGGCGGCCGCCTTCGCCCGCCTGCGCAAGGACTCTCGCTGACGCGCGGCCACCGGTGGCGCCGGGGCATCTTGCGCTGCGTTGACGCATGTCAAGCGCCCGGGCGCGCGCCCCGGCTACCTTGGGCGTGTCGTGGCCGGTGGCGGCCGAAGGAGCTCCATCGATGATGCATCCGCTGACTTTCTCGACCTGGAATGACTGGGTCCTCGCGCTGGCGCTGGTCGGCCTCGGCGTGGCGTTGCTGTTGCTGGGGATGCATACGAGCGAGGTGGCGCCAGCCCAGGCGGCGCGGGTCGGCGCCCGGGCTGGCGAGGCGGACGCGCCGCTGCAGCAACTGGCCAATCCCCTGCCGAGGTGGTGGATGGGACTGTTCGTTGCGATCGTCTCGGCGGCCCTGCTGTTCGTGTGGTCCCATCCCCGGCAGGCCTGGCAGGCCCCGGCGGTGCTCGCGACCGCGTCGGCGCTGCAAGGCCAGCAGGCCCAGCCGGCCGGCGCGCCCGCGCAACGGCGGCAGCGATGAACGGCCCCGCGCGCCGGCCGCAGGCGGGCGCGTGGCAGACCACCGAGCAGGTCCTGCACGCGACCCGCCGCAAGGTCTACAACCGCCATGTCGGCGGCGTGTTCGCGCGCTGGCGGGTCGCGCTGGTGCTGTTCACGCAGGCCGTGTTCTACGGCTTGCCCTGGTTGCGCTGGCAGGGCCGGCAGGCCGTGCTGTTCGACCTCGTGCAGCGGCGGGTCGACTGTTTCGGGCTGAGCCTGGCCACGCATGACCTGGCGCTGCTCGTCTTGCCACTGCTGATCGCCGGCTACGCGCTGTTCCTGTTCACCGCGATCGCCGGGCGCCTGTTCTGCGGCTACGCCTGCCCGCAGACGGTCTACACGGAAGTGTTCATGTGGATCGAGCAGTGGGTCGAGGGCGATCGCCTGGCGCGCATACGCCTGGACTCGCAACCGCCGAACCTGCGCAAGTTCGCCCGCAAGATCCTCAAGCACGCGCTCTGGCTGGCGCTCGCGCTGTGGACCGGCTTGACCTTCGTCGGCTACTTCACGCCGGTGCGCGCCCTGGTCGCCGCGCTGCCGCATGGCCAAGCGCACGGCTGGCAGCTGTTCTGGATCGCCTTCTACGGACTGGCGACCTACGGCAACGCCGGTTTCCTGCGCGAGCAGGTCTGCAAGCACCTGTGCCCGTACGCCCGGCTGCAGCCTCGGATGTTCGACGCCGACACCGTGAGCGTGCGCTACGACGCGGCGCGCGGCGAGCCGCGCGGCATGCGGCGCCGAGACCTGTCGGCGCGCGCGCAGGGCCGGGGCGATTGCGTGGATTGTTCGATCTGCGTCCAGGTCTGTCCGACGGGAATCGACATTCGCGAGGGCCCGCAGTACCTGTGCATCGACTGCGCGGCCTGCATCGACGCCTGCGACCAGGTGATGGTCAGCCTGCAATCCCCGCGCGGGCTGATCCGGCATGTCAGCGCGGCAGGCCTGGAGAACCGCTGGGGCTGGCGCGAACAAGGAGCGCGGCTGTTGCGGCCGCGCATCCTGGTGCATGCCGCGCTGCTGCTCGTGCTGGTGGGAGTGTTCGGTGCCGAGCTGGCGCGCCACGGGGTGACGCAGCCGCGCGCCGCTGGCGGACCGGGCATCGCATCGACGGCGCCTGCCGCGGCCGCGGTTGCGCCGCGGGCGCCCCGCGGCAATGGCTGAGGCGGCGCAGCGGCCGCCGGCGATGAAGGAGTCCTGCACCGTGCGAGCGCTACGCCTGCTTTGCCTGCGCGCCTTGTGGCCGTCGTTCCTGGTGGCGGCGCTGGCCACCGGCCTGCTGTGGGCGGTGCTCGCCCCGGCGCACACCGCGGTGCCAGCGGCCGGCGCGTGGTCGGCGCGCGCGGTGTACTCGGCGCTGTTCCTCGTCGAGTGGATCGCCTGCTGGGCAGCGAGCTGCCTCAGCCTGTGGCTGCTGACCAGCCGCCCCGCGGGGCCAGGCGACGTGTTCGAGGATCGCGAAGCCGACGCCTGAGCGCCAGGCTCGTCGAGCAGCCGGCTCAGGCCTCGTGGCTGAGCAGGGCGACCAGGCCGTCGCGGTCGGTGATGCGCACCTGGCGCTGCGCGACGTGGATCAGCGTGGCCTGGTGGAAACGCGACATCAGTCGGCTGACGGTCTCCAGTTTCAGGCCCAGGTAGCTGCCGATTTCCTCGCGGCTCATGCGCAGCACGAATTCGTCGGGGGACAGGCCGCGAGCCTTGTAGCGTTCGGACAGGTCCAGCAGGAAGCGCGCCAGGCGCTCGTCGGCCTGCATGCTGCCGAGCACGAACTGGTCCTGCTGGGCGCGCGCCAGGCGGTTGCCGATCAGGCAATGGATCTGGTGCTGCAGCGTGGGCAGTTCGCGCGCCGTGTTCTCCAGCGCGCGCACGTCGATTTCGCAGGCCTCGCTGTCTTCCAGCGCCACCACGTCGGTCATGTAGACCCGGGTGGAAAATCCCTCCAGCCCCATCAACTCCCCGGGGACGTGGAAGCCGACGATCTGCTGGCGGCCATCCGGGCTGCCGACGACCGACTTGAACGATCCCGCGTGGACCGAGTACACCTTGTCCATCGCCTGGCCGCTCTCGAACAGCCGCTCGCCCTTGGCGATACGCATGGTGTTCTGCATGATGTCGCGCATCCTGTTGAGCTCGTCGGCAGGAAGCGCGATGGGTAGGCAGAAACGACTCTGGAAACACACGTCGCAAGGATGGGGCTTGTCCATGCGATGGATCGTGGCGGCGGGCGTTGTTCTCATGGTTGGTCGATACATCCGTTGCAGACTTTCTTATATCACGAAAGTTGCTGATTTCTTCTGATACAGGTCACTGTTTTTGTCACACTCTTGCCGATGCGCCTGACCTCAGGCTTACACGGCGGGACCATCCGCCTGCCGCGGGTGGAGTCCCCGAGATACACGCCCCTGTACGCAGTGTCGTGCGCGCGCCACAAAGCCCGACAAGTCCGTTGCGGCGAAGCGGGCGCGATCCGCGGTGCAGGGGTCATTCGACGTCGAATGCGTGCAGTCGCCAGCTCTCCCCGGCCCGCAGATCGTCGAAATAGCGCCGCAGGGTTTCGGCGACCGCGCGAAAGGCCAATTGCGGCCACGGTACCTCGGCCGCGGCGAACAGCTGCGCCTCCAGGGTTTCCGGGCCGGGCTGCCAGCGCGGCTCGAGCAGGCGCGCGCGGTACAACAGGTAGACCTGGCTGACCGGGCGCACGTTGACCACGCTGTACAGACCGTCCAGTCGCACCTCGGCGCCGGCTTCCTCCAGGGTTTCGCGCAACGCACCCTGCTCGGTGGTCTCGTCGAGCTCCATGAAGCCGGCAGGCAGGGTCCACAGGCCGTGCCGGGGCTCGATCGCCCGCCGGCACAGCAGCACCTTGTCCTCCCAGACCGGCAGCGTACCGACGATATTGCGCGGGTTTTCGTACTGGATATGGGAGCAGGCCGTGCACACCGCCCGCGCATGGCTGTCGCCCTCGGGCACCCGGTGTTGCACCGGGGCCCCGCACAGATTGCAATGCCGGATCCGCAGTCGTTCCATCGGGGCTATTGTCGCAGGGCCGGGCGCACCCGGGGCGGCCTGCACCCGCTGCGCGCCCGGCCCGCCTGCACCCCCTGCGCGGCCGGCCCGTATCATCGCGGGTTTGCGCCGCTGGTCGGCGTTCGATGCCGGGGCGCGCTGCGGCTTGGCTTGCTGCGTTATGCCCATTGTCTCGATCCCGGCGCTCGGCCTGCAGCTGCAGGCCGCCGCCGATGAAAATCTTCTCAAGGTCCTGCGTCGCAACCGCGTGCCGGTGCGCTGGTCGTGCAAGCGCGGCGAGTGCGGCACCTGCAAATGCCTGGTGCAGGGCGGGCAGGTGGTGATGTCGGAGGTCCAGGAGCAGGCGTTGCCGCCGCGGCAGCGCCTGCAGGGGCTGATCCTGGCGTGCAGCTCGCGCGTGGTCGGTGACCTGCAACTGCAACTGGTCGATCCCGACGATTACATCGAGCACCCCAGGCGCCGGCTGGACTGCCGGGTGCTGGCGCTGCGCGAACTGGCGCCCGAGGTGTTCTCGCTGGTGCTGGGGGTCGTCGGTGCCGACGACCCGCTCGGCCCGCTGGTGTTCAGCGCCGGCCAGTACGCGCACCTGCAGGCGCAGGGACCCGACGGACTGTGGATCGGCCGTGATTTCTCGATGGCCGGCACGCCGGTGCAAGCCGAGTACGACGGCGTGCTGGAATTCCATATCCGGCGCACCGTGGGCGGAACGTTCTCGGCGCTGCTGGGCGCCAGCATCGTGCCGGGCGCGCGACTGCGGGTCGAGGCACCGATGGGCGAGGCGTATTTCCGTCCTCGCCACCAGGGTCCCCTGTACGCCGTGAGCGCCGGCACCGGATTGGGGCCGATGCTGTCGGTGGTGGAGACCGCCCTCGACAATGGCAAGACCGATCCCGTGCTGCTGTACGCCGGGTTTCGCAACGTCTCCGAGGTCTACGGTGGCGAGCGCATCGCGGAACTCTCGCGCAGGCACCCGAACTTCCAGGCGCACGTGGTGGTGGAGTACGACAGCCCGGGCGGTATGCGCGGTGGGCGGGTGGGCGAGGCGCTGCTGGCCGACCTGCGCGACCACGCGAGCGCCAAGTTCTATCTCGCCGGCTCGCCGTCGATGGTCGACGCGGTGAGCCGGCAGTTGCTGCAGCGCGGGGTGGCCCCGCGCGACTTGCACGCCGATGCCTTCTATCCCCCGGCGCCCGGCGTTGCGCAGCCGTGACGGACTCGACGGTCGGGCAGGGACTTGCTGGAGCAATCCACGCTGGCTGGGCTACAATGAACCGCCGAATCGCGAACCTGGATATCTCCGGGCCGGTGCGGCGAGTGCCACGGCGGGAATTCGGGGCTCGGGCGGGACGCACGCGGGGGCCATACGGGTTCCAACCGGGTTCCCTACGGAACCCGCACGGAATCCACAGGGAACCCGTGCGGGACCCCTGCGAAACCGGATCGACCGGCGTGGCGCGGCAGGTAAGATGGCTGGCGCGTGAATGGGACGCTGGGTCGGGAGGGGGTCGGGGTGCGCGCAGTCGCTCCGCCGGCACCGTCTGAACCGATGCCACGTCCGCACCGCGGGCACCGGCGATGCAGCCAGTGGTCGCTTGCGTGCCGCAACGAACGGGCAACACCGAAATCATGGTCAATACCGGCTCGGGAGGGCCGGCTCCAGCGCATCCTGCGCTCGAATCCTCGCACGCATGAACACTGCATGGGCCAAGCGGGTCCTCGAGACCGCATTGCTATGTGCCACCCAGCCGCTGAGCCCGGCTGCGTTGCGCGGACTCTTCGACGAACAGATCGACGCATCGGCGCTGCGCGCCGTGCTCGAGGAGCTGCAGCGCGACTGGAGCGATCGAGGCATCGAGCTGCGGGAAGTCGCTGCCGGCTGGCGCTTCCAGAGCCGTGCGGACATGCAGGCGTACCTGCAGCGCCTGAATCCCGAAAGGCCGCCGCGCTACTCGCGCGCAGTGCAGGAGACCCTGGCGATCATCGCCCACCGGCAGCCTGTCACCCGCGGCGACATCGAGGACATCCGGGGCGTCAGCGTCAACACGCAGATCCTGCGACAGCTCGAGGAGCGCGGCTGGATCGAGACCATCGGGCATCGCGAAGGGCCGGGTCGCCCGTTGCTGTACGCGACCACCCGTCAGTTCCTCGACGATCTCGGCCTGAGCAGCCTGGCCGAGCTCGAGGCCCCGCCGGTGCCGACCACCGACCCGCAGCAGATCGACCTGCTGGCCGCTGCCGCCGACGAGGGCGCATCGCTGCGGAGCGCCGAAGCGCCGTCGCTGCCGTCTGCCGAATCCTGAATCGTTTCACCCTGAACCCCTTTATGTCCGATTCCGATCCACACTCGATGA
>JAKBBQ010000138.1 GCA_021808405.1 Pseudomonadota bacterium | reverse complement strand
CATCGCTGAGCAGCTTGACGAAGCCGGTGGTGTCGCCCAGCGCGCGCGCGCGGCCGTTGGCCAGGAAGGGAAAGCTGCCCACCTTGTAGGCGCGCCCGGCGGCCTTCAGCGCCTGCTCGGTCTGCCCCACCCAGGCGATCTCCGGGCTGGTGTAGATCACCCAGGGCACGGTGTTGAAGTCCACGTGGGGCTTTTGGCCCGCCAGGCGCTCGGCCACCGCGACGCCCTCCTCCTCGGCCTTGTGCGCCAGCATCGGGCCGCGCACCACGTCGCCGATGGCCCAGATCCCCGGCACTTCGGTGCGGCAGTCGGCGTCGACCGCCAGGAAGCCGCGCTCGTCGGGCTGGAGGCCGACCTTGTCGAGGCCCAGGCCCTCGGTATGCGGCAGTCGCCCGATCGACACCATCAAGGCGTCGACTTCCAGCTTGTGCTCGGCGCCCTTGGAGTCGGTGTACAGCAGACGCACCGGACCCGAGCGGGCGGCGGGCTTGACCTCGGTGATCTTGACGCCGAGCTGGATGTCCAGGCCCTGGCGGGTGAACTGCTTGAGCGCCTCCTTGGCCACCTGGGCGTCGGCCGCTCCCAGGAACTCGGGCAGCGCTTCGAGCACCGTCACCTTGGCGCCGAGGCGGCGCCACACCGAGCCCATCTCCAGCCCGATCACTCCGGCGCCGATGATGCCCATGCGCTCGGGCACCTTCGCCAGCGCCAGCGCGCCGCTGTTGGACAGCACCCGCTGCTCGTCGAAGTCCACCCCGGGCAGCGCGCGCGGGCGCGAGCCGGTGGCGATGATCACCTGGCGCGCGCGCAGGGTCACCGGCTCGGCGCCGCTGACCGCGACCTCGAAGCCCGAGTCGGTGCGCGCGGCGAACGCGGCGTGGCCGTGCACGAAGCGGACCTTGTTCTTCTTGAACAGGTACAGGATGCCGTCGTTGTTCTGCTCGACCACCTTGCGCTTGCGCGCCAGCATGCGCTCCAGGTCCAGCTTGACCGAGCCCACCTCGATGCCGTGCTCGGCCATGCCGTGGCCGATGTGCTCGTAGTGCTCGGAGGACTGCAGCATCGCCTTCGACGGAATGCAGCCGACGTTGGTGCAGGTGCCGCCGGGTGCCGGCGCACCGTTGGCGCGACTCCATTCGTCGATGCAGGCCACGGACATGCCGAGCTGCGCGGCGCGGATCGCCGCGATGTAGCCGCCGGGGCCGGCGCCGATGACAATCAGGTCGTGATCCATGGCGCGCCTCACAGGTTGAGCAGCAGGCGCGCCGGGTCTTCCAGCGCTTCCTTCATCGCGACCAGCCCGAGCACCGCCTCGCGCCCGTCGATGATGCGGTGGTCATAGCTGAGTGCCAGGTAGTTGATCGGCCGGATCACGATCTGGCCGTTTTCCACCACCGGCCGGTCCTTGGTCGCGTGCACGCCGAGGATCGCAGCCTGCGGCGGGTTGATGATCGGCGTCGACAGCATCGAGCCGAACACCCCGCCATTGCTGATCGAGAAGGTGCCGCCGGTCAGGTCCTCGATGGCCAGCTTGCCGTCGCGCGCCTTGGCGCCGAAATCGCCGATCTGGCGCTCGATGTCGGCGAAGCTGAGCTGGTCGACATTGCGCAGGATGGGGACCACCAGGCCGCGCGGGCTGCCGACCGCGATGCCGATGTCGAAATAGCCGTGGTACAGGATGTCGTTGCCGTCGACCGAGGCGTTGAGGATCGGGTACTTGCGCAGCGCATGCACCGCGGCCTTGACGAAAAAGCTCATGAAGCCGAGCTTGACCCCATGCTCCTTCTCGAATCGATCCTTGTGGGCGTTGCGCAGGTCCATCACCGGCTTCATGTTCACTTCGTTGAAGGTGGTGAGGATGGCGTTTTCCGATTGCGACTGCACCAGCCGCTGGGCGATGCGCGCGCGCAGCCGGCTCATCGGCACGCGCTGCTCCGGACGCTCCGCGTAGGCCGACAGGTCGACCTGGGCTTCCACCTGCGGCAGTGCCTGGGGAGTGTTGAACGGGGCGCTGGCGGCCGCCGCGGCGGCGGCCGGGGCAGCCGCCTTGGCCGCCACCGCGGCCAAGGCGTCGCCCTTGGTGACACGCCCGCCACGACCGCTTGCGGCCACCGCGCCCGCCTCCATCCCCTGTTCGGCGAGGATCTTGGCCGCGGCCGGCATCGCCACCGCGGCGGCGGCCGGCGGCGCCGTACTGGCGGCCTGCACCGGCGCCGCAGCCGGCGCAGGCGCTGCGGCCGGTGCCGCCGCGGGCGCCGCCGCTCCGGGCTTGGCGGCGGTGTCGATGGTGGCGATCACCTCGTCGGCGACGACGGTCGCGCCGTCGCCCTTGGCCACGCTGGCCAGCACGCCGGCGCCGGGCGCCGGGACTTCGAGCACGACCTTGTCGGTTTCGATTTCAATCAGGATCTCGTCCTGTGCGACGGGGTCGCCGGGCTTTTTCTTCCACTGCAGCAGCGTGGCTTCGGCCACCGACTCGGACAGTTGGGGAACCTTGACATCGATGAGTGCCATGGTGGGTCTCGCGGGGGATCAGGGGATGTTGGGAGGGGACTTCGCAGCGCCGCGGGGACGCGGCCGCTGGAGGTCGCCGCGCCGGCCCGCCGGCGCACGACCGGCAGGCTCGGGCGGCAAACAGGCTCACTTGCTCAGGATGAAACCCTTGAGCTTGCCGAACGCGGCGGCCATCAGTTCCTTCTGCTGCTCGGCATGCTTGGCGTAGTAACCCACCGCGGTCGACGCCGACGCGGCGCGCCCGGCGTAGCCCAGGCGCTGGCCTTCCTGCATGTTCTCGTGGACATGATGCTGGATGAAGAACCACGCGCCCTGGTTCTGCGGCTCGTCCTGGCACCAGACGATGTCGCGCAGATTGGGGTAGCGGCGCAACTCGGCGGCGAAGGCCTTGTGCGGGAAGGGATAGAGCTGTTCCAGCCGCACGACGACCGCGTCGTGGAGTTCGCGCTGCCGGCGCTCGGCCAGCAGGTCGTAGTAGACACGGCCGGTGCACACCACCATGCGCTTGACCTTCGCGGCGTCGATGTCGTCCTTCTCGCCGAGCACGGTGTGGAAGTGCGACTCGGCCAGCTCGCCGAGGGCCGAGCGCGCGTCGGGGTGGCGCAGCAGCGACTTCGGGGTCATGATCACCAGCGGCTTGCGGAATTGCCGGATCATCTGCCGGCGCAGCAGGTGGAAGATCTGCGCCGGAGTCGTCGGCTGGCAGACCTGCATGTTGGTCTCTGCGCACAGTTGCAGATAGCGCTCGAGGCGCGCCGACGAATGCTCGGGACCCTGGCCCTCGTAGCCATGCGGCAGCATCAGGGTCAGCCCCGACGCGCGGCCCCATTTGACCTCGCCGGCGGAAATGAACTGGTCGATCAGCACCTGGGCGCCGTTGGCGAAGTCGCCGAACTGGGCTTCCCAGATCACCAGGGTATTGGGGTCCGCCGTGGAGTAGCCGTACTCGAAGCCCAGAACCGCCTCTTCCGACAGGATGGAGTCGATGACCACGAACGGCGCCTGGCCCTCCGCGACGTTTTCCAGCGGCACGTAGGTGCCGGCGTCCCAGCGTTCGCGCTTCTGGTCGTGCAGCACCGCATGCCGGTGGCTGAAGGTTCCCCGGCCGCAGTCCTCGCCCGACAGGCGCACCGGGTAGCCGTTGGCGACCAGCGACGCGAAGGCCAGGTGCTCGCCCATGCCCCAGTCCAGCGTGACCTCGCCGCGCCCCATGCGGGCGCGGTCGGCGATCACCTTCTCGACCAGCGGATGCACCTTGAAGTCCTGCGGCACCGTGGTGATGCGCTCGGCCAGGCGCTTGAGCTCGGTCATCGGTAGCGAGGTGTCGGCGCTGTCGGTCCACTTGCGATGGAGGAAATTCGTCCAGTCGACCGCGAACTTGCTCTTGTAGTTGGACAGCACCGGCTCGAGCGCGCGCTCGCCGTCTTCCATCGCCGAGCGGAACGACTGCACCATGCCGTCGCCGTCGCCCTCGCCGATCACCCCCTGGCTGGCCAGGCGGTCGGCGTAGAGCTTGCGCGTCCCGGCGTGGGCGGCGATCTTCTTGTACATCAGCGGCTGGGTCACCGCCGGGGTGTCCTGCTCGTTGTGGCCGAGCTTGCGGAAGCACACGATGTCGACCACCACGTCGTGGGCGAATTCGGCGCGGTAGTCCACCGCCAGCTGGCAGCACAGCGCCACCGCCTCCGGATCGTCGCCGTTGACGTGCAGCACCGGCGCCTCGATCATCTTCACCACGTCGGTGCAGTACAGCGTGGAACGCGCGTCGCGGGGATCGGAGGTGGTGAATCCGATCTGGTTGTTGATCACGATGTGCAGCGTGCCGCCCGTGGAGTAGCCGCGGGTCTGCGCCAGCGCCAGGGTTTCCATGACCACGCCCTGTCCGGCGAACGACGCGTCGCCATGCACCAGCACCGGCAGCACCTGCTGGCCGCGCTTGTCGCCGCGGCGCTCCTGGCGGGCGCGCACCGAGCCCTCGACCACCGGGTTGACGATTTCCAGGTGCGAGGGGTTGAAGGCCAGCGACAGGTGGATCGGCCCCGACGGCGTCGACACGTCGCTGGAAAAACCCTGGTGGTACTTGACGTCGCCCGAGGGCAGTTCGCTGGCATGCTTGCCCTCGAACTCGGCGAACAGGTCCTTCGGCCGCTTGCCCAGGGTATTGACCAGCACGTTCAGGCGCCCGCGGTGGGCCATGCCGATGATCACTTCCTGCGCGCCCCTCTCGGCGCCGCGCTGGATCACCTCGTCCATGCCGACGATGAAGCTTTCGCCGCCTTCGAGGGAAAATCGCTTCTGGCCGACGTAGCGCGTGGCCAGGTAGCGCTCCAGCCCCTCGGCCGCGGTGAGCTTGTCCAGGATGTCGCGCTTCTTCTCGGCGCTGAAGCTCGGCCGCGTGCGGATGCTCTCCAGCCTTTGCTGCCACCAGCGCTTCTGCCCCTGGTCGCTGAGGAACATGAACTCGGCTCCGATCGAGCCGCAATAGGTCTCGTGCAGGTTGTTGATGAGCTCGCGCAGGCTCATCGACTCCTGGCCGAAATAGGTGTTGCTGACGTTGAAGGTGGTTTCCAGGTCGGCGTCGCTGAAGCCGTAGAAGGCCGGTTCCAGGTCGGGAATCTGCGGACGCTCGGCGCGCTTGAGGGGGTCGAGGTCGGCCCAGCGCACCCCCACGTTGCGATAGGCGGCGATCAGTTGCTGCGCGGCAACACGCTTGCGCGCCAGATCGGGGTCGGCGCCGAACTGGATCCCCCTGGCCGGGCCGCTGCGGGCGCGCTGGGCGAAGGCTGCGAGCACCGGAGCGTGGGGAATGTCGCGGGAATTGCTGCCGTCGACCGCCGGCACATGCTGCAGGGCATCGAAATAGTCCCGCCAATGGTCCGGAACCGCGCCCGGATTGGCCAGGTAGGTCTCGTACAACTCTTCGACGTACGGAGCGTTGCCGCCGAACAGGTAGGAGTTCGCGCGCTGCTGCTGGATGGTCATGGTGAGCTCACTGGGACGCCGGGTCTGCCGGCCGGGAGTGGGTGAAGACACCATGCGCGCGCCTGGGTACCCCGTGCGCACGCACAGCGGTCCGATGACGCCTGAACCTCCGGGTACTGTAGCAGCGCAGTTGATGCAACGCAAAATCGTGCGGCGCAGCATGCCAGGTCGCCCGGTCGCCGGGAACTGGCCGATATGTCGCGCCAAGGCCCAGGCAAGCTCGGCCAACCGACGCGTACGGGCGCAAAAAAGGCCGGACGCTGTCCGGCCTCTCGGGCTTGCGCGCAAACGTTACCAGGTGTTGCGCTCCCGGCTGCGCTCCCCGCTTGCGGCTACAGCACCAGTCCCGGGTTGCCCTGGACTCCGATCAGCCGCGGCTGGTTGGGCTTGAGCGGCTTGACCGAAGGATTGTGCTTGAGGTACTCCTCGACGACCTCCCAGATCGGCGGGTTCGCGGCCTTCGCGGCGACCGGCTGCACCGGCGCCCAGCCGGCGACCTTGTAGGTCTTGTTCGGGTCGACGGGTTTGCCGTGCAGGCGCATGTCCTGGATCCGATGGCCCATCTTTTCATTCGGCGCGCAGGCGTAGGTCAACGCTCCGACGCGCACCATGTCCCCGCCCTGCTGGTAATACGGGTCGGGGTTGAACAGGTTGTCGCACACGTCTTCCATCACCGCCTTGATGGTCTTGCCGGTCATCTCGGTGAGGGTGCAGTAGGGGTAGGTGATCGCCAGCTGGGTCATCAGCGCCTCGCGGGTGATCGGCTCCCCGGGCAGCAGGCTGCCGCCCCAGCGGAAGCCCGGCGAGAAAGCCAGATCGCCGCCGCGCACCGCCAGCATCGCGTCCAGGATCAGCTGGTCCCAGGTGCCGTTGAAGTTGCCCCTGCGGTACAGCACGCCTTCGCTGTGCGCCAGCACCTCGTCGAGCTTGCTTTCGTACGGCGCCCGCACCCGCTTGATCAGCGCCTGCATGTCGGCGTCGGCCGGCAGCAGGTCGGAGAACACCGGCAGCAGGCGGTACTTGTAGCCCACCATCTTGCCGCCGCGCACGTCGAAGTCCATGACCCCGAGGAACTTGCCGTGCGAGCCCGCGTTGGTCACCAGGGTCATGCCGCCGGATGGCCTGCGCACTTCCACCGCGACCGCCTCGGCATCGTGGGTGTGGCCGCCGAAGATGCAATCGATACCCTCGACCAGCGAGGCCATCTTGCGGTCGACGTCCATGCCGTTGTGGGAAAGCACCACCACCAGCTGGGCGCCCTTGGCACGCACCTCCTTGACCACCTTTTGCATATGGTGCGTGTCGATGCCGAAGGTCCAGTCGGGCATCATGTACGCCGGGTTGGCGATCGGGGTGTAGGGGAAGGCCTGGCCGATCACCGCCACCTGCACCCCGTTCATCTGCTTCATCGTGTAGTACGGGAACACCGGGTCGCCGAAGTCGGCGGTCTTGACGTTCTGCGCGACGAAGTCGATGCGGCCCTTGAAGTCCTTGGCCAGCACCTCCTTGACCCGTGCCTCGCCATAGGTGAACTCCCAGTGGGCGGTCATCACGTCGACGCCCAGTTGCAGTTGCGCCTCGACCATGTCCTGGCCCTGCGTCCACAGCGACAGCGCGGTGCCTTGCCAGGCATCCCCGCCATCGAGCAGCAGGGCCCCGGGGCGCGACGCCTTCAGTCGCTTGACCAGGGTGGCGATGTGCGCATAGCCGCCCATGCGTCCGTACTGCTTGGCGGCCCGTTCGAAATCCAGGTAGGTGAAGGCGTAGGACTCGCGGGTGTCGGGCTTGAACCCCATGCGCTTGAGGTAGTCGGCTCCGACCAGGTGCGGCAGGTGACCCAGCATGTCGCCGATTCCGATGTTCACGCTGGGCTCGCGGAAGTACACCGGTTGCAGGTGGGCATGGCTGTCGGTCATGTGCAGCATGTGCACGTTGCCGCTGACCGGCGGGTTGTAGAGTTGCTCGACCTCGGCTGCGCCGGCTTCGCGCAACAGCGGGAAGCCGGTTGCGCCGGCGGCTGCCAGCACACTCAGGAATTCACGGCGTGAAATGCTCATGGCGGGTCCTCGAGAAAAAACAAGCCCGCCGGATGCAGCGGTGGCGGGCCAGGGATCATGCGCGGGCCGCACGGGGCGGCCGCCCGGTCATTGATTGACCGGAGAATGCGGGTTCAACAGCAGGGCCATCACGTCCTTCATCTGCTGCTCGGTCAGGATCTTGTGCGCTCCGAACGGCGGCATGAAGCTGCAGGCATTGAAGGCCGACGAGTCGTAGATGCGCGCCCAGGTGTACTTGAGCACCGCCTGCCCCTCGCCGCGCAGCTTGCCGTAGTGGTAGAGGTCGGGGCCGATGGTTCCCTGCGACGGGTCGTTGGCGATCATGTGGTGGCAGGCCAGGCAGTTGCCGCCGTTGGGCACTCCCGGCTTGTCGCTCCACTGCATGCCCTTGCCGTCCTCGGCAACCTTCAACCCGGCCTTCCAGTTGCCCAGGTACTGGCCGTCGGCGGGGTAGGCCACGCGCGCCAGCGCGCCGGCCTCGATCGCCTTGGCGGTGGCCTGCGGCATCTTGGCCCCGAGGTAGTCGTACTTGGAGCACTCGTATTGGGTGTGCGTCTGCTGCAGGCGCGACACCTTGGCCTGGCCCTTGTCGGCGAAATCGTGGTGGAGGATGTCCTCGAAGGAAGTGGTGGCGAAGGGGTTTCCCGACGCCTGGGCGGCCTGCTGCCTGGCGCCGGCACAGCCCGCGAGCAGCGTGGCGGCCACCGCGGCCGACACCATCAGTGCGAGTTTGTTCATGTCGTCTCCCGGCTCAGCGCTTGAACGTCGGGGTATGCAGCGTGGCGCCGTTGGAATTCACCCCCATGTACTCGATCAGGTCGATCACGGCATTCGAGGTGAACTTCGGCGCCGGCCAGCGCTGCTGGCGTTCGCAGGCAAACATCCGCCATTCCAGGGTTCGCGCGACCCCCTGCGAATTGGGATAGGCCGGCCAGGTCGCATACGACTCCGCCGCCAGCTTGTTGGTCAGGTTGGGCAGCGCGGAGATCTTGATGCGCTTGCCGGTCTCGGAGTGGCAGGCCGCACAGGAAAAGCTGTAGGGTCCGGCGCGGTAGAAGAACAGCTTCTTGCCGTTTTCGTACGCCAGTTTCTCCTGCGGGTCGCCCTGCGGAATGGCGATCTTCATTCCGTCGGATTCATGCGCCACGTACAACGCGAGATTCTCCAGCAGCGTCGCGTTGCCGCCTTCCTTGGCGAAGTGCGCCTTCTCGGCCTGCCTGGCCGGAATGCCCTGCAGCGCCTGCATGCAGGTGACGAGCCGCGACTCCAGGTCCTGCACCTTGCCGGTGTCGGGGAAGTAGCGCGGCAATTGCGCATACGCCCCCTTGACCACCCCGGGCCCGAGGCCGAGATCGCATTCCTGCAGCGATGCGTGCTTCGGGCCGCGCTTCTCGCTCCACAACTTCCTGCCGTCGTCGATGTTGAAATCGGCAGGGTTGCCTCCCATTTCATTCATCAACTGCAGGTAGGCGTTGCCCTGCTCGGTGATCGAGTCTGCGGCCTGCGCCTGCAGCGTGCCCGCCCCGAGCAACATCAGGGCAGGCAGGCCGAAGCCGAGCAGGGCCGCCGTCTTGCTTGCTGGTCGCTGTTTCATCGTCTCCTCGCGAACGGTTCGTACTGCGCGCCGGGCAAGCCGCCCGGCGGGGTCACGGGGTGGCGCTCA
>JAKBBQ010000137.1 GCA_021808405.1 Pseudomonadota bacterium | reverse complement strand
GATCGAGTTCGCGCTTGACCAGGCCGATGCCGGCGATGTTGCTGCGCTCATGGCCGAGCAGGTACTTGGCGACGCTCCAGCCCTGGTGCTCCGCGCCCACCAGCTGCGCGGCGGGCACGCGCACCCGGTCGAGCCAGACCTCGTTGACCTCGTGTTCGCCGTCGAGCAGGCGGATCGGGCGTACGCTGACCCCGGGGCTGTGCATGTCGACCAGCAGGAAGGAAATTCCCTGCTGCTGCGGCGCGTCGGGCCGGCTGCGCGCCAGGCAGAACATCCAGTCGGCGTACTGCGCCAGGGTGGTCCAGGTCTTCTGGCCGCTGAGCACGTAGTCGTCGCCGTCGCGCACCGCGCGGGTCTGCAGCGAGGCCAGGTCGGAGCCGGCGCCGGGTTCGGAGTAGCCCTGGCACCACCAGCTCTGGCCAGCGAGGATCGGCGGCAGGAAGCGCGCGCACTGCTCGGCGGTACCGAAGCGCAGCAGCACCGCGGCCAGCATCTTCAGCCCGAAGGGCAGCTGGCGCGGCGCGCCGGCGCGGGCGCATTCCTCCTCGAACACCGCCACCTGCGCCGCGTCCCATTCGCAGCCGCCCCAGGCGCGAGGCCAGTGCACCGCGCCCCAGCCTTCGGCGTGCAGGATGCGCTGCCAGTCCAGGTAGTCGTCGCGCCGCAGCCGCTGGCCCAGCAGCACCCTGTGGCGCAGCCCGTCGGGCAGGATGGCGCGCAGGCGCTGGCGCAACTGGGAGCGCCAGGCGGCGAGTTCGGGCAGCAGTTCGATGGCCATCGCAGGGGTTGATCCGCTATGCAGAACATAATTCCGCGCAGCTACAATGCGTCCGATTCTTCCGCCGTGCCCGCCGGCTGTCAAGGCGCGCCGGCGCATCGGGGAGAGCATGCATGGGAAGCACCGCCAGCCGCCGCCAGGCGCCGCGCCGACCGGGCGCCGACGACGCGAAGGCCGACCGCCACTTTGTCACCGCGCTGGCGCGCGGGCTCGACGTGCTGGCCTGCTTTCGCTCGCGCGACCGCGCGCTGGCCAACCATGACATCGCCGAGCGCTGCGGCCTGCCCAAGTCGACGGTGTCGCGCCTGACCCATACCCTTACCCGGCTGGGCTACCTGGAAGCGGACGCCGACACCGGCAGGTACCGGCTGGGCAGCGCCACGCTGGCGCTGGGCAGCAGCATGCTGGCGCGCATGGAACTGCGCCAGCTGGCCCGGCCGCTGATGCAGGAGTTGGCCGATGCCACCGGCACCATGGTCTCGCTGGGGGTGCGCGACAGGCTGTCGATGATCTATGTCGAGAATTGCCGCAGCCCTTCGGCGCTGACCCTGAGCCTGGACGTGGGGTCGCGCATCCCGCTGGGCACGACCGCGATGGGGCGCGCCTGGCTGGCGGTGGCGCCGCAGCGCGAGCGCGAGCTGCTGCTCGAGCAACTGGCGGCCCCCGACGACCCCGGCTGGCCGGCGCAGCGCGCGGCGCTGCAGGCCGCGCTGCGGGAGTACCGCAGCCTGGGCTGCGCGTGTTCCTTCGGCGACTGGCAGCCCGACGTGCATGCGATCGCGGTGGGCATCGACCCCGGCGGCGGCGCGCCGCGCATGGCGTTGAATTGCGGCGGGCCGGCCTTCCTGCTGAGCCCGCGCTTCCTGCTCGAGCAGGCGCGACCGCGGCTGCTCGAGCTGGCGGCCCGGCTGCACCACGCCGGCGGCGGCTGAGGCGGCTGCTTTACAACCCGGCCCGCGACGCCCTAGCATCGTTGCCGGTACTTTTGCAAAACCTGGTTCTGCGATGCAGAACACCGAATCGGAATTCGCCCCGTTCGCCGGGGCCGACGCCGCCAGCGGAGACCCCATGCCCAGCGTGCACAGCCAGCGCAATGCCGACATCCAGGTGCTGAGCCTGGACAACCCGCCGGTCAACGGCTTCGGTCTGCAGCAGCGGCGCCAGTTGATCGAGGCCATCGATGCCGCGGTGGCCGACCCGGCGGTGCGCGGCGTGGTGGTCACCGGGGCCGGCGATCTGTTCAGCGGGGGTGCCGACATCCGCGAATTCGGCAAGCCGGAGATGACCGCTTCGCCGCACCTGCTCGATGTGCTGCAGGTCGCCGAGCAATCCCCGAAGCCGGTGGTGGCGGCGATCAACGGTTCGTGCGCCGGCGGCGCGCTGGAGTTCTCGCTGGCCTGCCATGGCCGAGTCGCGCTGGCCTCGGCGCGCGTCGGGCTGCCCGAGGTCAAGCTCGGGCTGATTCCGGGCAGCGGCGGCACGCAGCGCCTGCCGCGCGCGGTCGGGCTGGAGCGAGCGTTGCAGATGATGCTGGGCGGCGAACTGCTGCCGGCGGCGCAGCTGCGCGATGGCGCGCTGTTCGATTCCGTGGTCGAGTCCGACGTGGTCGGCGCCGCCTGCCAGGTGGCGCGCCGCCTGGCCGACGCCGGCGCGCTGCCGCGGCTGCGCGACCAGCCGGTGGCGCAGGCGGGCGACGCGCGGCAGGTGCTGCAACGCCACCGCGAGCAGGTCGCGCAGCGCCATCCCCACGAGCCGGCGCGGCTGCGGGCGATCGACGCGGTGGAGGCCGGGCTGCAGGACTTCGACGCCGGGATGGACTGCGAGCGCTGGTTGTTCTTCGCTCTGCTCGCGACCCCGCAGTCGCACGCGCTGCGTCACGCCTTTTTCGCCGAACGCGCCGCGGCCCATGTGCTGGGCGTCGACGACACCACCGAGGTGCGCCCGGTACGCCGCGTCGGCGTGGTCGGCGCCGGCACGATGGGCTCGGGGATCGCCATGAACTTCCTGCAGGCCGGCATCGCGCTGGTGCTGGTCGACGCCGCGCAGCCGGCGCTGGAGCGCGGGGTGGCGGCCATCCGTTCCTATCACCAGGCCGCGCTGCGCCGCGGCCGCATCGATGCCGCCGGAATCGAGCGCCAGATGGCGCTGCTGCAGCCGACCCTCGATTGGTCGGCGCTGACCGACTGCGACCTGATCATCGAGGCCGTGTTCGAGGACATGCAGGTCAAGCGCGAAGCCTTCGCCCGCCTGGACTCGCTGGCGCGGCCCGGCGCGATCCTCGCGTCCAACACCTCGACCCTCGACCTCGACGCCCTCGCCGCCTGCACTTCCCGCCCGGCCGACGTGGTGGGCCTGCATTTCTTCAGCCCTGCGCACGTGATGCGGCTGCTCGAGGTGGTGCGCGCACGCGCCACCTCGGCCGAGGTGCTGGCCACGGTGATGCGGCTGGCGCGGCGCATCGGCAAGACCGCGGTGGTCAGCGGGGTGTGCGACGGATTCATCGGCAACCGCATGCTCGAGCACTACGGCCGCATGGCGCAGTTCCTGGTCGAGGAGGGCGCGCTGCCGCAGCAGGTGGACCGTGCGCTGGAGGCCTGGGGCATGGCGATGGGGCCGTTTCGCATGAGCGACATGGCTGGCAACGACATCGGCTGGGCCATCCGCAAGCGCCGCTACCGCGAGCGCCCCGAGGTGCGCTACTCGGCGCTGGCCGACCGGCTGTGCGAACTCGGACGCTTCGGGCAGAAGACCGGCGCCGGCTGGTACCGCTACCAGCCGGGCAGCCGCGAGGCGCTGCCCGACCCCGAGGTCGAGCAGTTGATCCGGCAGTACCGGCGGGACATCGGGGTGCGCGAGCGCCCGCTCGACGACCGCGAGATCGTCGAGCGCTGCGTGTACGCGCTGGTCAACGAGGCGGCTCGGCTGCTCGAAGAGGGAATCGCCCAGCGTGCCTCCGACATCGACCTGGTGTACCTTGCCGGCTACGGCTTTCCGGCGTGGCGCGGCGGGCCCTTGCTGTGGGCCGACGTGCAGGGAAGCTACATGGTGGCGCGGCGCATGCGCGAGTTCGCCGCGTGGCCCGGAGGCGACTCGCGCTTCTGGGAGCCCGCGCCGTGGCTGGCGCGGCTGGCCGCGCGCGGAGCCGGTTTCCACGACGCCTGAGCGGCCCTCGCCGCCGCGCCGCCCTTCGAACCCTTGCTGGAGCCTTGCGATGTCCGATGAAAACCTCCAGGTGCAACTCGCCCGCCGGCCGACCGGCTGGGTCGAGGTCGCCGACCTGCGGCTGCACAGCGCGCCGATCCCCGAACCCGCCGACGGCGAGGTGCTGGTGCGCAACCTCTGGCTGTCGCTGGACCCCTACATGCGCGGGCGCATGTCGGACGCCAAGTCCTACGCCGAGCCGGTCGCGCTGGGCGCGGTGATGGTCGGCGGCACCGCCGGCGAGGTGCTGCGTTCGCGTCATCCCGACTTCCGTCCCGGCGACAAGGTGGTGGGCATGCTCGGCTGGCAGCTCTACGGCTGCGCCCCGGGCAAGGCGCTGGCCAAGGTCGACGCGTCGCGCGTGCCGCTGCAGGCCTACCTGGGGACGCTGGGCATGCCCGGGGTGACCGCGTGGTACGGCCTGAACCGCATCTGCGAGCCCAGGCCCGGTGAAACGGTGGTGGTCACCGCCGCGTCGGGAGCGGTGGGGGCGGTGGTCGGCCAGCTCGCCAAGGCGCGCGGCTGCCGCGTCGTCGGCGTGGCCGGGGGGCCGGCCAAGTGCCGCTACGTGACCGAGGAGCTGGGCTTCGATGCCTGCGTCGACTACAAGGCCGGGCAACTCGGTGCCGACCTGCGCGAGGCGCTGGGCGAAGGCTTCGACTGCCTGTTCGAGAACGTCGGCGGGGAGATTTTCGACCGCCTGCTGGCGCTGGCCCGGCCGTTCGCCCGCATCGCGCTGTGTGGAACGATTTCCGACTACAACGCCACCGAACCCTACCCCATGCGCAATGTGCGCGCGGTGCTGGTGAGCCGGCTCAAGCTGCAGGGTTTCATCGTCTCCGACCACATGGAGTGCTGGCCGCAGGCGCTGGGCGAGCTGGCCGCGCTGGCCATCGCCGGCAAGCTGCGCTGGCGCGAGTCGGTGGCCGAGGGCCTGGCCAGCGCGCCGCAGGCCTTCATCGGCATGTTGCGCGGGGAGAATTTCGGCAAGCAACTGGTTCGCCTGGGCTGACGGGGGGCGGGCGATGCCAGACACGGCAGCCGATCTGCCGCCGACCCGCGAGCCCAGTGCGGCGCTGGCCATCGACGCCGCGCGCCTGGGCGAGTACCTGGGCGCGCGCTTGCCGGGGCTGCGGCTGCCGCTGCAGTTGCGCCAGTTCGAGGGCGGGCAGTCCAACCCCACCTACCTGCTGCTCGACGCCGCGGGGCAACGCTGGGTGCTGCGGCGCAAGCCCCCGGGCAGGCTGCTGCCGTCGGCGCATGCGGTGGACCGCGAATACCGGGTGATGTCGGCGCTGGCCGGCAGCGCGGTGCCGGTGCCCAGCATGCGCCTGCTGTGCGACGACGAGGCGGTGATCGGCACCGCCTTCTACGTCATGGACTGGGTGCAGGGCCGGATCTTCTTCGACCCCCGGCTGCCCGGGCTGTCGCCTGCCGAGCGGGGCGCGATGTTCGACGCGATGAACCGGGTGATCGCCTCGCTGCACCAGGTGGACGTGCAGGCCGCCGGGCTGGCCGACTACGGCAAGCCGGGGGGCTACGTGGCGCGCCAGATCGCCCGCTGGAGCCAGCAGTACCGTGCCAGCCAGACCGAGCCGCTGGAGGCGATGGAGCGGCTGATGCAGTGGCTGCCCGAGCACGTGCCGCAGGGCGACGAGGTCGCGGTGGTGCACGGCGACTTCCGCATGGACAACCTGGTGTTCCACGCCAGCCAGCCGCGGGTGGTGGCGGTGCTGGACTGGGAGCTGTCGACCATCGGCCACCCGCTGGCCGACTTCGCCTACCACTGCATGGCCTGGCGGCTCGGGCCCGGCCAGTTCCGCGGCATCGCAGGCGAGGACCTGCAGGCGCTGGGAATCCCCGGCGAGGAGCAGTACCTGGCCGCCTACTGCAGGCGCACCGGCCGCGACCTGGTGCCGGCGGGGCAGTGGGAGTTCTTCCTGGCGTTCAACATGTTCCGGCTGGCCGCCATCCTGCAAGGCGTGCTGGCGCGCGCGCTGCAGGGCAACGCGGCCAGCGCGCAGGCGCTGGAGGCCGGTTCGCGTGCCCGCCCACTGGCCGAGGCGGCGTGGGCGCAGGTGCAGCGCATCGGCGCCGGCTGAAACGCCCGCGCCGCCATTTCCCCCGGAGGCCACGATGGATTTCGAGTATTCGCCCAAGGTCGTCGAACTGCAGCGGCGCATGTGGGAGTTCATGCGCCGCCATGTGCTGCCCGCCGAGCCGCGCCTGGCCGCCGAGGTGGCTGCCCACCGCGCCGCCGGCAACCCCTGGCAGCCCACGCAGGTGATGGAGGAACTCAAGCAGCAGGCGCGTGCCGCGGGGCTGTGGAACCTGTTCCTGCCGGCGTCGGAGCATGGCGCGGGATTGAGCAACCTGGAGTATGCGCCGCTGTGCGAGATCATGGGGCGCTCGCCGCTGGCGCCCGAGGCCTGCAATTGCTCGGCCCCCGACACCGGCAACATGGAGGTGCTGGACCGCTACGGCAGCGTCGAGCAGCAGCAGCGCTGGCTGGTTCCGCTGCTCGAGGGACGCATCCGCTCGGGCTTCGCGATGACCGAGCCGGCGGTGGCGTCGAGCGACGCGACCAACATCCAGGCCAGCATCCGCCGCGACGGCGACGACTATGTGATCCACGCGCGCAAATGGTGGACGTCGGGGGCCAACGATCCGCGCTGCAAGGTGCTGATCCTGATGGGAAAGACCGCCCCCGATCATCCCGACCGCCACCGCCGGCAGTCGATGATCCTGGTGCCGATGGACGCCCCCGGGTTGCGGGTGCTGCGCCACCTCGACGTATTCGGTTTCGACGATGCCCCGCACGGACATGCCGAGATCGACCTGCACGACGTGCGGGTTCCCGCGTCCAACATGCTGCTGGGGGAGGGCCGCGGCTTCGAGATCGCCCAGGGACGGCTGGGGCCGGGGCGCATCCACCACTGCATGCGGGTCATCGGGCTGGCCGAGCGCGCGCTCGAGGACATGTGCCGCAGGGTCGTCAAGCGCCGCGCCTTCGGCCGCACGCTGGCCGAGCAGGGGGTGACCCGCGAGCGCATCGCCGAGTCGCGCATGCTCATCGACCAGGCGCGCTGGCTGGTGCTCAGCGCCGCCGACGCGATGGACCGCCAGGGCAACAAGGCGGCGCGCCGGCAGATCGCGATGATCAAGGTGGTGGCGCCGGGCATGGCCTGCCGGGTGATCGACTGGGCGATCCAGGCGCACGGCGGCGCCGGGGTGTCGCAGGACTTCGGGCTGGCGCAGGCCTATGCCCATGCCCGCACGCTGCGGCTGGCCGACGGCCCCGACGAGGTGCACCGCGACCAGATCGCGCGGCTGGAACTCGAACCCTACCTGGTCGAAGCCGAGTCGCACGGCGGGTAGTCGCGGCGGGGGGCCGCGGCATCGGTGGCTCACCGATGGCCGGCGCCGCGGGGTCGCACTACGATGGCCGCGGGCGCCGGTGGCGCCTGCCCAGGCCCCGCGATGCGCCCAGTCGAACCGCTCCCCGACGCGTCCGCGCAGTTGCAGCGGCAGGTGACCGAAATCATCCGCGCGCTGTGCCGGGAACTCGATCCCCAGGCACCCGAGCGGATACCGGGCCCGCGGACCTCGCTGCGGCGCGAACTCGGCCTGGACAGCCTGGCGCGCGCCGAGTTGCTGCTGCGGGTCGAGCGCGAACTGGGGGCGCAGCTGGCCGAAGGCGCGCTGGCCGAGGTCGATACGGTCGACGACATCGTGCAGCGGCTGCATCCGGCGCAGCCCGGCCCGGCGGGCCTCGTCGCCCCGGCGCCGGGCCTTCTCGAGCCGGCTCGAGCCGCTGGGGGCCCGCAGGAACTTCCGCAGGCCGCGCGCACCCTGCCGCAGGTGCTGCACTGGCATGTCGAGCGCCATGGCGCACGCACCCAGTTGGTGCTGCTGTCGCGCGCCGGCGAGCAGCCGCTGAGCTATGCCCAGCTGGACGAAGGGGCGCGCCGCGTGGGCGCCTGGCTGCAAGGCCGGGGCATCGAGCCGGGGCAGGCCGTGGCCATCATGCTGCCCACCGGCGCCGGGTATTTCCACGCCTACCTGGGCGTGCTGCTGGCCGGCGCGGTGCCGGTGCCCATCTACCCTCCGGCCCGCCTGCAGCAGATCGGCGACCACCTGGTGCGCCATGCCGCCATCCTGGCCAACGCGCAGGCCGTGCTGCTGCTGAGCACCGAGCAGGTGATGCCGGCGGCACGGCTGCTGGGCGCGCTGGCGCCCGAATTGCGCCAGGTCGCCAGCATCGAGACCTGCCTGCGCGCGCAGCCGCAGGCGCTGCGGCCGGTGCAGGCCGACGAGGGCGACACGGCGTTCATCCAGTACACCTCGGGCAGCACCGGCAGCCCGAAGGGGGTGGTGCTCAGTCACGCCAACCTGCTGGCCAACATCCGCGCCATCGGGCAGGCCGTGGGGGTGCGCGACGACGATGTGTTCGTCAGCTGGTTGCCCCTCTATCACGACATGGGGCTGATCGCAGCCTGGATGTCCAGCCTGTACTACGCCAGGCCGCTGGTGCTGATGTCCCCGCTGGATTTCCTCGAGCATCCCGAGTCGTGGCTGTGGGCGCTGCACCGCTGGCGCGGCACGCTGAGCGCTGCGCCCAACTTCGCCTTCGAGTTGTGCCTGCGGCATGCCGACGATGCGGCGCTGCAGGGCCTGGACCTGGGCAGCGTGCGGCTGATCGCCAGCGGCTCGGAGGCGGTCAACCCGTCGACCCTGGAACGCTTCGCACGGCGCTTTGCCCGCTACGGGCTGCGCGAGCAGGCGCTGACCCCGGTGTACGGACTGGCCGAATGCACGGTGGGCCTGCTGGTGCCGCCGCCCGGTCGCGGACCCCGCATCGACCGCATCGATCGCGCGCGTTTCGCCGCCGAGCGGCGCGCCCAGCCGGCAGCGGATGACCATGGCGGTGCGTTGCGCTTCGTGTCCTGCGGTTTTCCGCTGCCCGGCCACCAGGTGCGGGTGGTGGACGCGCAGGGCTGCGAACTCGGCGAGCGAGTCGAGGGGCGGCTGCACTTTCGCGGCCCGTCGGCCACCGCGGGCTATCTGCGCAACCCCGAGCAGACGCGTGCGCTGCTGCAGCGCGACGGCTGGCTGGACAGCGGCGACCTGGCGTACCGCGCCGACGGCGAATACTTTGTCACCGGTCGGGCGAAGGACCTGATCATCCGCGGCGGGCGCCACCTGTACCCCGACGAGATCGAGCAGGCGGTCGGCGAGGT
>JAKBBQ010000136.1 GCA_021808405.1 Pseudomonadota bacterium | reverse complement strand
CTGTGCCGCCGTGTCGATGGCCTCGCGCGCGCTGGCATCGAGGCTCTGCGGCTCGCGGCCGACCAGCCTGCGCGCCGCGCGCAACGCCCGCACCTGCGACTTGGCGCCGCCGGCCGCGCGCACCCTGCGCAACTCGGCCCGCACGGCACGCCGCAGTTCCCGCGCGTAGCGCGCCATCAGGTCGTAGCGGTTGGCGATCACACTCTGCAGCAGCGCGGGATCGACCTGCGAGCGCGCCTGACCGAGCCGCGGCTTGGGAGGCAGCCTGTGCACCTGGGCCAGGCCGAGCCAGGAAAATACCCGGATGTAACCCCATCCCAGGTCGAATTCCCACCACTTGACCGACAACTTGGCGGAAGTGGGAAAGGTGTGGTGGTTGTTGTGCAACTCCTCGCCGCCGATGACCAAACCCCAAGGCAGCACGTTGCGGCTGGCATCGCGACTGCTGAAGTTGCGATAGCCCCACCAATGCCCGAGGCCGTTGACCACCCCGGCAGCCCAGATGGGAATCCACAGCATCTGCGCGGCCCACACCGTGGCCCCGAGCACCCCGAACAGCAGCACGTCGGCCACCAGCAGCAGGCCCACGCCCTGCCACTCCAAGCGCGAGTAGACCCGGCGTTCCAGCCAGTCGTCCGGGGTGCCGTGACCGTAGCGCTCCACGGTCCGCGGGTCGGCTGCCTCGGCGCGGTAGAGTTCGGCCCCGCGCAGCAGCACGGTGCCGATACCCCGGGTCACCGGGCTGTGCGGGTCTTCGGGGGTCTCGCAGCGCGCATGGTGCTTGCGATGGACGGCGACCCACTGGCGGGTCGACATGCCGGTGCTCAACCACAGCCAGAAACGGAAGAAATGCATCAGTCCGGGGTGCAGGTCCAGCGCCCGGTGCGCCTGCGACCGATGCAGATAGACCGTCACTGCAACGATGGTCACATGGGTGGTCAACAGGGTGTAAAGCAGCACGGTGCCCAGCCCGGCGTGCCAAAGGCCGTGGGCGGCCCAATTCAACAGCGTTTGCAGCATGGATCCTTTTTCCTACCGGGCCGGCCCGCCGCAGCGGCGGGCGCCGGCCAGAGGCCAGCATACCCCACAGTGCCCCGCGCGGGCAAAGCGCGGCCCGGCGACCCCGCGCCGACGCGCAGGCGACCCCGCGCCTGCGCTCAGGCGCCCCGGCGCTCGAGCAGCGCGGCGAAGAACCCGTCGGTGGCGTGCAGGTGGGGAAACAGGCGCAGCCAGGGCCCGGCAGGCGGCGCCCCGGGAAGGCCCTGGCGCGCCCACCATTCGCCCGCGTCGAGCACGCCGAAGGATGGATGATCCCGCAGGAAATCCTGCACGACCTGGTCATTCTCGATGTCGAGCAGGCTGCAGGTCGCATACACCAGGCGCCCCCCGGGCTTGAGCAGCGCCGCCGCCTGGCGCAGGATGGCGCGCTGCTGCTGCGCCAGGCGCTGCACCTGCTGCGCATCGATTCGCCACTTCAAGTCCGGGTTGCGGCGCAACGTCCCCACGCCGCTGCACGGTGCGTCCACCAGCACGCGGTCGATCTTGCCCGCCAGGCGCTGCACCCTGTCGTCGCGCTCGCTGCGGATGGCCACCGGGTAGACGTTGGACAGGCCGCTGCGCGCCAGTCGCGGGCGCAGCCTGTCCAGCCTGGACTGGGACACGTCGAAGGCATACAGACGGCCGCTGCCCCGCATCATCGCTCCCAGCGCCAGGGTCTTGCCTCCCGCGCCGGCGCAAAAATCCACGACCATTTCGCCGCGCCGCGGCGCCAGCAGCAGCGCCAGCAGCTGGCTGCCTTCGTCCTGCACCTCGACCACGCCGTCCTCGAAGGCCTTGCTGCGCTGCAACGCGGGCTTGCCCTGCACCCTCAGCCCCCAGGGCGACAAGGCCGTGGGCGACGCGTCGATTCCCTGCTCGCCCAGCGAGGCCCGTGCCTGTTCGCGGTCGGCCTTCAGCGCGTTGACCCGCAGGTCCAGCGGCGCGGCTTGCAGCAGCGACTGCGCCAGCGAGTCGAAACCGCCTTCACCGAGGAACGGCAGCGACTGCCGCATGGCCTCGGCGAGCCAGTCGGGAAGGCTGTAACGCAGCGCGGCGGGCAGATCGGCAGTCGGCTGCGCCAGCGCCTGCCGGCTCCACTCCAGCATGCGCGGGCTCAGGCCGCCGGTCGGTCCCGGCGCCTGCCACCCCAGCGCCAGCAGCCGCGACTCGGCGCTGCCCTCGGGAGCGGTCTGCGCCAGGTGGCGCCACAACCGAAGGTTGCGCAACACCGCGTACGTCGCCTCGGCGAGCAGGTGGCGGTCGCGCTGACCCAGCCGCGGATGGGCGCGGAAATAGCGCGACACCACGGCATCGGCGGGCGAGTCCAGGCGCAACACCAGGCGCAGCAATTCGACCCCATGGTCGAGCAGGTGCATGCCGCGCTCCACCGCTGCACGCGGCCGGCCGCCGCGCTTCATGCCGCGTCCCGCGCGGTGGCCAACGTGCGCACCCGCCGCCCTTGCAGCCGCAGGCGTCCCTCGAGCAGCGCGCGCACCGCCGGCGCATAGATGCGGTGCTCCTGCTGCAGCACCCTGGCTGCCAGGCTGGCCTCGGTGTCATCGTCCTGCACCGCGACCACCGCCTGGTCGACGATCGGTCCGGCATCGACCTGGGCGCTGACCAGGTGCACGGTGGCGCCGTGCCATTTGACCCCGGCCTCGAGCGCCCGGCGGTGGGTATGCAGTCCGGGAAACGCCGGCAGCAGCGAGGGGTGCACGTTGATCAGCCGGCCCTGGTAGCGGCCGACAAAGGCCTCGCCGAGCACCCGCATGAAGCCGGCCAGCACCACGGCGTCGGGAGCATGGCGGTCGATGCGCCGCGCGAGTTCCTGGTCGTAGGCCTCGCGGCCGGCGCCGGGCCGGGGTTCCACCACCTCGGTGGCGATGCCCATCTCGGCGGCCAGGCGCAAGCCGGCCGCTTCGGCACGGTTGCTGATCACCGCAGCGACCCGCGCCGACCAGCCTTGTTCGACACAGGCGCGGGCGATGGCCTGCATGTTCGACCCCGTGCCGGAAATCAGGATCACCATCGACCGCACTTGCTCGCCCATTCCCGAAGTGTAATCGGCCGCTGCGCGCGCGCCTGCGACGCGGCGGCCCGCCCGCCGGGCGGGCCGCTCGGGCGGCGGGCCGGGCGTGGCGCCGCGCATCGGATAATGCGGCTTTCGCCCCGCCGGCACATGCCATGAAATGCCCCTTCTGCCAGCATCCGGACACCCAGGTCGTGGAAACCCGCGAGGTCGAGGACGGCACGGCGCTGCGCCGGCGCCGCCGCTGCGCCGGCTGCGACAAGCGCTTCACCACCTACGAGCGGGCCGAGGTCAGTTTCCCTGCGGTGGTCAAGAAGGACGGGCGGCGGGTCGAGTATTCCCGCCCCAAGCTCGCCGCGTCGCTGGCGCTGGCGCTGCGCAAGCGCCCGGTGGCCGCCGAGGAAGTCGACGCCGCGATCGGACGCATCGAGCAGCGACTGTTGCAGACCGGTGCGCGCGAACTCGAATCGGCTCGCCTGGGCGAATGGGTCATGGACGAACTCAAGCGCCTCGACGAGGTCGCCTACGTGCGCTTTGCCTCCGTCTACCGCAGCTTCAAGGATCCGGCGCAGTTCGTGCAGATCCTGGAGGAAATGGCACGCGGCGGCCAGCCTCGCGCAGCGGCCAGGCGACCCGCCCAGGGCAGGCGCAAGCCATGAGCGAGCGCCCGCACGCCGCGTTCGACCGGCGCATGATGCAGCGCGCGCTCACGCTGGCCGAGCGCGCGCTGTACCGCACCAGTCCCAACCCGCGCGTGGGCTGCGTGCTGGTACGCGACGGCCAGGTGCTGGGCGAAGGCGCGACCGAGGAAGCGGGACGGCGGCATGCCGAAATCGTCGCCCTCGACCAGGCAGCCCGACGCGGCCTGGACACGCGCGGCGCCACCGCCTACGTCAGCCTCGAACCCTGTTCCCATCACGGCCGCACCCCGCCTTGCGCCGACGCGTTGATCGCCGCCGGCGTGGCGCGCGTGGTGGCGGCGGCGCACGACCCCAATCCCCTGGTCGACGGCGGCGGCCTGGCACGGCTGCGCGCGGCCGGGGTGCGCTGCGACTGCGGCCTGCTGGAAGACCAGGCGCGCGAGCTGAACCCCGGGTTCTTTTCCCGCATCGAACGCGGACGTCCGTGGCTGCGGCTGAAGGTGGCGGCTTCGCTGGACGGCATCACCGCGCTGCCCAACGGCGCCAGCCAGTGGATCACCGGCCCCGCCGCGCGGGTGGACGCCCATCACTGGCGAGCGCGAGCCTGCGCGGTGCTGACCGGCATGGGCACCGTGCGCGACGACGATCCGCGACTGGACGTACGCCATGTCGCGACGCCGCGCCAGCCCTGGTGCGTGGTGGTCGACAGCCGCCTCGAGCTGTCGCCGCGGGCGCAGGTCATGCAACATGCCCGCGCGGGCCGGCTGCTGGTCGCGCATGCGCTCGACCAGGCGCAGGCGGCGCGCCGCGGCGCGCCGCTGGTCGATGGCGGAGCGCAACTGCTCGCCGTGCCGACCGACCCGCGCAAGCCGGGCAAGCTCGACCTGCAGGCGCTGCTGCGGCTGCTGGCGCAGCGCCAGCTCGGGGAACTCCATGTCGAGGCCGGAGCGCGCCTGAATGCCTCGCTGCTGGGCGCCGGGTTGGTCGACGAATTGCTGTTGTACCAGGCGCCGCTGCTGCTCGGACAAGGGGCCGGAATCGCTCCCTTCGGGCCGCTGCAGGAGGTCGCGCAAGGGCTGCGGCTGCAGGGCGCGCGACTCGAGGCGATCGGCTCCGACCTGCGTTGGACGGCGCGCCTGGCGGCCTGAGGTGGGGCGCGCCCGGCGGCCCGAGGCCGTGCCCGCCGGCGCGCCTTCAGCCGGGGCCGCGCCGGCTTCGCGCTGCGGGCCGGCTGGAGCGCGGCTTGATGCTCACGGGCACCGCCGCGGCCGGGTTCGGCTGTGCCGGGCGCGTGCGCTGCGTCGGGCGCTGCTGCGCATCGCGCGGGCCGGTTTCGGCGCTGCGCAGTTGCAGCGCCAGGCGATCGAGCACGCCGTTGACGTACTTGAAGCCGTCGGTCCCGCCGTAGGACTTGGCCAGGTCGACCGCCTCGTTGATGATCACCTTGTACGGCACCTCGGGCAGGAAGCGCATCTCATAGGCGCCGAGCAGCAGCAGCGCATGCTCGACCGGCGAAAGCTCGCGGCTCGGGCGGTCGAGCAAGGGCTGCAGCGCCTCGTCGAGGGCCGCGGACTCGCGTATGCAGCCGTGGAGCAGCGACTCGAACAGTTCCCGGTCGAGCTTGATGGTGGGATAGCGCTCGTCGAGGAAGGCCTCGATGGCCCCGGCGTCGCTGCCGGCGAGCAACCACTCGAACAAACCCTGCAGGGCCAGTTCGCGCGCCTTGCGTCGCGCGCTCTTGGCCGGGGTGGCAGCGGTCATCGCAAAGCCCTCCTCGCCCGTCTCAGTTACCGCGCCGCGCGCCCAGCGCGCGCGCCAGCCGGGCCATTTCCACCGCGACCCGCGCGCATTCGGCGCCCTTGTCGATGCGCTGCAGGGCCTGCTGCCGATCCTCGACCGTGAGGATGCCGTTGGCCACCGCGATGCCATGGCGCAGCGCCACCTGCTGCACTCCGGCCGCCGAGGTATCGCACACCAGCTCGAAGTGGTAGGTCTCGCCACGGATCACGCAGCCCAGCGCGACCAGCGCGTCGCAGGACCCGTCGCGCGCCAGCCACTCCAGGGCCTGGGGCAACTCCAGCGCGCCGGGCACGCTGAGCAGCCGCGGCGGCTCGGTGCCGAGGGCGCGCAACTGCTCCACGCACGCGGCGGCCAGTTGTTCGGTGATGTCGATATTGAAGCGGGCCTGCGCGATCGCCACGCGCAACCCCTTGCCGTCGAGCATCGCGGGATCGTCCCGCCGTTGCGCATCGTGCATCTGGCCGCCTCAGCCGTCGTGCCGGGAAACACACGCCAGCGTCCGGGCGCCCGGCTGCGGCGGCGGCTCGAAGCCGTCGACCTCCAGTCCGAAGCCGGCCATGCTGGGCATCCTGCGCGGCGCGGCCAGCAGGCGCATGCGCCGCACCCCGACATCGCGCAGGATCTGCGCCCCGATTCCGTAGTTGCGCAGCGCCGCGGCACCGGCGCGGATTCGCTCCCGGGCCGGCGCCGCGTCGAAGTGCTGCGCGACCGCATCGGCCGCCTCGCCGACGTTGAGCAGCACGACGACTCCGCAGCCGGCCTCGCCGATCCGTTCGAGCGCCTGCTGCACGCTCCAGCTGTGGCGCGTGGACTGCCGGTCGAGCACGTCGAGCACCGACAGCGGCTCGTGCACCCGCACCAGCACCGGCTGCTCGCTGCCTTGGGGACGGCCCTTGACCAGCGCCAGGTGCACGCCGCCGCCGGCGCGGTCGCGATACAGCAGGGCCTGCACCTCGCCTGCCGCGGTGAGCATGTCGCGCTGCTGCGCGCGCTCGATCAGGCTTTCGTGGCGACTGCGGTATTCGATCAGGTCGGCGATCGCACCGATCTTCAGGCCGTGCCGGCGCGCGAACAGCTCCAGGTCGGGCAACCTGGCCATGGTTCCGTCCTCGTTCATGATCTCGCAGATCACGGCCGCCGGCTCCAGCCCGGCCAGCTGCGCCAGGTCGCAACCGGCCTCGGTATGGCCGGCTCGCATCAGCACGCCGCCGTCCTGCGCCATCAACGGAAACACATGGCCGGGCTGCACGATGTCCTCGGAGCGGGCGTTGCGCGCGACCGCGACCTCGACGGTGCGCGCGCGGTCGGCCGCCGAAATGCCGGTGCTGACCCCTTCGGCCGCCTCGATCGACACGGTGAACGCGGTGCCGTGGGCCGAGCCGTTGTTGCGCACCATCGGCCGCAGCCCCAGGCGCTCGCAGCGCGCCCGGGTCAGCGCCAGGCAGATGAGGCCGCGGCCATGGGTGGCCATGAAATTGATCGAGTCGGCCGACACGTGCTCGGCGGCCAGAACGAGGTCGCCCTCGTTTTCGCGGTCCTCCTCGTCGACCAGCACGACCATGCGTCCGGCGCGCATTTCGTCGACGATTTCCGAGATGGGGCAAATGGGCATGGGTGGGAGGCCGCTGGGCCGACGCAGGCAGACCCGCCATTGTAGAAGGGCGCGCGGCGCGGCGTCTGCGCAAGCGCTGCCGGGCTGCAAGCGCGCCGCGCCTGTCCGACAATGCAGCGAGGCCGGCCCGGCGGCGCGGCCCCACCTTGGCCCTTTCACGCAACGAGAACCACGATGATCCTCGAACTTGCCGACATCCAGATCCAGCCTGGCCGCGAGGCCGAATTCGACGCCGCGATCCAGCGCGGGGTGACCCAGATCATCGCCAAGGCCGAGGGATTCCTCGGCTGGCGGGTGCACAAGGGTCTCGACAACCCCCAGCGCTACTTGCTGCAGATCCACTGGCGCAGCGTCGAGGACCATATGGAAGGATTTCGCAAGTCGGCCGACTACGCCCGCTGGCGCGAAGTCGTCGGACCGTTCTTCGCGCGGCCACCGCAGGTCGAGCACTTCGACCTGCTGGGCGCTTCGGCGAGCTGACGCGCCGGCCATGCCCACGCCTGCGGCGGGGGCATAATGGTCGGCTGACTCCGCTCCCGCCCTGCCCGCAGGGCCCAGCATGTGGCCTCCGAACAGGAACTTTCGGTCTTTTTGCGCAGCGTGCAGAACAGGGCTTTCAAACGCGCCCAGTTCGCCACTCAGAATCCGGATTCGGCGCTGGACATTGTCCAGGATTCGATGATCCGGCTTGCCGAAAAGTACGGCGCCCGCGACCCTTCCGAGTGGCCGATGCTGTTCCAGCGGATTCTCACCAATGCGATCCTGGACTGGCACCGACGCCAGAAGGTGCGCGCCGGCTGGATGAGCAATATGTCGGATTTCAGCACAGGAGACGACGATCCGGAAGTCGGCTTCGACCTGCTGGAAACCCTCGATGTGCGCGACTCCGCAGGCCTCGGCGAAGGCTCGGATCGCCAGCTCGAGCGCATGCAGACGCTGGCCATCCTGGACTCGGAGATCTCCAGGCTCCCGGAGCGTCAACGCGAGGCCTTCCTGCTGCGTTACTGGGAGGGGTTGGATGTGGCCGAAACCGCCGAGGCGATGGGCTGTTCCGAGGGGAGCGTGAAGACGCACTGCTCCCGTGCGGCGCAGGCCCTGGCGAAGGCGCTGCGGGCACGAGGTTGGAACGATGAAAAACAATCATGAATCGGTCGCGCTGCACGAAGCAGCGCAGGCACGCTTCGGCTATGCGGTCGCGGCAAGGCTGAGCGTAGGCAGCGAGCAGCTGCCGCCCGCGACGATGGCCGCGCTGGAGCAGGCGCGCATGCGCGCGCTGGCACGCCAGCGGCGGCCGGTCGGCGCCCGCTCCTGGCTGGGGGGCGCCGCGACGGCGGTCATCGCAGGCGGGCCGCGGGATCGCGCGAGCTGGCGCGCCCGGCTGGTGGCGGCGCTGGCCCTGCCGGTGCTCTGGTTCGGGCTGTATGCGCTGCAGCATTACCAGCAGGAGCGGTTCGTGCACCGCATCGCCGACATCGACACCGCGCTGCTGCTGGACGACCTGCCGCCGCAGGCCTATACGGACCCTGGTTTTCGGCATTACCTGCGGCAGGGAGAGTGATGCCGCGGGAGTCCGTTTCGTCGCCCGCTCGTTTGGGCCACGCGCTGCGCAGGGTCCTGGCCGGCCTGTGGCTGCTGGCCTGCGCCACCTGCTGGGCGGCCGCTCCGGCTGGCCATGCCAACGACTGGAACCACCTGAGCCCGCTGCAACGCCAGGCGCTGGCGCCGCTGCGCCAACGCTGGCCCTCGCTGTCGGCTGTGCAACGCAGCAAATGGCTGAACATCGCGGCACGCTACCCGGCCCTGAGCCCGCAGCAGCGTGAAGTGCTGCAACGCCGCATCGGCGAGTGGGTTCGCATGACCCCGCGCGAGCGCCGACTGGCCAGGCAGACCTTCCTGGCCACCGGACGCGCGCCGCTGCAAAGCCGCCGCCGTGCCTGGGAGGACTACCAGAAGCTCTCGCCAGCGCAACGCCGCGAGTTCGAGCGCCAGGCGCGCAAGCCGCCACATCCGCCGCATGTAGTCCAGTATGGACTTCCCCGGCACGCGTCGGCTCCGCGTGCCAGCGCTGCGGCTCCGCGTGCCAGCGCACCGACCCCGCGT
>JAKBBQ010000003.1 GCA_021808405.1 Pseudomonadota bacterium | reverse complement strand
GCACGGTGCAGACCATCGGCGGCGCCGGGCTGAAGTTCTGCTACCGGGGCCTGCTGCCGCGCGCGCCGGCGGCGCTGCGTATCGTGCCCGGCTCGATCGTCCGGCTGGAGCGCGGCGCGGCCGGCCTGATGATCGCCCAGGTGCCGCGCGCGCAGGCGGCCTTCGTGTCGCTGCAGCCGCAGACCGGCGCGGTGCAGGCCTGGGTGGGCGGATTCGACTTCATCCACGACAAGTTCGACCACGTCAACCAGGCCTATCGCCAGCCCGGCTCGAGCTTCAAGCCCTTCATCTACTCGGCCGCGGTGGCCGAGGGCCTGGCGCCGACGACCATCATCGACGACTCGCCGATCGCCATCAACCCCGGGCCCGGGCAGCCGCTATGGCAGCCTCACAACTACGAGAAGCATTCTCTGGGCCCGATGCCCGCAGCGGTCGCGCTGGCGCGCTCGGACAACATCGCCGCGGTGCGCGTGGTGCTGGCGGTGGGCGTGCCCTACGCGCGCTACCACGCCTCGCAGTTCGGACTGCCGCTCGACCAGATCCCCCCGTACCCGACGATGGTGCTCGGTGCCGGCAGCTTCTCGCCTCTGCAAATGGCCCGCGCCTACGCGGTGTTCGCCAACGGCGGATACCTGGTGCAGCCGCGCCTGGTCGAGAAGATCGTCGACGCCCACGGCGCGGTGATCTACCAGGCTCCGAAGCAGGCCCTGGGCAGCGCCGACGCCCCGCGCATCATCAGCCAGGGCAACGCCTTCTTGCTGACCCAGATGATGCAGCAGGTGATCCGCAGCGGAACCGGGGCGGGGGCCCGGGTGCTGGGGCGCCAGGACCTGGCGGGCAAGACCGGCACCACCTCGGACTTCCGCGACGCCTGGTTCGACGGCTACGACCACGACCGTGTCGGCATCGCCTGGGTGGGCTACAACCAGCCGCGCAGCCTGGGGCGCGGCGAGCAGGGAGCGGCGGTGGCGTTGCCGATCTGGATTCAATACATGCGCCAGGCGGCTGCCGGTGATCCCGACCAGCCGTGGGCGCCGCCGCCGGACGTCGTGCAGGTGCCGGTGAACCCGGCGACCGGCTTCGCCTCCATCGGCAGCTACGCCGTGCCCGATGCCGTGGAGGGCTATTTCCTGCAGCAGTACCCGCCGCTCGATCCCAGCGCGGCCAGCCTGGCCAAGCCCAGCGGCTTCAACTTCGGCGGCCTGTTCGGGCACACCGCGTCGACGCCCGCGGCAGCGCCGCCGCAGACGCCGGCCAACCCCACGCGCACCGCCCCGTTGCCGGCGAGGCCTTCGTCCTACGTGATCCTGCCTTCGCTGACGCGCTGACCCGCGGAGGGCGCCGCGGGGCCGCGGCGCCCATCTATCACCGAAGCCTTATATACTGCGAGACCTGGGGTCGGCGCCGCGCGCGCCGGGCTCGCCGATGTCGAACCTTCGCCGGAGACGCAGTATGTCCAGCATTCCCTCGGGGTCGCGCAGGCGCTTGTCGGGCCTGCTGGCGCTCAGCCTCGCGCTGGGCGCTGCCGGCGCGCTGGCGGCGCCGCAGGCCGAGGCCGCAGCGGCCTTCCGCTTCACCCCCTACCCGGCGCCGCGGCCGGTACCCCAGCTGTCGTTTCTCGACGGCAAGGGCCAGCCGACCAGCCTCGCCGCGTTTCGCGGCAAGGTGGTGCTGCTGAACATCTGGGCCACCTGGTGCCCGCCCTGCGTGCGCGAAATGCCCACGCTGAACAAGCTGCAGGAGCTGCTCGGAGGCAAGGAGTTCGCGGTCGTTCCGCTGTCGGTCGACCGTGGCGGGCTGTTCGCGGTGAAAAGCTTCTACCAGGACAACTTCATCGATCACCTGCCGATCTACGTCGATCCGACGACCAAGGTGCTCGACCGGCTCGACATCCTGGGCACCCCGACGACCATCCTGATCGACAAGCAGGGGCGCGAGGTCGCGCGCACCCTGGGGCCGCAGGACTGGGACCAGCCGAGCGTGATCGCCCAATTGCGCCACTACATCGCCCAACCCGGGCCCGCGCGGGCGCAAGCGACCTCGGCGCACTCCTGATGGACCGCGGCACTGGCCGCTGGCCGCGTGCCGTGCCGCTGCTCATGGCGGTGCGCTTCGCGCGTTCCATCGGCCAGGGTGCGCTGGTCGTCGGCTTCACGCTGTACCTGCATGCTCTGGGCTGGGGCGCCGCGCACATCGGCGCGCTGCTGTCCGGGGCCCTGCTGGTGGCGGTGCTGCTGACCCTGCTGGTCGGACCGGCCAGCGACCGTCTGGGACGCAGGCGCTTCCTGCTCGGCTACGAAGTCGTCGTGCTGTTCAGCTCGACGCTGGCGCTGCTCAGCTCGAGCCCGTGGGTGCTCACCGTGGGCGCGCTGCTCGGCGGCTTCGGGCGTGGCGCCAACGGTTCGGCAGGTCCCTTCGGGCCGCTCGAGCAGGCCTGGCTGGCGCAGGATCTGCAGCCGGCGCAGCGCGCCCGGGTGTTCAGCCTGAACGCCGCGCTGGGATTCGGCGGCATGGCGCTGGGCGCGCTGCTCGGCGCGCTGCCAGCCGTCTGGCGCCACGAGTTGCCGGGCGCGCTGGCGTTTCGCCCGCTGTTCGTGTTGCCGCTGCTGGGCTCGCTGATCGGCTGGAGCCTGCTGTGGCGTGCCCGCGAGGGCGCCGCGCCGGCCGCCGGCGCAGCCTCCGCGCAGCGCGGCGTCGCCGCCGAGGGCGATCCGCCCGCGTCCCAGCAAAACCGCCTGCTGCTGCGGCTGGCCTTCGCCAACAGCCTGAACGGCATGGGGATCGGTCTCGTCGCGCCATGGATGGCGTACTGGTACGCGCTGCGCTTCGGCCACGGTCCGGCGAGCATCGGTCCCGCGCTGGCAGCGGGCTTTGTCTGCGCTGCGCTGGGCGCGCAACTGGCACGCCGGCTGTCGCAGCGAGTCGGGCTGGTCGACGCGGTGGTGTACATGCGCGCCGCCGGGCTGGCGCTGTTGCTGCTGACCCCGCTCAGTCCCTGGTTCGCGCTGGCGGCCATCGCCTGGGCGGTGCGATCGGCCTTCAACCGCGGCACGGTCGGCGTGCGCCAGGCGCTGGTGGTCAGCCTCACCGACGAGCGCCGCCGCGGCCTGGCGGCGACGGTGAACAACGTCTCGGTGATGCTGCCGCGGGCCATCGGCCCGGCGCTTTCGGGGCTGATGCTGGCGCGTGGCTGGCTGGTCGCGCCCTTCCTGGTCGCCGCGCTGTTCCAGGGCGCCTACCTGGTGGCTTACCGGGGTTTTTTTGCCGGATTAAGCGCCGCGCGGCCCTGAGCCCGGAGCGATCGCTTATGCTGTGCCGGACCGCGGCGCCCGGCTGCGCAGTCGTCGCGTAGGCCGCTTGCGGCGCGCGCGGGGGCACGCGAAGCCCTTCGCCTTGCCTTCGGCCATGCACGGTCTCGACATCACCCTCCTGCTGCTGGTTGCCGCCGTCGTCGGGGTGGTGCTGTTCCGCCTGTGGCAGATGCCGGCGATGCTCGGCTACCTCGCCGCCGGGGCGCTGATCGGCCCCCACGCGCTGGGAATCGGCCTGTCGGGTAACCCGCAGGTGGTGCAGCAGCTGGCCGAGTTCGGCGTGGTGTTCCTGATGTTCAGCATCGGCCTGGAGTTCAGCCTGGCCAGGCTGCGGGCGATGCGCAGCCTGGTGCTCGGCCTGGGCGCGGCGCAGGTGGCGGCGGTGATGGTGCTGGCGCTGGCCGGCAGCCTGCTGCTGGGCTGGTTGGCCGCGCGCTGGTGGACCCGCCCGCTGGCCTACGGCATCGTCGCCGGCGGGGTGCTGGCGATGTCGTCGACGGCGATGGTGCTCAAGCTGCTGTCGGACCGCCTGGAGCTGGAAAGCGAGCACGGCCGGCACATCGTCGGGGTGCTGCTGTTCCAGGACCTGGCCGTGGTGCCGCTGCTGGTGCTGATCCCGGCGCTGGCCACGCCGGGCGCGGCACCGGGCCGCACGCTGCTGCTGGCGGCCGTCAAGGCGGTGCTGGTGCTGGCGCTCATCCTGCTGGCTGGCGGCAGGCTGCTGCGGCCGTGGCTGCGGCTGGTGGTGCGCCGTCGCTCCGACGAGCTGTTCATGCTGAACATGCTGCTGATCACCCTCGGGCTGGCCTGGCTGACCGAGCTGGCCGGGCTGTCGCTGACCCTGGGGGCGTTCCTCGCCGGCATGCTGATCGCCGAAACCGAGTTCCGCCACCAGGTCGAGTCGGACATCCGGCCCTTCCGCGACGTGCTGCTGGGGTTGTTCTTCATCACCATCGGCATGCTGCTCGACTGGCGCTACGTGTTGCGCAGCTGGTGGCTGGTGCTGGGGCTGGCGCTGCTGGCCTTGCTGTGCAAGGTGGCGCTGGTGGCGGCCATCGAGAGGCTGCGCGGCACGGCCCCGGGGGTCGCGCTGCGCACCGCGCTGTGGCTCGGGCCGGCGGGGGAATTCGGCATCGTGCTGCTCAACACCGCGGCGGCCTACCGGCTGCTGCCGCCGCAGGTGTTCAGTCCGCTGCTGGCGGCGCTGGTGCTGTCGATGCTGGCGGCGCCGCTGCTCGCCCAGCACATCGACTCGCTGGTGCTCAAGCTGGTGGCCAGCGAATGGATGCGCGCCTCGCTGCAATTGACCGACATCGCGCGCAAGACCATCGGCACCCAGCGCCATGTGGTGATCTGCGGCTTCGGCCGCTGCGGCCAGAACCTGGCGCGGCTGCTGCACGACGAAGGCGTGGCCTATGTCGCGCTCGACCTCGACCCCGAGCGCGTGGCGCGCAGCGCGGCCGGCGGACGCAACGTGGTCTATGGCGACGCCACGCGGCTGCACAGCCTGCAGGCGGCGGGGCTGGCGCGCGCCAGCTGCATGGCCATCACCTATGTCGACAAGCGCTCGGCGCTGCGCGTGCTCGACCTGGTGCACCGTCACGCGCCGCGGCTGCCGGTGGTGGTGCGCACCCACGACGACGCGGCGCTGGACGAACTGCGCGCCGCCGGCGCGACCGAGGTCGTCCCCGAGGTCCTCGAGGGTTCGCTGATGCTGGCCTCGCACGCGCTGGCCATCGTCGGGGTGCCGCTGCCGCGGGTGGTGTCGCGGCTGCGCGAGGCGCGCGCGCAGCGCTACGGCCTGCTGCGCGATTTCTTCCGCGGTTTCGACGACCCGGCGGGCAGCCTGGAGCAGGCCGAGCAACCCCGGCTGCGCACCCTGAGCCTGCCGGCCGGGTCGCATTCCATCGGCCAGGTGCTGCAGCGCCTGCCGCTGCAGGGCGCACGGGTGCTGCAGGTGCGGCGCGCCGACGGCCAGGTGCTGCAGCCCGACGGCGAACTGCTGCTGGCCGAGGGCGACACCCTGGTGCTGTCGGGATCGCAGCAGCAGCTGGCGCTGGCCGAGGACGTGCTGCTGGGCGGGGGCTGATCCGCCGTATACTGGTTGCCTATCCAGTATTCCGGGGTGCGCGGACGATGCGGCGTTCGATTCCCATCCTCACCGATCAGGGCCTTCCCGACGCGCCCGCGCAGGCGCGCAAGGGCCGCGGCACCCCGCTGGCGATCGCCCACCGCTTCGAGGCCGAGGCGCGTGCGCAGGCCGACGACGGCTGGCCGGGCGACGCCGATGCCGACGCCGACAGCGACGCCGACAGCGACGCGGCGCCGCGCACCGAGGTGCGCGAGCAGCGGGTGCGCAGCCTGCTCAGTCGCAACGACTCGCCCGATATCCCCTTCGCGGTCGCGCTCAATCCCTATCGCGGCTGCGAGCACGGCTGCATCTACTGCTACGCCCGTCCGACCCACGCCTACCTCGACCTGTCGCCGGGGCTGGACTTCGAGACCCGGCTGGTGGCCAAGGTCAATGCCGTCGAAGTCCTCGAGCGCGAGCTCGACGCCCCCGGCTACCGCGCGTTGCCGCTGGCCATCGGCAGCGTCACCGACGCCTGGCAACCGGTGGAGCGGCGGCTGCGCATCACCCGCGGCGTGCTGCAGCTGCTGGCGCGCACCGCCCACCCGTACACCGTGATCACCAAGTCGGCCGGGATCGAGCGCGACCTCGACCTGCTGGCGCAGGCCGCCGCGGCGCGGCGCGCGCATGCCGCGCTGAGCATCACCACCCTCGACCCGGCACTGGCTCGCATCCTCGAGCCCCGCGCGGCCTCGCCGCAGCGCCGGCTGCAGGCGCTGCGCAGGCTGAGCGACGCCGGGGTTCCGGTGGCGGTGGGAATCGCCCCGCTGATCCCCTTTGTCAACGACGGGGAGATCGAGGCCATCGTGCAGGCCGCTGCGCAGGCCGGCGCGCAGGCGGTGTTCCACACGGTGCTGCGCCTGCCGTGGGAAGTCGCGCCGCTGTTCCGGCACTGGCTGCAGACCCATTTCCCCGAGCGCGCGGCGCGGGTGATCGCGCGCGTGCAGGACCTGCACGGCATCGCGCAAGCGCAGCGTCGGGGGGGCGACGCCCACGCGCCGCGCGACTACCGCGCCGACTTCGCCACCCGCATGCGCGGCCAGGGTCCGTGGGCGCAGCTGCTCGAGCAGCGCGTGGCGCGCGCGGCGCGCAGCGCCGGCATCGCGCAGCGCCTTCCCGAGCTCGATGCCTCGCAGTTCGTCGCGCCGTCGCGACTGCGGCAAGGCCGCCTGTTCTGAGCAAGGCCGGGAGCGACCGCGCTCCCGGCGCAGCAGCAGGCGCGGCAGGACTGGCGGCGCGCGGGCTTTAGTCGGTGCCGATGCCGGCGGCCCCTGCTTGCGCCGCCGGCAGCAGCTCTTCGTGCAGCGCCTCGAGAATGCGGGCTTCGAGCTCGCGAAAGCCGGGCTCGCTGATGCGCCGGGGTTGCTCCAGCTCGATGCCCAGGTCCAGCTTGACGCGTCCGGGGCGGCGCGTGAACACGATCACGCGCGTGGCGAGAAACAGCGCCTCCTGCACGGAGTGCGTGACCAGCAGCACGGTCTTTCGATGCTCGCGCCAGATGCGCAGCAGTTCCTGTTGCAGGAAACCGCGCGTGAGGGCGTCGAGCGCGCCGAAGGGTTCGTCCATGAGGATGATGTCGGGGTCGGTGGCGAAGGCGCGCGCCAGCGCCACTCGCTGCTTCATGCCGCCGGACAGTGCGGCCGGGCGCGCCGCGCCGAACCCTTCCAGGCCGATGAGGCGCAGGTAGTGATCCACGCGGCGCTCGCGCTCGCTCGTGGGCGCACCGCTGTTGCGCAGCCCGAAGCCGATGTTCTCGCGCACGTCGAGCCAGGGGAACAGCGCGTATTGCTGGAACACCATGCCACGGCTGATGTGCGGGCCGCGCACGCGCTGTGCGTCCACGAGCACGCTGCCGCGGGTGGCCGGCTCGAAGCCGGCGACGATGTTGAGCAGCGTGCTCTTGCCGCAGCCGGACGGGCCGATCAGCGCGACGAAGGCGCCGGCATCGATGTTCAGGTCGATCGGCTGCAGCGCCTGCAGCGGGTCGTCGTCGGGGCGGTCGAACCACTTCGAGACCTGCTCGATGCGCAGGCCGCGGCCCGCGCGCGGGCCGGCGGCCGCGGCAGCGCCGTCGACGGGCGCGCCGGGGGAAAAGGGGGCCGTGCCAGGCATCAGGAATCCTCCACGCCGAGGCGCCGCCCCAGCCAGCGGAACGAGGTGTCGATCAGCAGACCGAGCACGGCGATGACGATCATGCCGGCCAGCACTTGGTCGGAGCGCAGGATCTCCATGCCGTTGGAGATCAGGTAGCCCAGCCCCTTGTTGGCGGCGACCAGTTCGGCGGCGATGATGGCCGCCCACCCCGTGCCGAAGGCGATGCGCAGCCCGACGAGGATCTGCGGCATCGCCGCTGGCAGGATGACGCGGCGAAACAGCCGAGCGTCGTTGTCGCAGCCCAGCACGCGACCGGCGCGCACCAGCACGGGGTCGACACCCTGCACGCCGGCCAGGGTGTTGAGCAGGATCGGGAAGAAGGTCGCGATGAACAGGATGAAGACCTTGCCGGTCTCGCCGAGGCCGAACCAGAGGATGGCCATGGGGATCCAGGCCAGCGGGGAGATCGGGCGGAACAGCTCGAACAGCGGTTCGAGCACGCGCCGCAGCCGGGGATGCGTGCCCTGCAGCAGGCCCACCGGAACCGCCACCGCGGCCCCCAGCAACCAGGCGACGAGCACGCGGCCGAGACTGGCTCCCGCGTCCACCCAGAGCCGGCCGGACACCGCCAGCGACCACAGCGTGCGCAGCGTCTGGCCCGGCGTGGGCAGCACGGCCTGGCTGGGGTGGGTGAGCAGCACCACGAGCTGCCAGGTCAGCAGGACCACGGCGGCGGCGGCGACGTAGGGCCAAGCCGCCTGCCAGCGCGGCGCGGCGGTGCTCACAGCTTGGCGCCGGCCGGCGCCGCGTCGGCAGCGTGCCGCATCCCGGGGCCGTGCTCGGCCTGCTCGGCGGCCTGCGCGTATTGCGGCGCGATGTGGGGTTGGTCGCTGGGCTTGAGGATCTGCGCGGACTGCAGGAAGCGGGTGTACTGGTCGAGCACGCTGGGGGTGGGCACGATGTCGGCGTCGTACACCGAGATGCCATCGCGCAAGGAGTAACGGATCACCTGCGGCGGGAAGCCGAGTTGCTGGCTCCACATCGTCACCGCTCGGTTCGGGTGCGCCAGCACCAGCCGCTCGGACTGGATGATCGCGCCCAGGATGGCTTCGACCAGCGCCGGGTGGGCGCTGACGTACGCGGTGCGCCCGTACACGCCGTCGCCGACGTAGTGGCCGTCCTTGAGCGGCAGGATGGCCCCGGCCATGGCCAGCACGCGCGCCTTGCCCGAGGCCAGCGCCTCGGAGACCGCCGGGTCCCAGGTGATGCCGGCATCGACGCTGCCGTCCTCGACCAGCGTGGGCACGTCGGAACCCTTGGTCTTGAACAACGTCACGTCGTGCTCGCCCAGCCCTGCCATCTGCAGCGCCTTGAGCAGCAACGGGTACTGCTGCGAGCCTTGGCCGGGGTAGGCGATGCGCTTGCCCTTGAGCTGCGCGAGCGTGTGAATGGGCGAGCCGGCGGGAACGAGGATCGCGGTCTGATCCAGAACCGTGATGGCCAGCAGCTCGGCCGGCAGCCGGGCGGCGGCCACCACCGCCGGGCCCATTCCGGCGGAGGCGAGGTCGAGGTCGCCCGCGGCCATGGCCTGGTTCTCGGGGCCGCCGTAGGAGAAGTTGTAGAAGCGGATCTTCACGTGGAAGCGCGCTTCGATGGGTGCCAGCAGGCCGGCGGCGCGCGCGATATAGATGGGCTGGGTGGACGGCTGCACGCCGAAGCGCAGCACCTCGTCGGCGTGCGCGCTGCCCAGAGCGAAGGCGGCGCAGGCCCATCCGGCGCGGACGCTCGGTGTGCACAAGGAACGCAGATGCATCGCAGGACTCCTGTGGGTCAGAACCAGGACAGGTTGTCCCGGCGCTCGATGCAGGACTTCATGCAAGCGACGTGCCAGAAGCCCGGAAGCCGCCCGTCACGCAGGGCCCGCGCCCGCTGGGCAGGATCGCCACGCGCAGCGACCATGGGCCTGCGCCGGGCGGCCCGGTATGCTGTGCCTTGCATCACGGATGGAAGGCATCGCGACACCGCCACGACCGCCTCGCGTGGCGCCCCGCACCGCAGCGGTGCGCGCGACCAGGCCCCGCGGTGCAAGCCGCACCAATGCGCGGCGGCTCCAGTCGCCGCCGCCAACCGGCAGGAGACGAACGCATGCAAGCAAGCGGTACGAGCGATTCCGGGAAGCCGCCCGGAGCGCGCGAAGTGGTCGAACTCGGCGTACGCCGGCTGGGCCTGGCGCTGGACGACGCGGCGCTCGCCCGCGTGGCATTGCAGTGGGAGCGCCTGCAGTCCATCGTCGCCGAGCTCGATGCGCTGGATCTGCAGGCGCACGATGCGCCGGCCCCGGAGTTCGTGCCCGGCGCGCAGGCGTCGCCATGACGGCGTCGGCTTTGCGCATTGCCGCGGCGATCGCCAGCGGCCAGACCAGCGCGGCCGAGACGGTGGAGCATGCGCTGCGCCGCATCGCCGAGCGCAACCCGGTGCTCAACGCCTTCACCGGAGTCACCGCGGCGCGCGCGCGTGCGCAGGCCCGGCGCATCGACGCGCTGCGCGCCAAAGGGCAGCCGCTGCCGCCGCTGGCCGGGGTTCCCTACGCGGTGAAGAATCTGTTCGACGTCGCCGGTGAGATCACGCTGGCGGGCTCGCGCGTGCTGGCCTCGCGGCCCCCGGCGCACGCCGATGCACTGCTCGTGCAGCGCATGGACCGGGCCGGCGCGGTGCTCGTGGGCCTGCTGAACATGGACGAATTCGCCGCCGGCTTCACCACCGAGAACAGCCACGCCGGCGCGACGCGCAATCCGCACGCGCTGGAGCGCAGCGCGGGGGGGTCCTCCGGCGGGAGCGCAGCCGCGGTAGCCGCGGGCCTGGTGCCGTTGAGCCTGGGATCGGACACCAACGGTTCGATCCGGGTACCCGCTTCGCTATGCGGGGTCTTCGGGCTCAAGCCTACGTTCGGCAGCCTGCCGCGCGGGGGCAGCTATCCCTACGTGTACAGCCTCGACCAGCTCGGCCCCTTCGCGCGCTGCGTCGATGACCTCGAGCACTGCCATGCCGCGCTGCTAGGCCAAGCGCACCCGGCGCCCGCGCCGCGCGACGCCACGCGGCCGCGCGTGGCGTTGCTGGGCGGATATTTCGAGCACCACGCGGGCGAGCAGGCCCGGCGCGCGGCACGCTTGGCGGCGCAAGCGCTGGGCGCGCAGGAAGTGGCGGAGTTCCGCGGTGCCGCCGCTGCCCGTGCCGCCGCGTTCGTGATCACCGCCAGTGAAGGAGCGCAGCTGCACTTGCCGCATCTGCGCGAGCACTATGAGCGCATGGAGCCGCTGTCGCGCGACCGGCTGGTCGCGGGCGCGCTGCTGCCGGCGTGCGCCTACATTCGAGCGCAGCGTGTGCGCGGTGTGGTGCGCGCGCAGGCGCAGCGCCTGTTCCAGCGCTTCGACCTGCTGGTGGCGCCGGCGACGCCGGTGCCCGCGCAGCCGCTGGGCAGCGAGAGTTTCGACCTGGACGGGCGCAGCCTGCACACGCGATCGAGCATGGGACTGTTGACCCAGCCGATTTCCTGCATCGGCCTGCCGGTGGTGGCCGCCCCGGTGCGCACGCAGCCCGGCGAGCTGCCGCTGGGCGTGCAGCTCATCGCGGCCCCGGGTCGCGAGCAGGTCGCGCTGGACGCCGCGCGCCTGCTCGAGCGCGCTGGCCTGAGCAGCGCGGAGGTGGTGTCATGAATCCCATCGAGCCGAGCGGCCGAGACACGGGGCTGGAGCCGAACCTGCCCGAGGTGCTGGCCGAAGTGCAAGCGGCGTTCGAGGAGTACGAGCGGGCGCTGGCCGACAACGACGTGCGCACGCTGGACCGGCTGTTCTGGAACCACGAATGCACGCTGCGCTACGGCACCGGCGAGAACCTGTATGGCCACGCCGAGATCGCGGCGTTCCGCGCGGGCCGCAATCCGCGCGGGCTTGCGCGCACCGTCGGCCGCCGCAGCCTGTGCAGTTTCGGTCGCGACTTCGCGGTGGCCAACATCGAATTCGTGCGCCAGGGCGACTCCCGGGTGGGGCGCCAGAGCCAGACCTGGGTCCGTTTCGCCGAGGGCTGGCGCATCGTCGCGGCCCATGTGAGCTGGATGCAGCCATGACGCAGCCGCCTTGCCTGGCCAGGGCGCTGGTCACGCGCGAGCCATCTCGCGTGGCGCCGCGCTATGCGCGCGCCTGCGCGCCCGCTTCAGCCCGGGCGCGGGCGCCGCAGCCGCCGCGAAAGACGTCGCAACAACAGCCGCGGGAAGAAGGCAGCGAAGCTGCCGAGTTCGCGCACCAGCACCGGCAGGTCGTCGAGCCTCCAGCCATCCCAGTGTTCGCGGCCGAGCAGCGGCGCAAGCCATCCGGCGAGCACCTGGGCCTGGGGCTGGGTCAGCAGCAAGGGGTCGGACTTGTCGGCGCGCCAGTTCTCCAGGGTCCACTGCAGGTCGTCGACGGGCACGCGCGCGGTGGTGCCGACGCGATAGCCGGCGCTTGCCGGCGGCTGCCCAGCCAGCGCCAGCGCCAGCAGGTGGCGGGGTACGTCGATCCCCGCGGCGATGGTCAAGGGCAGTGAACCCCACAGACGAGGGTTGATTTCCATCAGATGCGCGACGCCCTCGTGGGTGCAGCGCCACTCCACCATCGCCACGCCGTGCCAGTCCAGGCGCTGCAGCAGCCTCGTCGACGCGTCGACCAGGTCGGCGCGCGGCGCGATCGCGCGGCGCAGCGAACTCGCGCCGCCGGTCAAAGGCAGTTCGTGCAGGCGTTCGTGCATGAAGCTCCACAGCAGTCGCCCGCGATCGAACATCAGCTCGACGCCGACACCGTGCCCGGTGACCCAAAGCTGTTCGAGCACCTCGACATGGGGCAGCCATTCGCCCAGCACGGCGTCTCGTCGCGCGGCGTCGTGCGCCATCTCGACCGACAGCGAGCGCAACTGGCCGTCGATCACCACCTTGCTGTGCGCGGGCTTGAGCACGGCCGGGAATCCCAGCGGCGGCAGCGGCGTCGTGCCGGCTGCGCTGCGCTCCAGCAACTGCGAACGCGGCACGGCGATTCCCAGGTCCTGGGCCATGCGTGCGGTGACGGCCTTGTCCAACGCGGCGTCGATCGCGCGGTCGCCGGGGAGTTGCGCCTTGCGTCGCAGCGGGTCGTCGTCCGGCAGTGCGCGCAGCCAGCGCAGCGAGCCCTCGGTACTGGGAACGATCAGCGAGTAGCCGTGCGCGGCGTCGAGGCCCCGCAACCACTGCAGCGCCGGGCCGATCGGCTCATGCGCCGGTTGCACCAGGAAGCGCTCGCACCAGCGCGAATGCCGCACCACGGCGTCATCCCGACGAGCTCCGGCATGCACCCGCGCGCCGCGCGCGCCCAGCGACTGCACGCAGGCCAGGCCGGCGCGGCTGTCGGAATCGAGCACCAGAACCCCGGGAGCCGAGGTCGGCGCAGCGCTGGCGTCGAAGGCCCGCGCAGCGGCGGCTGCCGCGTCCCCGGGTTCATTCATCGCGGCGGTCGTGCTGCTGGCGCATGGCAATGGATCGCGAAGTCGCAGGCGCGCATCGCCGCACCCCAGGCGATCCAGAATAGGTGGGCGCCTTCGACCCTGTCAAGGACGCCCGGTCGACCCCGACCCGTCGAGCCACCAGGCCTTGGCGCGGCGTGATCGCGCCGGCTATCATCGAAACAGCGAGCCACTGCATGCGCAGTCCGCGCGCCCCTGGTGCGGCGCGCGGGACTGCCGGCGGACATTCCATGCTGCCACCTTGCCCTGTCGCGGGCTCGGATGGGTCCTTGATCGCGTGCGCGCAGCATCGCGTGCACGGAGGGCGGTGATGCCGAAATCGAAGTCGCAAGAATACGCGCCGCCGAATCCGCGGCGGCGCGCCCTCGGCCGTGCGGTGGGCGCTGCCTGCGGCCTGGGCGTGCTGGGTGTCGGAGGGCTCGAATGGCTGCGGCATGACGGCGCGCAGGCGGCCGGATCGCAAGTGCTGGGCAGCGTGGGTAGCGCAGGCATCGCCGGCACCACGCCGGCACGCTATTCGCCGATGGCCAAGCCGCCCAAGCTCAAGCCGGTGCGCGACCCGGACTTCGGCACCCGGATGGTCCGCGTCACCGACTGCGTGGCCGATTTCCGCGCGCGCGTCGCGATGCCCGCCTACCCGACGACCCAGGCGTGGAATTGCGACGAGTCCCTGCTGGTGCTGTATGTCACCCGCGAGACCCACGGCGGAAGGCGCGGCTGGGCACTGTTCGACGGCCAGGACTACCGCTTCCTGCGATTCATTCCTATCAACCCGTCGGACATCGAGCAGTTCTGGTGGTCTCGCGACAACCCGTCGGAACTGCTCTACATCAGCAACTATTCGCGCGGCAGCGTCTCGCATTGCGAGATGACGGCCTTCGACGTGCGCCGAGGCACGCTGCGCGTCGTGCACGACTTCGTCCCCGACCTGCAGCGCATGGGCTGGTCCGACAAGGGACCCGTGCGCGCCGGCTACCCCTTCGCCAATGGAGCCGGCAACCGCATCTGGGGGCTCGGCGCAGGCGGCGTGCCGAAGATCCACGGCTACCTGGCATTGAACGTGTTCGGCTTCGACCTGCACAGCGGGCGCATCGTCCACTACCACGACGTGCCGAGCGCGCAACCGCGCACCCGCGTTCCCGGCCCCAGGCTGAGCGGACGAGGCTGGTTCTGGAACGACGCGCGCAGCCACGAGGCGCAATTCGACAGGACCTGGGTGCTGGACCTCGACGGCCGGGTGATGCGCAAGATCGCCTTCAGTGCCCACGAACACGTGGATACCGCACTCAACGCCCAGGGCCAGGACCTGCTGGTCGGAGTCCAGTTCGACGGCGCGATCGACGGCAACCTGATCGCGGCCAACCTGGATACCGGCGAGGTCAGCACGCTGATCGGCAAGGCCAACGGCTACGGCTACCCGCGCACCGGCTCCTTCACCAGCGCCGTGGCATACCGCGCGCCGCAGCGAGTCGCCGGGGCGACGATCGGCTCGCCCTTCGGAACCGGCAACCGGCATGCGGTCGAACATCCCTGGACCCTGCTGGACCAGGAGGTCTTCGTGACCGACCTGGGAACCGGCCGGGTGCTGCGCGTGGCCCACCACCGCAGCACCGGCGCCTGGGGCGATGCGCCGCACAGCAACTACTGGGCCCAGCCCAACGTGACCATCAGCCCGAGCGGAACGCGCCTGCTGGTGCAAAGCGACTGGGGATGCGCCGATCCCGCGCATCCGGTGATCGACGGGCGGGCAGCGGTGGACACCTACGCGATCGAACTGCCGGACTGACATCGGGCCTGAGGTCGCGCGCCGCACGCCGCTCAGACGCTGGCGGTGCTGCCGAGGTACCAGCCCATGGCTTCGCGCAATCCCTGGCGCACGCTGTGCGTGGGTTGGTAGCCCAGCAGGCGCCTTGCCTTGTCGATGTCGGCCAGCGAATGTCGCACGTCGCCGCGGCGGAAGTCGCGGTAGACGGCGGGGTGCAGCACGAGATCGGGCAGCAGTTCGCGCAGGTCGCGCTGCAGCAGCTCGTGCAGTTGGTTCAACGTGGTCTGCTCGCCGTAGGCGATGTTGAAGATCTCGTGCCGCGGGCCGCTCGCCGGAACCAGCGCGGCGCGCAGGTTGGCCTGCACGACATTGGCCACGTAGCAGAAGTCGCGCGTGGTCTGGCCGTCGCCGTTGATCACGCAGGCCTGGCCGCTGACGATGCGATGCGCCCAGTTGGGAATCACCGCGGCATAGGCGCCACGCGGGTCCTGGCGCTGGCCGAACACATTGAAGTAGCGCAGCCCCACGGTCTGCATCGCATAGCTGCGGGTGAACACCCCGGCGTAGAGTTCGTCGAGGTACTTGGTCACCGCGTAGGGCGAAAGCGGATTGCCGATTCGCTCCTCGACCTTGGGCAGCCCCGGATGATCGCCGTAGGTGGAACTCGACGCCGCGAACACGAAGCGCTCGCAGCCGGCATCGCGCGCCGCGACCAGCATGTTGAGGAAACCGGTGGCGTTGACCGCGTGGGTGCGCAGCGGGTCCTCCAGCGAGCGCGGCACCGAACCCAGCGCCGCCTGGTGGAGCACGATGTCGACGCCGACGCAGGCGGCGGCGCAGGTGGCCGGGTCGACGATGTCGCCCTCGATGAAGCGGTGCCGCGACCAGGCCTGTTCTCCCACCGCGGCGCGCACCTCGTCGAGGTTGCTGCGATGCCCGGTGGCGAAATTGTCCAGGCTCACGACGTCGTGGCCGGCCTGCAGCAAGGCCTGCAGCAGGTGCGAGCCGATGAAGCCGGCGCTGCCGGTGACCAGCCAGCGCCGCGCGCTGCGCAGCTCGCGCTGCAGATCGAAGCCGGCGACCAGCTCCGGCAGGGCGAATTCGCGCATCGAGTCCATGGTCACAGGCGCCAGGTGTGCACGCCGCGGGCGCGCAGGGCCTCGGTGTCGAGCGCCGACTTGACGTCCATCACCACGCCGCGCGGCTCGAGTCGAGCGAGGAAGTCGTCCAGCGGGCGCTTGCGATAGTCGTGGTGCGCCACCGCGGCGACGATCGCCGCGGCACGCGGCAGCAAGTCCCAATCCACCAGCTCGATGCCGTATTCGTGGCGCGCCTCGCCTGCCGCGGCGATCGGATCGTGCACGTGGACCTCGACGCCGTAGGTGCGCAGCTCCTGGATCACGTCGATCACCTTGGAATTGCGCAGGTCGGGGCAGTCCTCCTTGAAGGTCAGGCCCAGCACGATCACCTTGGCGCCGCGGATCGGGAAGCCGGCGCGGCTCATCTGCTTGACCGTCTGCTCGGCGATGTACTTGCCCATGCCGTCGTTGATGCGGCGCCCGGCGAGGATGACCTGCGGGTGGTAGCCCAGCGACTCGGCCTTGTGGGTCAGGTAGTAGGGGTCCACGCCGATGCAGTGGCCGCCGACCAGTCCGGGGCGGAAGGGCAGGAAGTTCCACTTGGTCCCGGCCGCGGCCAGCACTTCCCCGGTGTCGATCCCGATGCGATGGAAAATCAGCGACAGCTCGTTCATCAATGCGATGTTCAGGTCGCGCTGGGTGTTCTCGATCACCTTGGCGGCCTCGGCCACCTTGATCGACGTCGCCCGGTGCACCCCGGCCGTGATCACGCTGCCGTACATGGCCGCCACGCGCTCCAGGGTCTGCGGGGTGTCGCCCGAGACCACCTTCACGATGCGGGTCAGGGTGTGTTCGCGGTCGCCGGGGTTGATCCGCTCGGGCGAGTAGCCGACATGGAAATCCTGCTTCCAGCGCATCCCCGAGTGACGCTCGATCAGGGGAACGCAGATCTCCTCGGTGGCTCCCGGGTAGACCGTCGATTCGAACACCACGGTGCTGCCCGGCTTGAGATGGCGCCCGACGATCTCGCTGGCCGAGGCCAGCGGAGAGAAGTCGGGGTTGTGGGCGATGTCCACCGGAGTGGGCACCGCCACGATGATGAAGTCAGCCTCGCGCAACAGGCCGGCATCGGTGGTCGGCTCGAGCAGCCGCGCCGCCTGCAACTCGCTGCCCGGGACTTCTCCGGTGGGATCGCGGCCCTGGACATAGGCATCGATCTTGGCTTGCGACAGATCGAAGCCGATGGTGCGATAACGCTTGCCGAATTCCACCGCCAGCGGCAGGCCGACATAGCCGAGCCCGACGACTGCAACGACGCTCATAGGGTTCCTTCGAGGTTGAGAGCGGATCGGGCGCGCGGCGCGCCCGGCCTGGCCACGGCGTCAGCGCGCACCTTCGCCGAGCAGCACCACGCGAACCGTCTCCAGGATGATCTGCAGGTCCAGCACCAGCGAGTGGTTCTTCACGTAGTACAGGTCGAACTGCAGCTTGCGCCGGGCATCGGCCAGCGACGCGCCATAGCTGAAGCGTACCTGCGCCCAGCCGGTCAGGCCGGGCTTGACGCTGTGGCGGATGGCGTAGAAGGGAATCTGCTCGGTGAGCTGTTCGACGAAGCCCGGGCGCTCGGGGCGCGGGCCGACCAGGCTCATCTCCCCGCGCAGCACGTTGAACAGCTGGGGCAGTTCGTCGATGCGGGTCTTGCGGATGAACCGGCCCACCCGCGTGACCCGGCTGTCGTTGGCCTGCGCCCACCGCGCGACGCCGTCCTTTTCCGCGTCCGTGCGCATGCTGCGGAACTTGAGCACGCTGAACAGCCGGCCGGAGCGGCCGACGCGCTGCTGCCGGAACAGCACCGGCCCACCGTCCTCGATGAAAATGGCCAGCGCCGCCAGCAGCATGATCCACCAGCTCAGTGCGAGCAGCACCAGCGACGCGCTGATGTCGAACAGCCGCTTGACCGTGGTGCGCAGCCATCCTTGCGCGAAGCCGTTGCCGTAGATCAGCCAGCTGGCCTTCAGGCTGTCCAGCGGGACCTCGCCGTTGAGGCGCTCGCTGAAGGCCGCCATCGAATGCACCCGCACGCCGCGTGTGCGGCACTCCAGCAACTGGCGCAGCGGCAGCACGCCGCCGCGCTGCTCACGCACCGCGACGACGATTTCGTCGATGCCCTGCGCGTCGGCCAGCGCGGCCAGCTCATCGGCATTGCAGAACAGCGGCGCCGGCAGCTGCGGCGCCGCGGTCTCGTCGCGCGCCGAGGGGTAGAAGCCGACCAGCTGGTAGGCGCCCTGGCCGCGCCGCTGGATGTCGCTGGCGACGGCCTGGGCGTCGGGTCCGCAGCCGACGACCAGCAGCTTGCTGCTCCACAGGCGCCGGGTGTGGGCCCCGAGCAGCGGCTGGCGGATGAGCACCAGGCCGGCGAACTGCAGCACGTAGGCCAGTCCCAGGAAACGCAGCGGATGCACGCCCACGATGGCCAGGTGCAGCAGCACGAAGAACAGTGGGCCGACGCTGACGAAGGTCGCCAGCAGCGCGCTCAGCAGCAGCAGGCGCAGCGAGCCGCCACGCTCGCGCTGGTACACGCCGAAGGCGACGAACAGCAGCAGCATCGTGCAGGCGTAGGCGAGCGCCGGTGCGCGGATCGCAGGCAGGGAATCGACCAGGCTGGACGTCGTTCCGGAGAGCACCTGCAGCGTGGCGCCCGAGGCGATGCCGGCCAGGCACAGCAACGAGAAATCCGTGCCGAGTTCCATCACGGTTCGCGTGGGCACGTAGTGGTCGAAAACCCGAATCATCGTGATGCATCCCTGGTTGCGTGGCGCCGTGGTGGCAGCCGCAAGGTCGGCGGCTCGCAGCGACCAGCCGGCAAGTGCGCGTCGCGGCGATTCGACGCAAATACGGCGCGTCATTCCTCAAAAAAGCAAAGACGGCCACGCCGCGCCCGGGTCTTTAACCGAATCTTGGCATGGTTGATAATCGCGGTCATCCCCCCGTCTCGGGGTGCTGGGGTGTCGCGCAGTGCCCTAGACTCGGGTTCCGGATACTGTCGGCTTACCGCCTGAAAAATTCCCGGATGATTTTGACTGAAGTTTTTAGCATATTGCCGGCCGCGCGCCTGTGAAAAAGGTCACGAAATGAACCAGAATTTGTCGATGGGATCCGCGTTCGCGTTGCGCCTGCTCCGGGGCTGCGCGCTCGGCCTGCTGCTGCTGCTCGGGGCGTGCGCCGCCAACAGCTATCCGCCGGCCCCGACCCACGCGTCGCTGGCCGACTACCACTATGTGATCGGGCCCGGCGACACCCTGAACATCGGGGTGTGGCAGAACCCCGACTTGTCGTCGACCGTGCAGGTGCGTCCCGACGGACGCATTTCGGCACCGCTGGTCGACGGCATGAAGGCGGCCGGACTGACTCCCGACGAGTTGGCGGCGAAGATCAAGCAGCGCATCGCCAAGTACGTGCGCAACCCCGTCGTGACCGTCGTGGTCAGCAACTTCCACGGCGCGCTGGACCAGCAGGTGTCGATTGTCGGCGCAGCGGCGAAGCCGCAGAGCGTGCCGTATCGCGACCATATGACGGTGCTCGACGCGATGATCGCAGCCGGCGGGCTCACCCCTTACGCCGACGGAAACGCCGCGGTGCTGATCCGCGATGGCAAGTCCTACAGCCTGCTGCTGGACGACTTGTTGCATAAAGGAGTGATGGCGGACAATGTTCCGTTGCTCCCGGGCGACACGATCGTGATTCCCCAGGGCTGGTTCTGAGGCCCGCGAACGTTCTGCATCCGCATATTCATCGACATGTCCGCCCGGTTTGGCCGGCGCGCCTTCTTCCCCTTCGCTGTCGTTTTCACCGAGCCCTCGGCAGGAGCCCCGACCATGCAAGCATTCAGCCTGCGTACTCTCGATCGTGCGGTGATCGCCGCCTGCCTGGGCCTGGGCGGGTTCGGCGCGGCGCAGGGCCAGGTCATCCCGAACGTGCCGAGGGCGCCGCTGCCGGCCGCCTCGGCCGCTTCGGGGCCGCAAGCCGAACTGCCGCCGCCGAACACCTACGTCGTGCCCTCGGTCGCGGTGCTGGCCACGCAGACCAGCAATGCGAACTACGGGGTCAGCAGCCATTCGCGCTCCGACACCGTGCTGCAGGTGATGCCCAATATCTTCCTGGGGTCCAGCCACGCGCGCTGGCAGGTGCTGGGCGACTTCAGCCTGAACGGCACCTACTATGTCAACGGCGTGCGGCCGAACGTGGTGGCACCCTACGGATCGGGCAGCCTGCACTCCGAACTGGTCGACCAGTTCGTCTACTTCGATGCCTCGGTGGTATCGCAGCAGCAGTCGATCAGCCCGTACGTGGGACAGGGCGGGCCGGTGCAGGGCAGCACCTACACCAGCACCCAGTGGCGCATCTCGCCCTACATCGATCGGCTGCTGACTCCGTCGCTGCGCCTGCGCGCGCGCAGCGACGACACCTGGACGCGGGTGAGCAATTCGCCGTCGAGCGGGATGCTCTCGGGGGGGCGCTACCTGGACCAGACGATCCGCCTGGATCAACTGCCGCAGAACTGGGGCTACACCCTCGCCGCCCAGCAGACCTACGCGACCTACGACGGCGAGCCTTACGCCTGGCTGCGTGACACGACCTTCCGGGGCATTCTCAACTACGCACTGACCACGCAGTGGGTGGTGGGGGTCATCGGCGGCCACGAGAAGGTGCAGGCGCAGGGCGCGAACGACACTGCCGGCATCTACGGCTTGCGCACAGCCTGGTCGCCTTCGCCGCTCGAGGCCGTCGACGCCACGGTCGAGCATCGCTACTTCGGCACCGGCTGGTCGCTGCTGGCCCATGCCGGCTCGCCCCAGTTGAGCCTGAGCGCGTCGTGGATCCGCCAGCCCACCAGCTACCTGGCGCCGCTGGGGGGCAACACCGCCGGGCGCACGGCCGGCAATGTCGCGACCCTGCTGAGCAGCCTGTTGACCACCCAGTACACCAACCCGGTGCAACGCGCTGCGGCGGTGCAGAGCCTGCTGGGCAGTGCCGGGCTGCCGGCCAGCCTGACCACCGCGGGCGGCTTCTACACCTCGTCCTCGGTGCTGCAGAACGAGTTGGTGGTCACGGGCTTGTGGGTGCGCCCGCGCGACAGCGTCGCGGTTTCGGTGTACCGCAACCGCATCGAGGACCTGTTCCTGCCCGGCCAGCAGCTGCTGCAGCTGCTGCAGAGCGTGTCCAACGACAACGTGCAGACCGGGGTGGCGATCAACTACGGCCACCGATTGACCCCGGTGGACAACATGAACCTCACCCTGCAGCGGGAAAACGACATCGGCTTCGGGCTGCGCCAGGGCCAGAGCGCGCACCAGACCGCGGTGATCCTGCAGCTCGATCACCGCTTCTCGCCTCGCACCACCGGGCTCGTCGGCGTGCGCCGCCGTTTCCTGGTGTCCACGCAGGTGGGCAACGGCAACGAGACCGGCGTGTTCGCGGGCCTGGTGCATCGATTCTGAAGCCGAGCCACGGGCCATGTACGAGAAGCACTACGGGCTGAGTGCGTCGCCGTTCCAGATCCACCCCGATCCGAGCTTTTATTTCGAGAGCAAGGGGCACGGCAACGCCTACCAGTACCTGCGCTTCGGAGCGTTCCAGGGCGAAGGCTTCATCGTCGTGACCGGCGATATCGGCGCCGGCAAGACGACCCTGCTGCGCGCGCTGTTGTCCGAACTCGACCCGGGCAAGGTCGTCGCCGCGCAAGTGGTCAGCACCCAGCTCGGTGCCGACGACCTGCTGTACGCGGTCGCACTGGGTTTCGGGATCAACGGCCAGGGCCTGAGCAAGGCACGCCTGCTGGTGACCCTGGAGGCCTTCCTGGCTTCGCTGGCCACCGCCAACCGGCGCGCGCTGCTGATCATCGACGAAGCGCAGAACCTCGACCCCAAGGCGATCGAGGAGCTTCGGATGTTGTCCAACTTCCAGTTCGGCAACCGAGCGTTGCTCCAGAGCTTCCTCGTCGGGCAGCCCGAACTGCGGGACATCCTGCGCCTGCCCCAGCTCGAGCAACTGCGCCAGCGCGTGCTGGCGAGCTGCCACCTGGGGCCGATGGAGCCCGCGGAAACGCGGGGCTACATCGAGCATCGCCTGCGCCATGTCGGCTGGAAGCAGCGACCCGGCTTCGACGACGAGGCCTTCGATCTGATCCACGCCGCCAGCGCGGGGGTGCCGCGACGCATCAATACCCTGTGCAACCGGCTGCTGCTGTCGGCGTTCCTCGACGAGGCCGAGCGCATCGACGCCGCGCGGGTGCTGCGCGTCGAAGCCGAGTTGAGCGCCGAGATCGGCGGTCAAGGGCAGCGACACCGACTGCTGGCGGCGGCGAGCGCGTCGCGCCGCACCCGCGAGGTCGTGCTGTGCGTGGCCGCTTCGCAGCCGTCGCTGCTGTGCGCCGGCGCGCTGGCACAGGCTTTCGCGCAGCGCGAGGACCTGCCGCCGCCGCTGCTGCTGCGTTTCCAGGGCCCCGGCGCGATCGACGACGGCGAGCGCGCGCAACGCGACCTGCGAGACCTCGGCGTGAGCGATCCGGGCAGCCAAGTCGTGTTGCAGGCGAGCTCTGCCGCGGCGCGCGCCGCGGAGGTGGCCGCCGCGCTGGCGGCGAGGCTGGACGCGCGCGAGGTCGGCGCGGTGGTGCTGGCCGGCGACGGCCCGGTGGAGGTCGCCTGCGCGATGGCCGCCGCGGCCGCCGAGGTGCCGGTGGTGCGGGTGCAAGCCGGGCTGCGCGGCCAGGCCGCCGGGACGCCGCTGCGCAGGCGGCGCGAATTGCTCGACCATGCCGCGGACCTGCTGTTCTGCGCCGAATGGTCCGACCAGGAGTGGCTGCATGCCGAAGCCGTCGACTCCCAGGCGATCCATCTGGTGGGCAGCGTCGCGGTCGACGCGGTGCGCCTGGCGCTGGCGCGCGGCGCCCCCGCCGAGCAGCTGCTGCGGCGCGAAGGCGTTCCACTATCGCTGCTTTCCGATCCGGCCGGATTCGCGCTGGTGGCACTGCGCGATGGCGACGAGCGAGCCACCGGCGAGGCGGTGGTGGCGTTGAACGCCCGGATGCGCAAGCTCGGCTGGATGTTTTCCCTGATCTGCGTGGTGCGATCCGGCCAGCGCGACGCGCTGGCGCAACGCTGCGCGCAGGCGCTGGCTACCGCGGTGCATGCCATCGACACCCCGTCCCACGTGGAAATGCTGGGCCTGATGCGCCACGCGCGCTGCGTGCTCAGCGACAGCGAGTGGCTGCAGGCGCAGGCGCTGGCGCTCGGGGTGCCGTCGCTGATGCTTGATGCGCATTCGGTGGAAGCCGAGAAATCCTCTTCGGAAATACGGCGGATTGCCGGAGAATTGGCAGATATCATCGCCAGCGGAGGGCGTCGCGTGCAGCCGCCGGAAGGGTTCGACGGCCACGCATCCCAGCGCGTGGCCGCCAGGCTGGCTGACTGGCTGCTGGCGCGCCAGGACGGGGCCTACCGCGACTACCTGGAACGAGCCTGAGCCGAACCCCGCGCGACCGCCGACTCATTCGCTGCCACACCCGTCTGGCCGCCAGGCCGGGCCGGAGCGCTGGCCCGATCCTCAAGCCCGCGCCGCCCGCCTGCGCATACCCGATGCATCCGCGATGAACGATCTGCTTGCTCCGCTGTTCAACCTGCTGCCGGCGATGTGGGAAAAGCGCTGGTGGGGCCTGGCCGTCGCCTGGGTGTTCGCGCTGCTGGGCGCCGTCGGCGTGCTCGCCTACAAGGAGCGCTACATGGCCAGCGCGACCGTCTACGTCGACACCCAGAGCACCCTGCGGCCGCTGCTGCAGGGGCTGGCCGTGCAACCCGACGTGGGGCAGCAGGTGACCATGCTGGCGCGCACCATGCTGTCGCCGGCGACCCTGGAGGCGGTGATCGAGCGCGACCATCTGCTGCCAGCCGGCGCCAGCGCGCTGCAACGCCGGCTGCTGATCCAGCGGCTGTCCACCAGCATCGAGTTCAAGATCAACGGCCGCGACAACATCTACCAGATCAGCTACATCGGCACCGACCCCCGCAAGACCCTGGGGGTCGTGCGCACGCTGATCGACGTGTTCGTGCACAGGGGCGTGGCCAACAACGAGCGCGATTCGAGCCAGGCGCTGCGGTTCATCGACAGCCAGATCGCTCTGTACAAGACCAAGCTGCAGGACATCGAGAACCGCCTGACGGCGTTTCGCACCGCTCATCCCGAGTATTCGGTACGCGGGCCGATGGACTACAACGCCATGGAGTCGCAGCTGCAGGGGCAGCTGATCACCCTGCAGGGCCAGCTCACCGCGGCGGTGAGCGCGCGCGACGCATTGCAGGGCCAGCTCGGCCAGGTACACCCCACGCTGGCTCCCTCGCTGATGCCTGGCGGCGTCCTGGCTGCGGCGCCCAGCGCGATCGACCTGCGCATCGCCCAGCAGCGCAAGCACCTGGACGACCTGTTGCAGCGCTACACCGACGCCTATCCGGACGTCATCGCGACCCGCCAGGCGCTGGCCCGCCTGGAGGCCCAGCGGCAGCGCGAGCAGCAGGCCGGCCCCGCGGCGGCTCCCGCGCAGCCCAGCTACTCCCAGGCCACCAATCCGGTCTACCAGCAGTTGCGCATCAGCCTGGCGCAGGCCGCCGCCAACGTCGCCGCGCTGCAGTCGCAGGTCGCCGATGTGCGCGCGCGGCTGCAGCACTTGGGCGAGCAGCAGCGCAAGATGCCCGGGCTGGACGAGCAGTATGCCCAGCTCAACCGGGACTACGGGGTGATCAGCGACAGCTACCAGAAGCTGGTGCAGCGCCGCGAGTCGGCGATGCTTTCGCGCAACCAGGACCAGAGCCGCAGCCAGGACTACTTCCGGGTCGTCGATCCGCCGCGCCTGGGGCCGACCGCGTTGTTCCCTCGCCGCACCTTCCTCATCGCGCTGGTGCTGGTGCTCGCGGTGGCACTGGGCGTGGCGACCTCCTACGCGCTGGTGATGCTGTTTCCCACCTACCGCACCTCGCGGCAGCTGCGCGAGGACACGCAGCGCACCGTGCTGGGCTCGATCACCCTGGTGCACACGCCGGCGAGCCTGTCGCGCGAGCACTCGCAACGGCGCATGTTCCTGGCAGCCAGCGCGCTGCTGGTCGTCGGCTTCGCGGTCTGGGTGCTGGCGAACATCCTGTACCTGAACCATTGAAGGCCGCAACGTGAGCATCATCGAACAGGCGAGTAAACGGCTCGAGCAATTGCGCCTTGCCGGTGTCGAGGTTCCGTGGAGCGACCCCGCTGCGGCCGCGTCGGCCGGCGAGCAGCCGGCGGCGCTGGCCGGGGCGCTGCAGGAGGTGGCGGCGCGGCCGCCCGCGCTGCTGGAGCCGCGGCACAGCGTGGAAATCGATCTGGCCGGGCTCGCCGCCGCGGGCTACCTGGTGCCCGGCGCCGCGCGCTCCCGGCTGATGGATGAACTGCGCAGCATCAAGCGACCGCTGCTGGGCAACGCGGTGGGCGGCAAGTCGCGCCAGCCGGTGGATCGCGGCAACCTGGTGATGATCACCAGCAGCCTGCCGGGCGAGGGCAAGACCTTCACCGCGGTGAACCTGGCCGTGAGCATGGCGATGGAACTCGGGCACAACGTGCTGCTGGTCGATGCCGACAGCACGCGCATGGCTGCCGCCAAGCGGCTGGGGGTGGGCGAGGGTCGGCGCGGCCTGCTCGACCTGTTGCTCGACCCGGGGCTGGAGCTGTCCGAGGTCGAATTGGCCACCAACGTCGACAAGCTCAGCTTCCTGCCGGCCGGCACGCAGCACGAACTGGCCACCGAGATCTTCGGCAGCGCGGCGATGCAGGCCCTGCTGGCCCGCCTGGCGGCGCATGCCGAGCAGCGCATGGTCGTGTTCGACGCGCCGCCGCTGCTGCACGCCGCCGAGGCGCGCGTGCTGGCGCCGCAGATGGGGCAGGTGGTGCTGGTGGTGCATGCGGGAAGCACGCGGCAGGGAACGGTGCAGCACGCGCTGAGCCTGCTCGAGGACTGCCCGCTGGTGATGACCCTGCTCAACCAGTCGCGCACCCCGCCCGAGTCGTCGGCTTATGGCTACTACGCCTACTGAGCCGGCGCGGCGACCCGCGGCCCGCGCCCGCCGCGCGCCCCCCGCGTGAGCGCGCAGGCCTGGTTCTGGGGCAGCGCCGGCGTGGTGCTCTACACCTACGCCGGTTACCCGCTGCTGGTGGCCGCGCTGGCGCGCTTGCGGCGCCCCGCCCCGGCCGCCGAGCCGGGTGATGCGCAACTGCCTGAAGTGACCGTGGTCATCGCCGCGCACAACGAGGCGTCCCGCCTGCCGTCGAAAATCCGCAACCTGCGCGAACTCGACTATCCGGCCGACAGGCTGCGGGTGCTGGTGGTTTCCGATGGTTCCAGCGACGCCACCGCCGAGGTCGTCGCCGCCGAGCCGGGGGTGCGCGCCATCGGCTATGCGCCGCGCCGCGGCAAGGCGCATGCGCTGAACCGCGCGATGCACGAGGTCGCGACCGGTTTCGTCGTGTTCTGCGACGTGCGCCAGCAGCTCGCGCCGGATGCCGTGAGGCGCATCGTCGGCCGGCTGCTGCAGCCCGGGGTCGGCGTGGTCAGCGGCGAATTGGTGCAGCGCCCCGGGCGCACCCAGGCCGGTCGCAGCATCGGGCTGTACTGGCGCTACGAGAAATGGATACGCCGCAACGAGAGTCGCCTGCATTCGACGGTCGGGGCCACCGGAGCGCTGTATGCGATCCGCCGCGAGGACTGGACACCGCTGCGCGACGGGACGATCCTGGACGACTTCGAGATCCCGATGCAGGTGGTGCGCCTGGGCAAGCGCGCGCTGCTGGAGGACGGGGCCCATGTCTGGGACGGCGTACAGGAGGACGCGCTCGCCGAACGCAAGCGCAAGATCCGCACCCTCAGCGGGAATTTCCAGAGTTTCGCCGCCCTTCCCTGGCTGTTCCTGCCCTGGAGCAACCCGGTGTGGTTCCAGTTCGTCTCGCACAAGGTGCTGCGCCTGCTGGTGCCCTATGCGCTGGCGGGTTGCCTGGTGGCCAGCGCGGTCGCCGCCGGCCCGCTGATGCTGGCCGCGCTGGTCGTGCAACTGGCCTTCTACGCGCTGGCGCTGGCCGGCAGTTGCTGGCCACCGACCCGACGCAGCAGGCTGGTGGGTTTCGCGCAGGTGTTCTGCGACATGAACCTGGCCGCGGTGCTGGCTCTGCTGCGTTTCGTTTCGGGGCGCGTCGATGCGCGCTGGGAGAAGACGACGTGAGCCGGGTGGCCATCCTGATGTACCACGGGCTGGTGCGCGACGCCGCGGGGCTGCGCGACATCGATCCCGCCGAGCGCCCCTACACCTTGCCGCTGGACGAATTCGAAGGCCAGCTCGACGCCCTGGCGCGCGCGGGGGTGCCGGTGCTCGACCCCGAGGTGCTGCATGGCCGCCTGCCCGCCGGCGGCGGGGTCGTGCTGACCTTCGACGACGGGCACGCCAGCAACGCCGAGCTGGCCTTGCCGGCGCTGCTGGCGCGCGGCCAGCGGGCGTGTTTTTTCATCACCACCGGCTTTGTCGGGCAGCGCCCGGGCTATTGCTCCTGGCAGCAGGTGCGCGAGCTGGCCGCGCAGGGCATGCGCATCGGCGCGCACGGCCACACCCATCGCTTCCTCGCCGGGTTGCCGGCGGCGCAGCTGCGCGAGGAACTGGACTCCTCGCATGCGATCCTGGCTCGGCAGCTGGGCGTCGCGCCGCGGCAGATGTCCTTTCCCGGCGGGCGCGCCGATGCCGAGGCCATCGCCCAGGCGCGCCTGGCCGGGTTCGAACGGCTGCACGGGTCGCGCCCGGGGGCGCTGCGCGCCGGCGGCCCGACCCCGCCGGCCCTGCTGCCCCGCCTGGCCATGCGCCCCGGCTTGAGCGCGGGACGATTCACCGCCCTCGCACAGGCGCGCAGCGGTCCGCTGTTGCGGGCCCGCGGAGTGGATGCGGCCAAGGCGCTGGCGCGCGCCCTGCTCGGACATGAACGCTACCACCGACTCTACACCCGACTGCGCGCCTGACGACGCCGTTCGACAGGCCGACGGAACGCTGCGCCAGCCGGCCTGGGCCGGCGCGCCGCTGTGGGCCCGCCTGCGCCTGCTGATGCTGCCGGCCTTGTTCGCGGTCGCCCTCTACGGCCTGCACCTGCAACTCGGACATCTGGGGCTGTACGGCTTCGCGGTGGTGCTCGGCCTGATCGTGCTGGCCGACCTGCGCAACGGCCCGGAAACCCTGCTGGCGCTGACGGTGGTGTACCTGCCGCTGAGCAGGCTCTATGCGGCCCGCCTGGCTCCCGGCTTGAATGGCACCAACCTGCTCGAACTGGCGCTGGTGTTCGCCTGGTTCAGCGAGAGCGTGCGCAGGCGCCAGCCGCTGCTGCGTCGCCATCCCTTCACGCGAGTGGCGGGAATCTGGCTGGGGCTGAGCCTGGTGTCGGTGCTCACCGCGATCGCGGCGCTGGGCCTGCAGCCCTTTTTCTGGAAGTACCTGCAGATCCTGCGGACCTTCCTCGACCAGTTCATCATCTTCTTCCTGTTCGTCAACATGATCCGCGACCGCAACAGCGCGCGCAGGATCCTGGTGTACATGATGTTCTCGGCCACCCTGGTCTACCTCTACGGAATCCACGAGTGGTGGGGGACCCGCGGCCTGAGCAGCATCGAGAAGTCGCGGCTGCTCGGCCCCGTGGGCCAGCCCAACGACTTCGCGGCGCTGGTGGTGTACTCGGTGGCTCCGTTCCTGGCCTGGGGAGCCTTCTACTTTCCGCGCTGGAAATCGCTGCGCGTGGCGCCGATGGTGCTGATCGCGGTCAAGGTGCTGCTGGGCTGCTTCTCGCGCGGCGCCTACCTGGCCTTCGCGATGCAGGGCCTCGGGGTCTCCTTCGTGAAAAGCCGGCGCTTCTTCGTGTTCGTGCTGGCGGTGCTCGCCGGCATCTACCTGTTCGTTCCCGCGCTGGTGCCGACGTCGTTGAAGGCTCGCGTCGGCCAGACCTATCAGGACCGGGTTCCCGGCAGCGGCATCGACAAGAGCGCCGACTCGCGCCTGATCCTGTGGGGCGCGGCCATCCAGATGGCCAAGGACCACCCGTTGCTGGGCGAGGGTTTCGACCGCTTTTCCAGTCTGGTGCCCAGCCATGTCTCGGGCTTCGACGATGGCGTCACCGGAGGCGCCACCGACAACCAGAACATGTTCCTCTACGCGGCGTCGAACATGGGGCTCCCCGGACTCGTCGCGCTGGCGTGGCTGGTGCTCGCGGTGGGGCTGGCGGGCTGGCGCCTGTATGCCGACCGCGACCGTTGCGACATCGATCGCATCGCAGGACTGTCGGCGGCGACCATGGTCGCCGGGTTGATCGGCGTCAACATGTTCGGAACGCACATGATCGATTCGTCGGTCGACGGATTGTTCTGGGTGATGGTCGCCGTGCTGGCTCGGCTGTTGCCGGAGCGCCGGCCTCGCGCCGCGCCGGCCCCCGCCCCGCCACGCCGCGGCTGAAGCCGCGCCGGCAGCGCATCGCCGCCGACGCGGCCGCGGACGGTCGCCTCGGGGATCTCAACGCTCCGCCAGGCGCTCGCGCTCGAAGCGTCGGCGCCGGCGGGCATGGAGGATGCGGTGCAGCGGGTCGAAGGCCCCGTCGAGCTTGAGGGCGAAGGCGCGTTCGTCGTCGCGCTGCGTGACCTCGGTGCGGCGGACCAGCATGGGGTCGAAGCCCGTCCGGTTGAGCCCGGGGCTGACGCTGACCGCGGCCTCGTAACCGGCCTCGCGGGCCATTCGCGCCTCGCGCTCGCCCACGTCGCCCGACGGATAGCACAACGCCCGCACCTCGCGCCCGATGCGCTCGCCGATGCACTGGCGGCTGGCCTCGATCTCCTGCCTCGCCTGGGCATCGGACAGCCGGGGCAGGTAGGGATGGCTGAGGGTATGCGACCCGATCTCCAGGCCGGGCAGCGAGGCCAGGCGGGACACCTCGTCCCAGTCGAGGTGCAGCCTCGGTCCGCCTGGCGCATAGCGCGGATGCGCGGCAGTCTGGTCGCAAAAGCGCGTGGTCACGAACACCGTCGCGGCGATGCCATGGCGTTGCAGGATCGGCGCGGCCTCGACCAGGTTGTCGAGGTAGCCGTCGTCGAAGGTGACCGCGACCGCCGGCCCGCTCAGCGTACCCGCGCGCAGCGCGCGCAGGCCGTCGACCAGTCCCACCACCTTGCGGCGCCCGGCGAGCAGCCGCATCTGCTGCTCGAAGCGCTCGGGCGTCACGGTCAGCTGGTCGTAGGCTTCGAGTCGCGCCACGCGGTGGTACATCAGGACCCGCAATCCGGGGCGCGCCGCCTCGGCGAGGCGGGTGGCGGGCCAGCAGGCAGCGGCCAGCAGCAGGCGCGGCGACGCGCTCATGACGAGGGCTCCGCGGCGGAATCGACCACGGTCCAGCCGATCGCGCGGCAATGCAGCCGGTTGTACGCGCCGGCGGTGCGGGTGATGTCGAAGCGCTCGATCACCGTGGCCCGCGCCCGCGCCGCCAGTCGCGCCGCCAGTTGCGGATCGCGCAGCAGCCGCTCGATCCCCCCGCGCAGCCCGTCGACGTCCCCCGACTCGACCAGCAGGCCGTTGTCGCCGTGCTGCACGACGTCGGGGATGCCGCCGACGCGGGTGCACAGCACCGGGCGCGACGCGGCCATCGCCTCCAGCAGCGCGATCGGCAGGCCTTCCCAGTGCGAAGGCATGGCGAACACGTCGAGCGCGGCGACCAGGCGCGGCACGTCGGTGCGCAGGCCGGTGAAGATCACGCAGTCCTGCAGCCCGAGTTCGGCGACGCGCTGGCGCAGCGCCGCCTCGAGCACGCCTGCGCCGACCACCAGGCAGCTGAGGTCGCGGCGCAACCCGGGGTCCAGGCGGGCCAGCGCGAGCAGCAGGTCCTCGTGGCCCTTCGGCGGATGCAGCCGCCCCACCACGCCGATCAGCCGGCGCCGGGCATCGAGGCCGAACTCCTCGCGCACGCCGTCGCCGCTGGCCTCGCCGAAGCGCAGCAGGTCGATTCCGTTGGGGATGGCATGCACGCGCTCGGCGTCGAGGCCGTCGCGCCGGACCAGGGTCTGCGCCACCTCCTCGCTGCAGCCGACCACGGCGGTGCTCAGTCGCGCGAGCACCCGCGACACCAGGGCGCGCGCGCGGCCGGCCCCGGTGGGCGCGATGCTGTGCACGGTGGAGAAGATCGCCGGCACGCCGGCCAGGCGGGCGGCCAGGCGCCCGTAGCTGTCGGCGGTGAACAGGTGGGTGTGCACCACGCTGGCACGCTGCCGACGCAGCCAGCGCGCCAGGCGCAGCACCAGCAGGGGGTCGTAGCGGCCGCGCCTGCCGAATACCGTCACCGGCACGCCGATGCGCTCGAACTCCGGCTGCAGCGCGCCGCCGCGGATCAGGCACACGACCGCGTAGCGCAGCTGGGGATGGCGCAGTCGCAGCAGGTCGAGCAGCAGCATCTCCGCGCCGTCGCGCGGCAGCTCGTCGATGATGTGCACGACCAGCGGCGACTCGGCTGCGCTCACCGGATCGCCTCCTCGGTCTTGTAGTCGAACACGGTGACCCGGCCGTTGCCGTGCATGTGGTGGGTGCCGAGCAGCCCGGGGCCGAAATGCGGCTCGAGGCGGGCGACCGGGGTTTCGCGGTAGCGGCTCGGCGTGATTTCGTCGATGCGAAAGATCGTCGCTCCGGCTCCGTACTGCCTGAACCCCTGTCGCTGACCGACACGGTGCACTCGCCCATCCGCCGCAAGCAGCCCGCCGTTCCTGGCCAGCGTGGGGTCGATGTAGATCGGGTTGCCGGGGTGGGGGGTCCAGTCCGAGGCGAAGGGGTCGTCGGCATGGAAGATCAGCAGTTCGGCACCCTGGTCGTCATGCGGCTGCGGCGCCAGGTTGGTGAGCAGCCACCACTTGCCGTCCTGCCGGAACATCATCGTGTCCACCGCCGATACGTCGCTCATCAGCACGCGATGCAGTTCCCAGCGCAGCGGGAAATCGACGCACCGGTAGACCCGGATGTCCCGGTTCTCGCTGGTCTCGGGCATCATGAACAGCGACCCGGCGTGCTCGAACAGAAACGGGAACGACAGGTGGAAGGGCTCGTCCAGCACGCTGCCCAGGAACCTGGCCTGGGTGTCGCCGAGTTCGAGCACGGAAATCCTCCCGCGCTGCGCCCGGTAGTCGAAATCCTCGACGAAGCAGTAGTCGACTCCGTCGCGCGAAATCACGAAGGGGTCGGCGTAGAAACGCCCGGCGGGGTTCGTGACGCGATGCGCGCCGGCCATCACGAGGTCGCGCCAGTCGCAGCGCTGGAAGGCGATTCCCCAGCGCCGCTGCCTGCCCAGCAGGCGCGACCCGATCTTGCTGCGCAGCAGGCTGGCGGCAAGCCCCCCGATGTACCGAGCCTGTTGCCGCAAGCCAGGCCGTGCCGCCAGCCGGCCGCAGTACGGAACGCCCGGCTGCGCCTGCACCACGCGGGTCGACGCGATGTGCGAGAGCACGCTCTTCAGGTAGTGCAGGCTGTTCTCGCAGACGTTCGCCTGGTTCAGCAGGTAGTGCGCCTGCGTGGCGAAGCTGCCTCGCAGCAGGATCCGCCGCACCTGCGGATCGCGAGTCCATTGCTGCACGCTGAAGCCGGTGTCCGGGGAGCGTTCGTAGACTTCCCAGAAACCGCTCGGGCCGCCCCTGTGCCTTCGAGGATCGCCATGCTCCAGCGAAATGACCCCCAGCGCAGCGGCGTCCAGCCAGCCTTCGTGCAGTCCGCCCGACCCGCAGTGCACCAGCAGATCGAGGCCCGCCTCGCGCACGGCCTGCAGCACCGCCTGGTCCGGCTCGCCGGACGCACCTCGCGAGCCCGCCCCGATGCGCGGCAAGGGCAAGTCCGCGACGGCATGCCGTCGCAGGTGATCGGCATGGCGGGAGCCTCGCAGCTTGCGCTGCTCCAGCCGCATCAGCAGGTCCCATGCGAGGGCCGCGAGCCTGCCCGACGAGCCGTCGTCGCTCGCCGGATCCTCGATGATCAGGTGACTGCCCGCGAGGAACTCCTGAGCCTGCGCCCATCGCAGCAGGTCCACCGCGTATTTGGACACGCCCCGGCCGTCGACGATGAAACCGATGCGCAACGGGATCGATGCCATGGGATCTCCTCGACCGCGCGCCGCGTCGCCCGTGGATGCGCCGTCGGCCGCGCTCATCGCATCAGCCCGCGGTAGGTGCGCAGCAGCGAGTCGATCACCGTGGGCAGGCCGTAGCGCGACTGGACCTTGCGCGCCGCGGCGAGGCCCAGATCGCTGCGCAGCGCCGGCGACTCCATCAGGCGGCCGATCGCCTGCGCCAGCGCCTGCGGATCGCCCGGCGCGACCAGCAGGCCCGTCTGGCCGTCGTCGATCAGATCCTCGTTCCCGCTGACCCGGCTGGCGACGATCGGCAGGCTGGCCGACATGGCCTCCAGCACCGCGTTCGACAGGCCTTCCTGGTGCGAAGGCTGGACGTAGATGTCGGCGCGCCGCAGCAGCGGGGCGACATCGTCGATCGTCCCGGGAAACTCGACCGACTCGGCGATGCCCAATTGCTGCGCCATCTGCCGCAGCATCGGGGTTTGCGGGCCTTCGCCGGCCAGGATCAGCCGCGCCCGAGGGGCGCGCGGCAGTCGCGCCCAGGCCTGCAGCAGCACGTCCAGGGCCTTCACCGGGGCGTGGCGGCCGATGAACAGCACCGTCGACGCGGTGTCGAAGCGACGCTGCGGGCAGGCGAAACGCGCGACGTCGACGGCGTTGGGGATCAGGCGCAGGCGCTCGGCGGGATAGGCGGCCGATTGCACCATGCCGACCGTCTCGCGGCTGATGCACTGGTAGGCCTGCAGGCGGCGGGCGCCGCGATCGAGCAGCCGGTGCTTGGCCTTGTGGCGCAACTCGGGGTCGAGGATGCCGCCACGGAACTCCGCGGCGCCGGAAATCTTGACCATCACCGGCACGCGCAGCCAGGGCTTGAGCCAGCCGGCGGCGCCGGCCAGGTTGTGCATCATGTGGATGTGGATGACGTCGATCTGGTGCTGGTGGCGCAGCAGCCAGGCCGCGTAACGGACATTCAGGATCAGCGCGCCGAGGCCCCTCCATCTCGGGTGGCCCAGGCGGAACACCTCGACGCCATCGACCCGTTCCCGCTGCGCCTGTCCCTGCAGGCGCCGTGGCGCCAGCACGCGGATGTCATGGCCCAGCTGGCGCAACTGGCCGGCCAGCAGCCGCGCCTGGATTTCCGCGCCGCCCAGCGTGGGATAGGGGCTGTCCACCACGAACAGGATGCGCAGCCGGTCGTCGTCGCGCGCGGCCGCGCTGCCGGGCCCGGCCCGGCGCTGCCGCGCGCCTTGCTCAGGGGAGGTCCGCGAGCTCATCCGTCCCTCCTGTGGGCAGCACCGGGCATCGCGCTCGCCCCGGTGGCCGCGCGGGCCGACAAGGCCGACGCTGCCGAGGCGCGCAGCGCATAGTAGGCATAGCCGAGGTATTCGTGGATGGCCAGAGCGAACTTGTGGATGGCGTCGAGGCCTGGCAGCAGCATGTGCGGCCAGGCCCTGTGCACGGCCTGGTAATCGACCGGCAGCGCGCAGACCGGGCGGCCGCCCAGCCGGAAGCTGAGGATCGCGCGAGGCATATGGTAGGCCGACGTGATCAGGTAGAACGGACCGCGTCCGGAGCGGGCGATCCACCGGGACAGCCGCATGCCGCTGGCCAGCGTGGTCCGCGACCGGCTGTCGCGCCGGATTCGCGCCGGCGGGAATCCCAGGCGCTGCGCGAGCGCCGCCATCAGGTCGGCCTCGCGCCACCGGCTGCCGCCGCCGCCGGAAATCCACAGCGCGGAGGGGTCGACATGCTGCGCGATGTGCACCGCGGCGAGCAGTCGTCGCAGGCTGGCCGAGCTCAGGCTGTCGAAGTCCTGCGGCCCGCGCGGGGTGGTGCGCAGGCCGCCGGCGAGCACGATCAGTACGCTGCCGGCCGGCGGCGGCGGACATTGCGCCTGCAATCGCGTCGCCTCGTCCTCGAGGTGCCCCAGCGCGAGGTTGGCCAGCAGCGGGTCGGACACGATGACATAGGCCGCCAGCGCGAGCAGGCTGGCCACCTTGGCCGAGCCGGGCGCCGGGCCCCGCAGGCAGGCGGCCGCCGCCAGGCACAGCAGCAGGCCCAGCAGGACGACGGGCGACAGCAGCGCGTCGGGCATCCTCAGGCCGCGGCTCCCGCCGGCCCGGTGACCCGCCCGGCGAACTCCAGGTAGACCTGCTCGTCGCCGGCGACCCATGCGTCGTGGCTGAACAGTCGCAGCGCGCGCTCACGCCCCGCGTCGCCCATCGCGCGCTGCAGCGCCGGATCGGCCAGTTGCAGCAGCTTGTCGGCCAGGTCGTCGATATTGGCCGACTCGAACAACAGCCCGGTGACCCGATCCTCGACGACTTCCGGGCAACCGCCGATGCGTGGCGCGACCACCGGGGTCGCCGCAGCCATCGCCTCGCGTGCCGACAGCGGGAAGGATTCGCGGGTCGACGCCAGCACGAAGACATGCAGCAGCGCCAGATGGGTCGCGATGTCGCGCTGCGTGCCGGCGAGCACCACGCGTTGCGACAGTCCCAGCGCCTGCACTTGCTGGCGCACCGCGTCGAGCAGGGGGCCGTCGCCGATCACCAGCAGCCGGGCGTGTTCCTTGCGCGCGGCGACCCTCGCGAAAGCCTCGATCAGATATCTGTGGCCCTTTTCCTCGGAAAGTCTCGCGACGATGCCGTAAATCAGGTGGCGGTCGGGATCCAGTCCATAGTTGCGGGCGAGTACTCCGATGTCCCCCGGGCGGCCCAGACGCGCGATGTCGATCCCGCTGTGGATGACCCGGCTGCGTCGGGCATCCAGGCCGGCGGCGAGCAGGCGATCGCGCTCGTAGTTGGATTCGAAGATCACGAAGTCCGAGCACAGGCGCAGGATGCGCCCGGCCCACTTGAAATTGCGCGGGTTGTGGATGTTGTGAATGGTCGTGACGATCGGCAGCCGTGCCCGCGGGGAGGGGCCTCGGCGCCGCAACCCGATCGGGCGCAGTGCCAGGAAGGCCACGATCGCCGATCGCACAGACTGCGGTGCGACCACGTCCGGCGCTTGCGCAGCCACCGCCCGGCGCAGCGCGAGCATCGCGCGCAGCAGGCGCAGCGGATGGCGAAAGCGGAAATCGATGTCGACGAACACGGCGCCTCGCGCGGTGAGCTCGTCCAGCAGTTCGCCATCGGTGGTCGCCACCGCGACCTCGTGGCCGCGCCGGGCGAGGCCTTCGCTGAGGATCAACAGGTCCGACTGCACCCCGCCGATCCCGAAGGGCTCGGTCATCAAATACAAGATCTTCATCGGTCGCCCATTCCGTGCGCCTCGCGCCGCCGGCAACGCGGGTCAGGTACTTCCACAGCCCGACAGGCAGGAGCCGCCACTATACCGAGCCGCGCGACCCGCCCGCGACGCCGCGGCGTCGCCGCAGAAAACCGGCGCGCCGGCCGAGGATTCTGCGTCCGATTCGCAGCGTCGCCGATAATACCGGCCACGGATCGAGCAGATCGACATGCGCCAGCACACGCACGCTGCGAAGCTGCCGCAGATAGCCGATGAACGTGGGGTCGACTCGGCCCTCGCGGGTCCTGCGCCGGAACAGGAAATAATAGATGTCGCCGGCCACGTCGATCCAGGCGCCATCGGTCGGAGGCGGGCCGCTGCGCCGCTTTCCCCGACCGGTCAGGGTGCCGAGGAAATGGAAGCCGGCCCAAGCGCTCAGCGAATACTGGGACCATGGCCTCGGATTGATCTCGATCAGGAAATATTCGCCGCTGGCACGGTCGAGCAGGATTTCCACCTCGCCGATGCCCCAATAGTCCAGTCGCGTGACCAGCTGCTCGGCCAGCGCGGCGGCCTGCGCGTCCGGGCGGATCCGCACGAAAATCCCGACCTCGCAGTCGGCGGGTTTGGGGCGGATTTTCTCGGCCACATACATCGTGCATTCCCGCGGCGTCCTGACGAAGGGGACCGACAATTGCACGAGGTCGCGGTCCAGCAACGAATGGGACAGCAGGAACGCCCCTTCCTGCTCCGGATACAGTTCCAGCCAGCGCGCGACCTCGGCTTCATCCCGTATTTCCCGCGCCTTGGGCAGCGGCGGGCGCTCCGGCCGATTGCGCTCCAGCTTGCGGGTTGGGCGCAGGATCAGCGGAAGCTCGAGTCCGGCCGGCCTGGGTTCGGCGCCGACGAACCAGGTCAGCGGCGTCGGGAAACCCTGTTCGCGACAGAATCGGGCAAACTCGATCTTGCTCAGGCAGGTTTCGACGATGCGCGCCGAGGGGTGCAGGATGCGTATCGGCAAACCCTCCAGCCAGGGCCGATGGGCCTGTACGAATTCCAGCCATCGATCGCTGCTCGCGATCAGCCAGCAGTTTCGCGCGGCCGAAACCTCGCGCAGCAGCGCACGGGTGCGCGACAGGTCCGCACTGGCATCAAGTATCTTGCGGCCGTACCTGCTGTCGAAGGCCGGCCCCCTGTGCCGGTCGACCACGTAGGCGTCGAAACCCAGTTTCACGGCGTCCCGCAGCAGCGCGAGCCCGGTCCCGGATGCGCCGAGTATGAAAATCGCGTCTTGACGTGGCATGAAGGCGAGGCGCCGGATTTCGATACCACCGCACTGGAACCCGCCGCATCGCCAGCCGGCGAATCCCCGGATCCACATGGAGCGGATTTGCGGGGAAAATGCGCATAGCATACAACGGCCGGTTCGGCGCTCCGGCAAGCGCGAGGAAGCGGGCCGGCCGGCGCGCACGGGGTACCATCGCTCGGCGCTCGCTAGGGCGCGGCCCCGCCGGTTCCGTCCCGGCTGCCCGTTTCGCTGCCCGCCTTCCGCCGATGCCCTGCCGCATGCCCCACGCGATCCCGCCTCGCCTGTGCGCCGACGACCACGCCGCGGCGCTGCCGCGCCGCGGCGCCGGCTGCCGCCGGGTTTGCGGAGCGCTGCGGTGAGCGCGGCGCAGGACGACGCGGCTTCGGGGCGGCGCGGCCGATCCGGGGGCTTGCTGCGGCTGTTGCGCCACACCTCCAACTACTCGGCCGGCACCCTGCTGATCACCCTGGCCAGCATCATTTCGTTCCCGGTTTTCACCCGCACCTTCACGGTCGCCGAGTACGGTGACCTCAGCCTGATCAACGCCACGCTGGGACTGCTGGTCGGAGTCGGCAAGCTCGGCCTGCAGAAGTCGGTGGTGCGCTTCCATGCCGAAATCGAAAGCGGCAAGCGCGCGGGCGATCGCCGCGGTCTGTACTCCACGGTGCTGTTCGGCATGCTCATGGTGGGCGGCGCAGTCGGCGCGCTCAGCGCGCTCGCGTTCGTGGCCATGCCGTCGCGCTGGTGGGGGCACGACAGCCTGCGCTACCTGCTGGCGGCGATCAGTCCGCTGGTGCTGGTGCGGGTGGTCGACAGCGCGATGCTCAACCTGCTGCGCGCCGAGCAGCGCAGCGGCTTCTACAGCCTGTACACGGTGTTGCGCAAGTACCTCGGGCTGGGGCTGGTGCTGCTCGTGCTGTTCAGCGTGGCGCGCAACCTCTGGGGCTTCTACATGGCCACCCTGGCCGGCGAGACCCTGGCGCTGGGCCTGCTCGTGGCGCACTACGCTCGCCAGCGCCTGTTCCGGCCGGCCGACTTCTCGGGCACCCTGTTCATCAGCATGCTGGCCTACGGGCTGCCGCTGCTGGTCAGCGAACTCTCCAGCCTGGTGCTGAACCTGGGTGGACGCTACATCATCGACTTCCAGCTCGGCGCCGAGGCGCTGGGAGCCTATTCAGCCGCCTACAACTTCTGCGACTACCTGCAGAGCGCCCTCACCGGGGCCTTCGCCCAGGCCGTCGTGCCGATGTACCTGCGCATGTGGGAAGGCCAGGGTCGACAGCGCACCGAGGCCTTCCTGCAGCAGGCCTTGCGCTATTACCTGATGCTGGCGTTGCCGCTGATCGCCGGCATGGCCGCGGTGGCGCCGGGCCTGTTGCGCCTGCTGGCCTCCGACCGCTACGCAGTCGCAGCGCCGCTGTTCGTGTACATCGTCGGCAGCATGCTCGTGGCCGGCGGGACGCCCATCTTCAGCGCCGGGATCTATATCAACAAGCTGACCAAGGTGGTCATGTATTCGGTGCTGGCGACCGCCGCGGTCAATCTGGTGCTGACCGCCGTTCTCACCCGCAGCATGGGCATCGAGGGGGCCGCGCTGGCCATGCTCTGCACCCGTACACTGTACGTGGCCATGACGGTCTACTACGGGCGAGGAACGGTCGCGCTGCGCATGCCCTGGGCCGATCTGTGCAGGTTCGGCGCGATGTCCCTGCTGATGTACGAGGTGGTCACCCGGGCCCTTCCGTGGAGCGGGCTGTTGCACACCGCCGGCCAGATCGTCGTCGGCGTGGCGTTGTACGGCGCGCTGCTGCTGCTGGGCGACCGTGAGCTACGCTTGGCGGCGGCCAGGGCGTGGCAGGCCCGGCCTTGGCGTTCGCGGCCTCCGGGTTCCCGGGGATGAGCACAGGAGCGAGCATGGATCTTCCCTACCGTCGTGTCCCCGCCTCGCGTGGCCTGGCCTGGTGGGGCCAGGGCTGGCGCAGCTTCCTGCGCGCGCCATGGGCCTGGGTCGGCCTGAGCGTGGCCCTGCTGGTGGGCAGCATGCTGTTGCACCTGCTGCCGCTGCTGGGCAGCCTGGTCGCGCAGTGGCTGGCCATGCCGCTGTTCACCCTCGGCGCGGTCTTCGCCTCGGTGTTGCGCCGCCGCTGGCAGCGCGCGCGCAGCATCACCCCCGAAGGCCTGGCGGCGGAGGCCGACAACGAGGGGGCGCTGGCCGAGTCGTCGCAGCAATGGGGCGCGCGCATCGGGTCGTTGCTGCTGGCCTCGCTGCTCGTGCTGGTCGCCGCCGGCGCGCTGGTGTTGCTGCTCGGGCTGCTGCTGGCCGCGCTGTTCGGGGTCGGGCTGCTGCGCCTGGAGTCCATCGGGCACATGATGGCGGCCTCGCCGGCGGCCGTGCTCGCCGGCGTGGGCATGGGAGCCGGCGCGTTGCTGCTGGCCGCATTGCTGGTGCTGCTGGCGCTGTTCGTCTGCAGCGTGGCCTTCTGGTTCGTCGGTACCCTGGTCGCGCTCGGCGGCGTCGCGCCCTGGGGTGCGGTGCGCCTGTCGGTGCGCGCCGCTTTCGCGAACCTGGGCGCGCTGGTGGTGTTCTCGATCCTGCTGATCCCCTTCAGCATCCTCGCGATGATCCCGATGGGCCTGGGCCTGCTGGTCCTGCTGCCGGTGATCTCCGGGGCCTCGTATGCCTCGTACGACGACGTGTTCGCCGCCGGCGCGCCGTCCCCCGGCGGCCGCCTCGCCTGAGGCAGGCCGCGCGACCCCCCACGGTACTTCAA
>JAKBBQ010000135.1 GCA_021808405.1 Pseudomonadota bacterium | reverse complement strand
CATTTCCTGGTGCACGTCGAGCCAGCTCAGGCTCAGCCGCTGGTTGGAACTGGAGATCACCGTCGGCAGGTGGGGCATGGTCTGGCTGTTCTGCCAGCCCGCGTCCCACTCGATCTGGTGCACCGGCACCGGCTGCTCGTAGCCGCGCAGGAAGATCGAGCCGAGGTTGCGCAGCCGGGCCTGCAGGTCCAGCGGCAGGCCGTCGGTCACCGCTTCGCCCAGCAGGATCTGGCCGCCTGCCGCCGAGCCCGAAAGCCGCGCCGCGGCGTTGACCGCATCGCCGAAGCAGTCGCCCGGCGTCAGCACCACCGGGCCGCGAGACAGGCCGATCTTCAGCGGCACGACGTTCGGTGTCGGGCCCTGCTGACTCCACGACGCCAGCCGGCGCTGCGCCTCGCAGCAGGCGCGCACCGCCGCGGTGTTGTCGTCGAACACCGCGAGCAGGCCGTCGCCCAGGGTTTTCACCACCTGGCCCCTTTGCTGCTCGATGGCCTCGCCGGCAGCCTGGGTGACGCGGGTCATCAGCCCGGCTGCCGCGGTGTCGCCCATGGACTTGTACAGCCCGGTGCTGCCGACCACGTCGGCGAACACCACGGTGCGGATGACGGGCTTGCGCAGGTTGGACATGGTCCCCAAGTCTAACGGCCCGGCACCGCTTGCGCGTGAAACCCGGGGCGCGGCGGCCTGCCGGCGCCGCTGCCGCGCATCGCGACCACCGCCACGCCGCCGCCCTCAGAGCGAATCGAGGAAACTGCGCAGCTTGTCCGACCGAGTCGGGTGCTTGAGCTTGCGCAGCGCCTTGGCTTCGATCTGGCGGATGCGCTCGCGGGTCACATCGAACTGCTTGCCGACTTCCTCCAGCGTGTGGTCGTTGGCCATCTCGATGCCGAAGCGCATGCGCAGCACCTTGGCCTCGCGCGGGGTCAGCGAGTCCAGGATGTCCTTGACCACGTCGCGCAGGCTGGCCTGCAGCGCGGCGTCGGTCGGCGCCAGCATGCCGGTGTCCTCGATGAAGTCGCCCAGATGCGAATCGTCGTCGTCGCCGATGGGGGTCTCCATCGAAATCGGCTCCTTGGCGATCTTCATGATCTTGCGGACCTTGTCTTCCGGCATGTCCATCTTCTCGGCGAGGATCGCGGCATCGGGTTCGGTGCCGGTCTCCTGCAGGTACTGGCGCGAAATGCGGTTGACCTTGTTGATGGTCTCGATCATGTGCACCGGGATGCGGATGGTGCGGGCCTGGTCGGCGATCGAGCGGGTGATCGCCTGGCGGATCCACCAGGTGGCGTAGGTGGAGAACTTGTAGCCCCGGCGGTACTCGAACTTGTCCACGGCCTTCATCAGTCCGACGTTGCCTTCCTGGATCAGGTCGAGGAACTGCAGGCCGCGATTGGTGTACTTCTTGGCGATGGAAATCACCAGCCGCAGGTTGGCCTCGATCATCTCCCGCTTGGCTTCCCGCGCCTCCTGCTCGCCCCGACTCATCTGGGCGTTGATCTCCTTGAAATCCTCCAGCGGCACGACCACCCGGTTCTGGGTGTCGATCAGCCGCTGCTGCAGCTCCTGGATGCTCGGCAGGCTGCGCGCCAGCACCGCCGCGTAGGGCTTGCTCGACGCCGCCAGGCGCTCGGCCCAGCGCAGGTCGAGCTGGTGGCCGGGGAAGCTCTTGATGAACTCCTCCTGCGCCATGCCGCAGCGGTCGACCACGATGCGCCGGATCTCGCGTTCGTGGCGCCGCACCTCGTCGACCTGGCTGCGCAGCAGGTCGCACAGCTTTTCCACGGTGCGCGCGGTGAAGCGCACTTCCATCAGGCTGTTGGAAATCTGCTCCTGCGCCTTCAGGTACGCCGGCGACTTGTAGCCGTCCTTGTCGTAGGCGCGGCGCATCTTCATGAAGGCGTCGTGCACCTGGGCGAAGCGCTCCAGCGCCTTGGCCTTGAGTTCCTCGAGCTTGACCGAGCTGGCGGCCGCGGCGGCGGTCTCGTCGTCCTCCTCGGCCTCGTCGGCCAGCGCGAAGTCCACGTCCTCCTCGGCCACGTAGTCGTCGGATTCGTCGTCGGAAACCATGCCGTCGACCACCTCGTCGACCGGCAGTGCGTTGTTGGCGATGCGCGCGGCCATCGCGAGGATCTCGGCCACCGTCGCCGGCGACGCCGAAATGGCCAGCATCATCTTGCGCAGGCCTTCCTCGATGCGCTTGGCGATGACGATCTCGCCTTCGCGGGTGAGCAGTTGCACCGTGCCCATTTCGCGCATGTACATGCGCACCGGGTCGGTGGTGCGGCCGAACTCCGAATCCACCGAGGACAGTGCCGCCTCGGCTTCCTCCTCGGCCTCCTCGTCGCTCGACGTGGTCGGGCCGTGCTGGTTCAGCAGCAGCGTCTGGGCGTCGGGGGCCTGCTCGTAGACCGCGATGCCCATGTCGTTGAGCATGCTGATGATGGTTTCCAGCAGGTCGGGATCGGCCAGGTTGTCCGGCAGGTGGTCGTTGATTTCCCCGTAGGTGAGGAAACCGCGGGTCTTGCCGAGCTTGATCAGGTTCTTCAACCTCTGCCGGCGACGCGCGAGTTCTTCCTCGGTGACGTTGGAGTCGTCGTAGCCGAACTCCTTGAGCAGCTGCTTTTCCTTCGCCCGCGAGGGCCGGCGCCCGCGCGGCATCGGCGCGGCGGGCGCCGCCGCCTCTTCCGTATCGTCGGGCAGTCCGGCGTTGAAGTCGTCGGCCGGCGCGCTCTTCGGTTGCGCGGCCTTCGCGGCCGGGGCCGCGCGGGCCGGCACCACCTTGGACGCGGGCTTTTCCGCTTCGGCCGCCTTGGCCACGGCCGTCCTCGGCTTGGCCGCCGGACCGGCGGCGGCCGCCGCAGCGATGCGCGACTTCACCGGCGCCGCGGCGGGCGCGGGCTTCGCGGCGCCGCTGCTCGCCGCGGCGCGAGTCGGCTTGGTCGTCGAGCTCGGGGTTTTCCCGCCCTTGGCGGGCTTGGCCGCGGTCTGGGCAGCGCCCTTGCCCGAGGAAGCCCTGGATGATGTGGTGGCGGATTTGGCTTGGGTCATAGTCGGATTCCCCGTAGGCTCCTTGCGCATGCGGCGCCGGCGGTGGCTGGACACGGCAGCCGTGTCACAAGAATAGGCCAGCCCGCCTGCTGCACCCGCAGGGTGCCCCGGCGTGCTGCCCTCCCTCGGCCGAGTCCGCGCCACGGCCCCCTCGGGACGACAGTCCGTCGGGAAACCGCAGGCGCGGCGGCCCGGCCAGGCTGCTGCCGGCCGCTCGCGGACCCCTCGCGGGCCTCTCGCAGGCGTGCGTTTGCGCAAAACCCCATAGTATAGGCGGCCCCGGGGATTTCAAGCCCGGGAGGGGGCTCACAGGCGCGGCAGGCTGAGCATGAGTTCGCGCAGCCGCAGCGACAGATTCTGGTATTCGAGGCGCGAAGCCTGGTCGGCGAGCCCGAGCTCGGCCAGTTGCTGCTGGCGCAGCTTGATCCAGTCCATTTCGATGCTGGCCAGCGCGCCGCGAAGGTCGGGCTGCAATTGCGCGGCGTCTTGCTCGACCAGTTCGGCAGCCCGCAGCGTCTGCGCCGCCTCCAGCAATCCGCTGGCGCGCAGGCTCTCCCATCGATGCGACGCATTCGCGTCGGGGTGTTCATCCCCATAGGACTCCAGCCAGCGCGCGAGTTCCCCGGCTGCGCCCGGGGCCGCCACCAGCAGGTCGCGTTGCGCAGGGCTGACCTCGTTCCACAATTCGGGATGGGCGAGCAGGATCCGCACCGCGGTCGCCGGGTGATCGCCGCGCGGGTGCTGCAAGTGGCGCGACGGCGGCGCCGCGCCACGCGCCCGGGCATCGGGCATCGAGCGCCCGCGCTGCGCGGGCGAGTCGGCCAGCAGGCTTTGCGGCGCGGCGCGCAGGCGCTGCGCCAGTTCGCCGACGATCTGCTGTTTCAGCGCCGACGCCGGCAGCAGGCGCAGCAGGTCGCGCGCGCGCACGCTGGCCTGGGCGCGTCCCTCGGCGGTATCCAGCGCCAGCCCGTCGGCCACGCTGTCGAGCAGGAACACCGACAGCGGGCGCGAGCGCGCGACTTCGCGCTCGAAGGCCTCGGCGCCATGCGCCCGCACGAAGCTGTCCGGGTCGTGCTCGGGAGGCAGGAAGAGAAATTTCACCGAGCGCGTGTCGTCCAGTGCCGGCAGCGCGGCCTGCATCGCGCGGCTCGCCGCCTTGCGGCCTGCGGCGTCGCCGTCGAAGGCGAACACCACCTGCGGGCCATGGCGGAACAGCCGGCGCACCTGGTCTGCGGTGCAGGCGGTTCCCAACGTGGCCACTGCGTGCTCGATGCCGTGCTGCGCCAGCACGATCACGTCCAGGTATCCCTCGACGACCAGCGCCTGTCCGCGACGCTGCACCGCCTGGCGAGCCTCGAACAGGCCGTAGAGTTCCTCGCCCTTGTGGAACAGCGGGGTTTCCGGCGAGTTCAGGTACTTGGGCTCGCCGCGGTCGAGCACCCGCCCGCCGAAGCCGATGAGCTCGCCCTGCACGTTGCGGATGGGGAAGGTGATGCGGTCGCGCAGCCGGTCGTAGCGCCGGCTGACCCGCGCAGCGCCCGCCCGCGCCGGCTCGAGGTTTTCGCCGTGCTCGTCGCGCGCGACCACCAGGCCCGACTCCACCAGCACGTCGGCCTGGTAATTGGGAAAGGCCTGCGCCAGCGCCTGCCAGTCGTCGGGGGCGTACCCCAGCCCGAAGCGCTTGGCTGCCCGCCCGTTGATCCCCCGTCCCTTCAGGTAGGCGATCGCCCGCTGGTCGCCGCGCAGGCGGTCGCGGTAATAGCGCGCGGCCTGCTCGAGCACCTCGCGCAGGCGCTGGCGGTGGTCGCGCTGCTCGGCGGATCGACGTTCGGTGGCCGGGTCGACGGCCTGCTCGGGCACTTCCAGCCCGGCATCGCGCGCCAGCTCGCGCACCGCCTCGGGAAAGCTCGTGCCCGCGCGCGCCATGACGAAGCCGATCGCGCTGCCGTGGGCGCCGCAGCCGAAGCAGTGGTAGAACTGCTTGGAAGGGCTGACCGTGAAGGAGGCGGTCCTTTCCTCGTGGAACGGGCACAGCCCCTTGTAGTTGGTGCCGGCCTTCTTCAGCTGCACCGACTTGCCGACGACTTCGACGAGGTCGACGCGGTCGAGCAGCTGCTGGATGAACTCTTGCGGAATCAGTGACATGGCAGTGCGGCCCGAGCCGCCGCGAGGGTTTCCCGGGCATCGCACCGCCTGGGCGCGCGGGCTGCGCGCCGGCCGGCGTCAGCGCAAGGCCTCGGCGATGCGGCGGGTGACCTCGTCGACCGGGCCGACCCCGGCGATGCGGCGCAGCCGCGGCGCTGCGTGGTCGCCGCTGGCCTGCCACGCCGCGTAGTAGTCGACCAGCGGGCGGGTCTGCTGGTGGTAGACCTGCAGGCGCTTGCGCACCGTATCTTCCTTGTCGTCATCGCGCTGCACCAGGTCTTCCCCGCTGAGGTCGTCCTTGCCGGGCGACTTGGGCGGGTTGTAGTCGACGTGGTAGACCCGTCCGGACGCCGGATGCACCCGCCTGCCGCTCAGGCGCTGCACGATATCCCGGTCGGGGACGTCGAATTCGACCACGTAGTCGATCCCCACTCCTGCGTGCTTGAGCGCTTCGGCCTGCTGGATGGTGCGTGGAAAGCCGTCGAACAGGAACCCCTGGGCGCAATCGGGCTGGGCGATGCGTTCGAGCACCAGGCCGACGATGATGTCGTCGGATACCAGCGCTCCGGAGTCCATGACCGCCTTGGCCTGGCGGCCCAGCGGGGTGCCGGCGGCCACCGCGGCGCGCAGCATGTCGCCGGTGGAAATCTGAGGGATTCGGTAGCGCGCGCAGAGGTTGGCGGCTTGCGTGCCTTTGCCAGCGCCTGGCGCACCCAGCAGGATCAAACGCATGAAGACTCCCGGAACTCGTTGTTGGAATGATGTGGAATGCATCGCCCGCATCGCCAGGACGCGCACACGGCGTTCGCGCTGCTCGGCTGCCTGGGCTGCGGCCCCCGGACCAGAATAGCACGCAGCCCGCCGCACGCAGCCCGCCGCAGCCTCAGCCCCCGCGCCGCTCCAGCAGAGCGCGTACCCGCTGCAGGTCCTCGGCGGTATCGACCCCCGCGGCCTCGGCGTGATCGACGCACAACACCGCGATGCGCCAGCCGTTCCACAGGGCACGCAGCTGTTCCAGCGCTTCCTCGCCCTCGAGTTCGCAGGGTGGCAGCGCGGCGAAGGCGCGCAGGGTGCGCAGCCGGAAGGCATAGATCCCCAGATGGCGCAGGAAGGGCAGGCGGGGCGGCAGGCGCGGCGGCGCGCCGTCGGCGTACTGGTCCCGCCGCCAGGGTATCGGCGCGCGGGAGAACAGCAGCGCGCGCTGCTGCGAATCCACCACCACCTTGACCACGTTGGGATCGGCGATCGCCTGCGGCGCATCGATCGGGTACGCGGCGGTGGCGATCTGCGCCTGCGGATCGGCGTGCAGGCGCAGCGCGCAACCGCGGATGAGCGCGGGGTCGATCAACGGCTCATCGCCCTGCACGTTGACCACCAGCGCCTCGTCGTCGAGGTCGAGTCGCTCGGCCGCCTCGGCGATGCGATCGGTGCCGCTGGCGTGCCGCGGCGAGGTCAGCAGCGCGCGCACCGCGTGGGCCGCGCAGACGTCGGCGATCTGCTGGTCGTCGGTGGCCACGACCACCTGCGCTGCGCCGCTGGCCTGGGCCCGCCGCGCCACCCGCACGACCATCGGCAGACCGGCGATGTCGGCCAGCGGCTTGTCCGGCAGCCGGGTGGAGGCCCGGCGCGCGGGGATCAGCACCAGGAAGCGCGGCTGCGTCACCACCGCGGGGCTCCCCCGACGGCGGCGCCCCCGGCACCCTTCATGGCGCGGTGTCCGGGGCTTCGCCAGTCGCGGCGCCCTGGGTGTCCCGCGCCTGCTCGACCAGCATCACCGCGATGCCGTCGCGGATCGGGAAGGCCAGGCGGTCGCGCGGGCACAGCAGTTCCTGTGCCGGGCGGTCGTACTGCAGCGAGCCCTTGCAGATCGGGCATACCAGCAGGTCAAGCAGGCGTGAATCCATCGGAAGACCTCGATTGATCGCGCCGCAGGCGCGACAGCAGCCAGGCCAGCAGCGCGGGATCGACCTCCAGGCGCAGAGGCACCGCCCACAGGCGCTCGAATCCCGGCTGGCCGGCCCTGCATTTTAGGGCGTCCTTCTCGGTCAACAGGATCTGCCCCGGCAGGCGCGCCAGCATCTCGGCCGGCAGCGCGCGGTGGTCGGGCGCGGTGGCTGTGTGTCGCAGGCTCAGGCCGGCGGCGCGCAGCATGTCGAAGAACTGGTCGGGATGGCCGATCGCTGCCGCTGCCGAAACGCCCCCGGCAGCGTAGCGTTGCAGGAATTCCGCGGTCTGCACAAGGCGCCCGTCGGCCAGGTTGCGCATCCCGGCGGGACTGCGGCGCAACTCGAAAAAGGGTTCCGGCGAGTCCGCGCGCGCCAGCGGCGGGCCCAGCGTGGCATCGCGCGGCCGGCCCCAGGGTTCGCGCAGCGGGCCGGCCGGCAGCGGCCAGCCGTTGCCGCGCCCGCGCCCGTCGACCACCACCATTTGCAAGTCGCGCGCCAGCGCGAAATGCTGCAGTCCGTCGTCGCCGAGCAGCACGTCGACCCGCGGGTGGGCGCGCAGCAGGCACTGCGCGGCTTGCGCGCGTCGCGCCGCGACCCACACCGGGCAGCCGCTGATGCGGTGCAACAGCAAGGGCTCGTCGCCGACCTGCTCGGGCGTGCTGTCGGCCTGCACCGCCAGCGGCTGCGCATCGGCGCGGCGGCGCCCGTAGCCGCGGGAGACGATCCCCGGATGCCAGCCGGCTTCGCGCAGCGCCTGCGCCAGGTAGGCCACCAGCGGGGTCTTGCCGCTGCCGCCGGCGGTGACGTTGCCGACGATGATCACCGGGACCGGTGCCCGCCACGGCCGCAGCCAGCCCGACTGCCATGCGCGTCGGCGCAAGCCCGACGCCGCGGCGAACAGCACGGCCAGCGGCAGCAGCAGGCGCGCCGCGGCCGAGCGTCGCAGCCACCAGCGTGGCCAGCCGCCGGCCCGGGCGGTCACGACGCCGGGCCGTGCTGGGTGGCGAAGGTCAGGCGGCGCAGTCCGAGCAGCCGCGCCGCCTGCATCACGTTGACCACCGATTGCTGGGTGCTGCGCGCATCGGCGCTGATCACCAGCAGCGAGCCATGCCGCCCGCGCAGCGCCGCGCTCAGGGCGCGCACCAGCGCCGGCACGTCGCGCCCTTGCAGCCAGCGGCCGTCGACCGCGTATTGCCCGGCCGCGCTGACCGCCACGACGATGCTGCCGGCGGGCGTGTGCGCGGGATTGGCCTCGGCGGTCGGCAGTTCGATGTCGAGCTGGGTGTACTTGGAGTAGGTGGTGGTGATCATCAGGAAGATCAGCACCACCAGCAGCACGTCGATCAGCGGGATCAGGTTGATCTCCGGGTCGTCGGGCCGCGGGCGCTGGAAATTCATCGGCGCGCTCCGCGTGTCAGCCGCGCGCGACGCGCGCCGCGTCGACATGGCTCTGCAGGTGGGTGGCCAGGCGCCGTGCCGCCTGTTCGAGTTCGATGCCGAAGTCGTCGACGCGGCCGCGGAAGTAGCGGTAGAACATCAACGAGGGCACCGCGATGATCAGCCCGAATGCCGTGTTGTACAAGGCCACCGAAATGCCATGCGCGAGCAGCAGGGGGTTGCTGCTACCCGCGGTCTGCGATCCGAAGATTTCGATCAGCCCGACCACCGTGCCCAGCAGCCCCAGCAGCGGTGCCGCCGAGGCCACGGTCCCGAGGGCGTTGAGGTAGTGCTGCAGGCGGTGCATGACCGCCCGCCCGGCGTTCTCCATGTCCTCGCGCAGGCTCTCCGCGCTGGCGTGGGGGCGCCGCGCGGCGCGAAAGCCCGCGGCCAGCACGCTGCCCAGCGGGGAGTTGCGCTCGAGCTTGTCCACGGTATCGGGCGCCGGCAGGGTCGCCGTCGAGACCGCCAGCGCCTCTTCCAGCAATCGAGGCGGAAGCACCCTCGCCGTGCGCAGCGAACTCAGGCGCTCGAGCACGATGGCCAGCGCGGTGATGGAGCACAGGATCAGCGGCCAGATCGGCCAGCCGGCGGCTTCGACGAAACTGAGCAAAATAGCAACCCCTGTCCAAGGAACCATCGCTGGCATGGCCGCTGCGG
>JAKBBQ010000134.1 GCA_021808405.1 Pseudomonadota bacterium | reverse complement strand
GGCAGCCCGCGCCACGTTCCCGACGCGATGCTGCAGGTACGGGAGATTCCCTACACCCTGACCGGCAAGAAGATGGAGATTCCCGTGCGCAGGATCCTCATGGGAACCGCGCCCGGGCGCGCCGCCAACCCGGACGCGATGGCCAACCCGCAGGCGCTCGCCGAATACCTGGAGCTGGCGCGCCAGCGCGCCGGAGCCTGAACCCGCGCACGCGCCGCCAGCACGACTCCGGAGGACCCGCATGCAGCATCCCCACAAGCCCCTGGCGGGAAGGACCCTGTTCATCACCGGCGCCAGCCGCGGCATCGGGCTGGCGATCGCGCTGCGCGCCGCGCGCGACGGCGCCAACGTGGCCATCGCCGCGAAGACCGCGCAGCCCCATCCCAAGCTTGCGGGCACCATCCACAGCGCCGCTGCGGCGGTCGAGCAGGCCGGCGGGAGGGCGCTGCCGCTGGTGGTCGACGTGCGCGACGAGGCCCAGGTCGAGGAGGCCGTTGTGCGCACCGTCGAGCGCTTCGGCGGAATCGATGCCTGCATCAACAACGCCTCGGCGATCCACCTGGGCCGGAGCGAGGATATCGACCTCAAGCGCTTCGACCTCATCCAGCAGATCAACCTGCGCGGCACCTTCGTCACCTCGCGTGCCTGCATCCCCCACCTGCGCCGCAGCCCCAACCCGCACATCCTCGCGCTGGCGCCTCCGCCGATCCTGCGCGGCGATTGGTTCGCACCGCACCTGCCCTACACCCTGTCCAAGTACGGCATGTCGCTGGTCATGCTCGGCCTGGCCGAGGAACTGCGCGAGGCCGGGATCGCCTGCAACGCCTTGTGGCCGCGCACCCTGATCGCCACCGCCGCGGTCGAGTTCGCGCTCGGTGGCCAGGCCATGCTGCGCCAGGCGCGCAGCCCCGAGATCATGGCCGACGCGGCGCACGCCCTGCTGTGCCGGCCGGCGCGCGACTGCACCGGCCGCTTCCTGTTCGACGACGAGGTACTCGCCGAGGAGGGCGTGCGCGACTTCGAGCGCTACCGCAACGACCCCTGCTGCGATCTGCTTCCCGACCTGTTCGTCGACCCGCAGGCGCCGCTGCCTCCCGGCTCGCGCTACGCGGCGAGCGCCAGCCGCTGAGCGACAGCCGCGGCCACGGCCCGCGCCCGCGTCCCTTGCGTGTTGCGTCGCAGCAGCAAAAACCAACCTTTCGGTGGGCGCCGGCCGCCCCCGATCGCTGCTCGAATCCCGTCATCCCCGCCGCGCACGCGGCGGGGCACCACGTGAACAAGGAGACAAGCGCATGATCGAGCTACAGGGCCGCAAGGCCCTCATCACGGGGGCGGCGCAGGGCCTGGGCAAGGCCATCGCCGAACTCTTCGTCGAGCGCGGCGCGCGGGTGATGCTGGCCGACATCGACGCCGAGGGCGCGGCCCGCACCGCCGCGGCGCTGGGCGCGCAGGCCCGCGCGGTCGGCTGCGACGTCACCCGCTCGGCTGAGGTGGCCGCCGCGGTGGCCGCCGCCGCCGACTGGATGGGCGGACTCGACACCCTGGTCAACAACGCCGGAATCGAGGTCGTCAAGCCGCTGTTCGACAACACCGACGAGGAATACGAGCGCCTCATGGCCATCAACGTCAAGGGGGTGTTCCTCGGCATGAAGCACGCGCTCGGGCCGCTGGCCGCCTCGGGCCGCGGCGCCATTGTCAACATCTCGTCGCTGGCCGGGGTCAACGGGGTTCCGCTGTTCGGCACCTACGCGGCGTCGAAGTCGGCGGTCATCCAGCTCAGCCGCACCGCGGCCGCCGAGCTGCGGCCGGCCGGAATCCGGGTCAACGCGGTGTGCCCGGGCTTCGTCGGCACCGCGATGGTCGAGCGCCTGATCCCCACCGTCGAGGCCATCGTCGGCGTGCCCTTCAGCGCCCTGGTCGCGGCCAAGCAGCTGCGCCTGGGAACGCCGCGCGAGGTGGCCGAGATGGCCGCCTTCCTCGCCTCCGACGCCGCCAGCTGGACCACCGGCTCCCACTACATCCTGGACGGCGGGCTGTCCGCCGGATTGCTATGAACAGCCCCGCACTGCTGCAAGACAAGGTGGCCATCGTCACCGGAGCCGCGCGCGGCCTGGGCGAGGCCGTGGCCCGCGCCTACGCCGACGAGGGCGCCAGGGTGGTGGTGTCCGACATCGACGTCGACGGCGCGCGCCGCGTCGCCGGCTCGCTGCCCGGCGCGATCGCGGTGGGCTGCGACGTGCGCGTTCCCGAGCAGGTCGAGGCGCTGGTCGCCGCCGCGGTGGCGCGCCACGGCAGGCTCGACATCATGGTGCCCAACGCCGGCGTGGCGAGGGTGGCCCCGCTGACCGAGACCAGCTACGAGCAGTGGCGCGAGGTCACCTCGGTCAACCTCGACGGGGTGTTCCTGTGCCTGCGCTACGCGGCGCCGGCGATCATCGCCGCGGGCGGGGGGCACATCATCCCGATGGCCTCGGTCACCGCCAAGGCGGCCTGCGCGCTCATCGGCAGCTACGCCGCCGCCAAGGCCGGGGTGATGTCCCTGGTGCAGACCGCCGCGATCGAGTTGCGCGCCCACAAGGTGCAGGTCAACGCGATCCTGCCCGGGTTCATCGACACCGACCTCGTGAAGGCGCACCGCGCGGAGTTCGAGCAACTGCTCGGGATCCCCGACTTCAACGCCGTGATCGCCCAGCGCCAGGGGCGCTACGGCACCCCGGCCGAAGTGGCGCAGCTGGCGGTGTTCCTGGCCAGCGGACGCGCGAGCTTTTCCAACGGCAGCGGCTTCGTGCTCGACGGCGGCGTCAGCTCGTCGCTGCTTTGACGCGCAGGCCCTGAAGCCCGGGCCCTGGCGCCCGGGCGCCACGCCCACCCATCCGGAGACTTTCGATGAAGACCCACAAACCCGTCGTGGTGTACGGCGCCAGCGGCTACACCGGCCGCCTGGTCTGCGAGTACCTGCGCGAATACGCCATTCCCTTCGTCGCCGCGGGCCGCAGCAAGGACAAGCTGGCCGAGGCGATGCGCTCCCACGTGCCGGGGATCGAGTCGGCCGACTACGAGCTGGCCGAGGTCGAGCACAGCACCGAGGCGCTGACCGCGCTGTTCCGGGGCGCCTCGGTGGTGCTCAACACCGTCGGCCCCTTCGCCCGCCTCGGCCCCCAGGTGGTGCAGGCCTGCCTGGCCGCCGGCTGCCACTACACCGACACCACCGGCGAGCAGGACTGGCTGATCGCCTGCGACCAGCAGTGGGGCGAGCGCTTCGCCGCCGCCGGGCTGCTGCTGTCGCCGGGGCTGGCGCAGATGTACACCACCGGCGAGATCGCCGCCCAGCTGTGCCTGCAGACGCCGGGGTTGGACACCCTGGACATCGCGGTGTTCTGGGGCGGCAGCCCGACCATCGCGTCGACCCGCACCATCCTGGTCAACGCCGCCACCTCCAAGGCCTACTATCTGGAGCAGAACCAGTACAAGGAGTGGCAACCCGATGCCGGCCTGTACCACCTGGCGATCCCCGGCCAGCACGAAACCGCGCTGGCGCTGCCGTGGGGCGGCACTTCGCACCCGGTGTGGTTCCGGCGCGATCCCCGCGTGGCCAACGTCAAGGTGCTGGGCGGGGTGTTCAACCGACAGCTCATGCTGGGGGTGCCGCAGATCGTCGCCGCGGCGCTCGAGGCCACCAAGGACATGGACCCCGACGCTCGCTACGACGCGCTGTCGCAGACCGCCGCCGGGGTGATGAACACCATGCCGCCTCGCGAAAACCCCCGGATCAACAAGTCGGTCGACTCGGTGCACGCGTCCGGCCCGCTGGGGCGCGCGCACTGCGTGATCTACGGCAACTGCAACTACAAGCAGACCGGGCTGCTGCAGGCCTTCGCCGCGGCCTCGCTGCTGCAGCGCGCCCCGCTGCGCGCGGGCTTCGCGTCGGGCTGCCAGGCCTTCGGCCACCACGAGTTGCTGGGCGCGCTGCGCAGCTTCGGCCTGGTGCAGCCTCCGCTGCTCAGCGTGCAGACCTGAGGGCGCAGCCGATGCGACTGGTCGACTACCTGGACAAGGGCGCCCAGCTCGGCGCGGAGCGGACCTGCCTGAGCATGTCGGGCAGCGAGCTGAGCTACTCCGAGGTGCAGCGCATCAGCCACCGCGTCGGGCGGGCGCTGCAGGGCTCGGCCATCGCCCCCGGCGACAAGGTGGCGGTGCTCAGCGGCAACGACGCCACCGCCTTCGCCTGCGTGTTCGGCATCTCCCGCGCGGGCGCCGTCTGGTGCCCGATCAACCCGCGCAACGAGGCAGCCGAGAACCGGCATGTGCTCGACGCCTTCGACTGCTCCTGCGTGATCTTCCACAGCGCGTACTCGGAGATGGTCGAGCGCATGCGCGGCGGACTTCCCAAGCTTCGGCAATGGGTGTGCCTGGACCGGCCGCAGTCCTTCGCGCCGTCGCTCGACGAATGGCTGCAGGGGGTCGACGACTCGCCGCTCGCCGTGCAGCCGCTCGACGACCTGGCGATGATCGCCGGCACCGGCGGCACCACCGGCTTGCCCAAGGGGGTGATGCTCAGCGGAGCCAACCTGGAGAGCATGACGGCGCTCACGCTGATGAGCTACCCCTTCGAGGGTCGGCCCAACTACCTGGCGCTGGCGCCGCTGACCCACGCCGCCGGGGTGCTGTGCTTTCCCATCCTCGCGCTGGGCGGGCGCATCGTCGTGCTGCCTCGCCCCGACCTCGGCGACTTCCTCGACTGCATCGAACGCTACGCCATCACCCACACCTTCCTGCCGCCGACGCTGATCTACATGCTGCTGGCCCACGAGCGGCTGGCCAGCACCCGCCTGGACAGCCTGCAGTGCTTCTGGTACGGCGCCGCGCCGATCTCGGTGGCGCGGCTGGAGGAGGCGCTGCGGCGCATCGGCCCGGTGATGGGCCAGCTGTTCGGCCAGACCGAGGCGCCGATGATGATCTCCATGCTCGCGCCGAAGGACCATTTGCTGCCCGGCGGCGCGGTCGCCCGCGAGCGCCTGGCCTCGGCCGGGCGGCCGGGGCCGCTGGTGCAGGTGGCGATCATGGACCCCGCCGGCAGGCTGCTGCCCAGCGGGCAGACGGGCGAGGTGGTGGTGCGCGGCTCGCTGGTCATGATGGGCTACTACAAGGACCCGCAGGCCACCGCCGAGGCCGGCCGCCACGGCTGGCACCACACCGGGGACATCGGCCGCCTCGACGACGACGGCTACCTGTACATCGTCGACCGCGCCAAGGACATGGTCATCACCGGAGGCTTCAACGTCTATTCGGTCGAGGTCGAGCAGGCGCTGATGCAGCACCCCGACGTGCGCGACTGCGCGGTGATCGGGCTGCCCGACGACAAATGGGGCGAACGGGTGGTCGCGGTGCTGCAATTGCACCCAGGGCGAAGCGTCCGGGCCGCGGATGTGCAAGACTTCGTCAAGTCGCGCATCGGCAGCGTCAAGGCCCCCAAGCAGGTCGAGGTGTGGCTCGACCTGCCGCGCTCCAAGCTGGGCAAGGTGCTGAAAAAGGACATCCGGCAGCAACTGCTGGATCAGGAGGAAACCAGGACATGAGCCAGGACGTCTGCGTCGCCGGGGTCGGCATGATCGCCTTCACCAAGCCGGGGGCCAGCGACCCCTACCACCTGATGGCCGCGCGCGCCGGGCGGCTGGCGCTGCAGGATTGCGGCATCGGCTACGAGGCGGTGCAGCAGGTCTACGCCGGCTACGTCTACGGCGACTCCACCAGCGGCCAGAAGGCGGCCTACGGCCTCGGGCTGACCGGCATTCCGGTGATCAATGTCAACAACAACTGCTCGACCGGGTCCACGGCGCTGTTCCTGGCGCGCCAGGCGGTGGCCAGCGGCGCCGCCGAGTGCGTGCTGGCGCTGGGTTTCGAGCAGATGCGCCCGGGCGCGCTGGGCATGGTGTTCGACGACCGCCCCAGCCCCTTCGAGGACTTCGACCGCGAGGTCGACGCGCTGGTGGGCAAGCCCGAGATCCCGCTGGCGCTGCGCTACTTCGGCGGCGCCGGGCTGGCGCACATGCAGCGCTACGGCACCCCGCTGTCGGCCTTCGCCAAGGTGCGCGCGAAGGCCAGCCGGCACGCCGCGCGCAACCCGCTGGCGCTGCTGCGCAAGGAGCTCAGCGAGGAGGAGGTGCTGAACGCGCCGGCGATCTGGCCCGGGGTGCTGACGCGGCTGATGGCCTGCCCGCCGACCTGCGGCGCCGCCGCCGCGGTGCTGGTCTCCGAGGGCTACGCGCGCCGCCACGGGCTGCGCAGCGACGTGCGCATCCGCGCCCAGGCGATGACCACCGACGGCCCCGAAAGCCTGCAGAGCCACGACATGATGCAGGTGGTCGGCTACGGCATGAGCCAGCGCGCCGCGCGCCAGGCCTGCGAGCAGGCCGGGGTCGGCCCGCGCGACGTCGACGTCGTCGAACTGCACGACTGCTTCGCGCAGAACGAGCTGATCAGCTACGAGGCGCTCGGCTTGTGCCCCGAAGGCGGCGCCGAGGCGTTCATCGACGCCGGCGACAACACCTACGGCGGCCGCGTCGTCGTCAACCCCTCGGGCGGCCTGCTGTCCAAGGGCCACCCGCTGGGCGCCACCGGGCTGGCGCAGTGCTTCGAGATCACCCAGCAGCTGCGCGGCCATGCCGAGCAGCGCCAGGTCGACGGCGCGCGCATCGGCCTGCAGCACAACCTGGGGCTGGGCGGAGCCTGCGTGGTCACGATCTACGAGGGGCGGCGGGCCGCCTGAGGCCCGCGTGGCCCGCGCGCGACCGCCCGGCAGCGGCAACCCCTCCGGCAGCACGGCGCCGATGCAGCGAGCCAGGACCGCCACGCCCGCCACCGCGGCGCTGCTGGTCGAGTCCAAGCTGGCGCCGCCGCAGCTCGCACCCGGGCTGCTGGTGCGCCCGGCGCTGTCGGCGCTGCTGCACGCCGGGCTGACCGGCCGGCTGCTCAGCGTGACCGCGCCTGCCGGCTACGGCAAGACCACCGCGCTGGCGCAGTTCGTCGCGGGTCTCGAGCCCTTGGGAGTCTCCTGCGCCTGGTTCAGCGTCGGCGACGAGGACAACGACCCGCTGCGCTTCATGCGCTACCTGGCGGCCGCGCTGCACCGCGCCGACCCGCGGCTGGCGCGCGGCGCGCTGGCGCAGACCGAGGGCGCGAGCATGGTGTCGCTGGATGCCATCGTCACCTCGCTGCTGCACGACCTCATGCGCCACGAGGGCCGGCTGCTGGTGCTGATCGACGACTTCCACCTGGTGCACTCCGAGAGCGTGCACCGCAAGCTCGAATGGCTGGTCGGCCACCTGCCGCCGACGGTCGGCATGGTGATCGCCAGCCGCAGGCGGCTGCCGATGTCGCTGAGCGGGTGGCGGCTGCGCGGCGAGTTGCTGGAGGTCGACACCGAGCATTTCGGCCTCGCTCTCGACGAGGCGGCCGATTTCGTCGGCCGTGTCAGCGGCGCCGCGCTCGAGCGCGCCCAGCTCGAATCGCTGCACGAGCGCACCGAGGGGTGGATCGCCGGCCTGCAGCTGGCCTCGCTGGCGCTGCGCGACAGCGAGGACAAGGGCGCCTTCCTGGCCGCGTTCTCGGGCAGCGACCGCGACATCACCGACTACCTCGGCGAACAGGTGCTCGAGCGGCTGCGCCCCGAACTGCGCGACTTCCTGCTCGACACCGCGCCGCTCGAGCGCTTCTGCGCCGAGCTGTGCGACGAGGTGCGCGGCCGCGACGACAGCCACGCGATGCTGGTCGAGGTGCAGTCGCGCCACCTGTTCCTCACCGCACTCGACCGCTCGCGCACCTGGTTCCGCTACCACCATCTGTTCGCCGACTACCTGCGCAGCCGAGGCCACGCGCACGCCCGCTCGGGCGACGCGGCGCGCGCGCTGTGCCGCCGCGCCAGTGCGTGGTTCCGCAGCCAGGGCCTGCTCCACGAGGCAGTGCGCTACGCCTTCGACGCGCAGGACCTGGAGGCCGCGGCCGACCTCGTCGCAGGGTACTCGGTGGAACTGGTGCAGCACCGCGGCGAGCACGCCACGCTGCTCGGCTGGCTCGACAGGCTGCCGCAGGCGCTGGTGCGCGAGCGGCCGGGGATCCGCACCGGCCACGCCTGGTCGCTGGTGCTGACGCGACGCCTGCCCGAGGCCGACGCCGAACTGCGCGCGCTCGAGGGCGAGGGGCTCGACGGAATCGACGAGGCCGACCTCGGCGCGGTGCGCTGCACGGTCGAGATGATCCGCTGCGTCTATTACGCACTGTCCGACCAGCCGCTGCGCGCCAAGGCGGCCGGCGAGACCTGGCTGCGTGGCTGGCCGCAGGCGCAGGCCTTCCACACCGGCGTGGTGGCCAACGTGCTGGCCGCCGGCTGCTGCGCGACCGACGCCTTCGAGCAGGGGGTGCAGGCGCTGGGCATCGCGCGGCGCGCCTTCGGCGAGTGCGGTGCCGACTACGGGCTGGCCTGGGCCAGCGCGCTGGCCACGATGATCGCGCTGCGCCGCGGCGACCACGCGCAGGCGCTGGAGCACGCGGTGCAGGGCCTGGCCGCGATCGAGCACAGCCTGGGCGTGGCCTCCTACGCCGGCTCGATGCTGACCCTGCTGGCGGCCGAGATCTGCTGGGAGCGCGGCGAGGTCGATGCGGCGCGGCGCTACCTCGACCTGGGCCTGCCCTTCCTCGACGAGCACGGGCTGGTCGAGATGAGCGCCGCCGGCTACCTGACGCGCTCGCGGCTGCTGCGCTGCCAGGGCGACACCTCGGCCGCCGACGCGTGCCTGCTCGAGGGCGAGTCGCTGGGCCACCGGCTGAAGCTGCCGCGACTGGCGCGGCTGCTCGCCGCCGAGCGCTGCGCGCTGCGCCTGGCGACGACGTCGCTGGACGACGCGGTACGCCTCGCGCAGTCCTACGGCTTCGTCGGCAACGACCCCGCGCTGGCCAGGCCGGCACGCGAAGCGGCCGACGCGCCGCCCCACGACGACAGCGTGGAGTTGCTCGCGCTGCGGCTGCGGCTGGCGCGCGGCCAGCACGGCGAAGGCGGCGGCGCGCTGGGCGCGGCGATCCGCCGCGCCCAGCGCAACGGCCACCAGGCCCACCTGGCACGGCTGCTCGCGCTCAAGGCGGTGCAGCAGCACCACGCGCCCGACCCCACGCAGGCGCTGCGCACGCTGGACGACGCGCTGGCGCTGGGCGCGCGCTGCGGGCTGCTGCGCAGCCTGCTCGAACTCGACCCGCTG
>JAKBBQ010000133.1 GCA_021808405.1 Pseudomonadota bacterium | reverse complement strand
CAGGTAGGCGGTCTGCGTGCCGAACTCGGCCGCGCAGGTGTCGACCCGCTTGTAGACGGGGCGCACCTGCAGCTGATGGCGGCGCCGGCGCACCGCGCCCTCGGTGCTGCGCAGCAGGTAGGCCAGCCGGCGATCGGAGAACCCCTTGCGCTTGAGCCAGCGCAGGCTGGCGGCGTCGAGGTCCTCCAGGCGCTTGCGCTCGAGCTGCAGTTCGATGTCGACGATGTCCTTGATCTGGGCCAGGAACCAGGGGTCGATGCGGGTGAGCTGGTGCACGTCGTCGATGGAAAAGCCCTGCGCGAAGGCATCGCCGAGATACCAGATCCGCTCCGGACCGGGCTCGCCGAGCTCGCGCTCGAGCACCTCGCGGTCGGTGGTCTTCTGGTTCAGCCCGTCGACTCCGACCTCCAGCCCGCGCAGCGCCTTCTGGAAGCTTTCCTGGAAGTTGCGCCCGATGGCCATGACCTCGCCGACGGACTTCATCTGGGTGGTCAGGCGCGAGTCGGCTTGCGGGAACTTCTCGAAGGCGAAGCGCGGAACCTTGGTCACCACGTAGTCGATGGTGGGCTCGAAGGAAGCCGGGGTGGCGCCGCCGGTGATGTCGTTGCGCAATTCGTCCAGCGTGTAGCCGACCGCCAGCTTGGCGGCCACCTTGGCGATCGGGAAGCCCGTCGCCTTGGACGCCAGCGCCGACGAGCGCGAGACCCGCGGGTTCATCTCGATCACGATCATCCGCCCGTCTCGCGGGTCGATCGCGAACTGCACGTTCGAGCCCCCGGTATCGACGCCGATCTCGCGCAGCACCGCGATGCTCGCGTCGCGCATCAGCTGGTATTCCTTGTCGGTCAGGGTCTGCGCCGGCGCGACGGTGATGGAGTCGCCGGTGTGCACCCCCATCGGGTCGAGGTTCTCGATCGAGCAGACGATGATGCAGTTGTCGGCGCGGTCGCGCACGACCTCCATCTCGAATTCCTTCCAGCCGATCAGCGACTCCTCGATCAGCAGTTCGCTGGTGGGCGAGGCCTCCAGGCCGCGCTTGCAGATGGCTTCGAACTCCTCGGGGTTGTAGGCGATTCCGCCGCCGGTTCCGCCGAGCGTGAAGCTGGGGCGGATGATGGTCGGGAAGCCGATGCTCTTCTGCACCGCCCACGCCTCGTCGATCGAATGGGCGACGCCCGAGCGCGCCGACTCCAGGCCGATGGCGGTCATCGCCTGCTTGAACAACTGCCGGTCCTCGGCCTTTTCGATCGCCTGCGGGCGCGCGCCGATGAGCTCGCAGCGGTACTTGTCCAGCACGCCGTGGCGGTGCAGGTCCAGCGCGCAGTTCAGCGCGGTCTGCCCGCCCATGGTCGGCAGGACCGCATCCGGCCGCTCGCGCTCGATGATGCGCTCGACCACCTGCCAGGTGATGGGCTCGATGTAGGTCACATCGGCGGTCTGCGGGTCGGTCATGATGGTCGCCGGGTTGCTGTTGACCAGCACCACGCGGTACCCCTCGTCGCGCAGCGCCTTGCAGGCTTGCGCTCCCGAGTAGTCGAACTCGCAGGCCTGGCCGATGATGATCGGTCCGGCGCCGATGATGAGGATGGTCTGGATGTCTGTGCGCTTGGGCATGGGGCAACTCGGATGGGAGGGTCGGCGGCGTCGCGGCCTCAGTGCGGCGAGGCGGTGGCCAGGCGGGCGCTGAAGGCCACGAAGGCCACTCCCAGCGCCCCGCTCAGGCCCGATGCAAGCCGCCGACGGCGGCGAAACGCCGCAGCCAGGCGCGAGCCGGCGACGATCAGGGTCGACAGGTACAGCGCGCTGACGGCCTGCACGATCGCGCCGAGCACGAGGAAGGACAGCGCCGGGTGGGCGTACGTCGGGTCGACGAACTGGATGAAGAACGACACGAAGAACAGGATCGCCTTGGGATTGAGCAGGCTGATCAGCAGCGCCTTGGGCAGCGGATGCGCGCCGTCGACGCGCGCGGGCGGCGGCGCCTGCGACTCGGCGCGCGCGTAGTTGCGCAGCCCCGCGCGCAGCATGGCCAGGCCGATCCACGCCAGGTACGCGGCGCCGGCCAGCTTGACCGCGACGAACAGCCACGCCACCTCGCGCAGCAGGCTGGCCAGCCCGGCTGCCGCCAGCAGCATCAGCAGGCTGTCGCCGAGGAAGATGCCGCAGGCGCCCAGGTAGCCCGCGCGCACCCCGCGTTGCGCGGCCACGCCGAGCACGTACAGGGAGTTCGGTCCGGGAAGCAGCACGATGAACACGACGCCGATGACGTACAGCGCGAGGTCGTGGATGCCCAGGGCATGCATGGCGGTCTCCGGCACGGGCGGCGCGCTCAGCTCGCGCGCGCCTGTTGCATCAGGCTCTTGAAGCGGTCGAACAGTTCGCCGATGTCGTGCGGTCCGGGGCTGGCCTCGGGGTGCCCCTGGAAGCCCATCGCGGCGCGATCGGTGTAGGCCAGCCCCTGCAAGGTGCCGTCGAACAGCGAGACATGGGTCGCCCGCAGGTTGGCCGGCAGCGAATCGGGATCGACGGCGAAGCCATGGTTCTGGCTGGTGATGCTCACCCGCCCGGTGTCCAGGTCGCGCACCGGGTGGTTGGCGCCGTGGTGGCCGAACTTCATCTTGAACGTGCGCGCGCCGGCCGCCAGCGCGAGGATCTGGTGGCCCAGGCAGATGCCGAACACCGGCACGCCCTGCTGCAGCAGCCGCCGCGTCGCGGCGATCGCATAGTCGCAGGGCTCGGGATCGCCGGGTCCGTTGGACAGCAGCACGCCGTCGGGTCGCAGCGCCAGCACCTGCTGCGCGTCGGTCTGCGCCGGCACCACGTGGACGCGGCAGCCGCGACCCGCGAGCAGCCGCAGGATGTTGTGCTTGACGCCGAAGTCGTAGACCACGACCAGCGGCCCGCCGCCCGCGTGCTCGCCATAGCCGCTGCCCAGCCTCCACGGGCCTTGCGTCCAGTCGTAGGCGCGCGGGGTGCTGACGACCTTCGCCAGGTCCATCCCGGCCAGGCTCGGGGTGGCCCGCGCCAGCGCGACGGCCTCCCGGCGCAACTCGTCGTCCAGCGCCTGCCCGGGTTGCAGCGCGACGATGCAGCCGTTTTGCGCCCCCTGGGTGCGCAACAGCCGGGTCAGGCGGCGGGTGTCGAGGTCGGCGATGGCCACCGTGCCGTGCTCGCGCAGGTACTCGCCCAGGCCCTGCGCGCGCCGGAAGTTCGAGTCCAGCAGCGGCAGGTCGCGGATGACCAGGCCCGCGGCATGCACGCGGGTGGACTCGGCATCCTCCGGGTTGACCCCGACATTGCCGATGTGGGGGTAGGTCAGGGTGACGATCTGGTGGCTGTAGCTCGGGTCGGTCAGGATTTCCTGATAGCCGGTGATCGCGGTGTTGAACACCACCTCGCCGGTGCTCCGGCCGCTGGCGCCGATCGACACGCCTTCGAAGATCGATCCGTCGGCCAGGGCCAGGATCGCCTTCGCTTGCAAGGGCAGCATGGATGCTCTCTCCACTGGAGCGCCGCAGCCCGCGACTGCCTGACCCACCGCGGGCGCGCGTCGGCCGCAGGCTGCTTGCGCGAGCCTGGCCGGCTTGGCGGGGAACGGTGCGGCGAAACAGCGCCTCGGGGGCGGCGTAAACGGTCGGACGCCGGCCGACCGCGCAGACCAGCGGTTGGGCGCGCCCCTGCTGGCCCTCTGGCCGCAACCGTCGCCGGTGCGTCAGCAAGGCCGGGGCAGCCCGGTTGCCTGGCTTGCGCGAAGGCCGCGCGCATATGCAAATCAGTGGCATTATATACGGGGCGCCGCCCGCCCGAGCGGCGCCGCGGCGGCTACGGCCGAGGCGCGGGCGTGGCTTTCAGAACCGCTTCAGCGACTGCGTCTACACTGTCGGGCAACAGCGCGGAACGCTAGGCGCGACCGCCCGAAAACCCCCTGCGTAGGTAGGGGAACTTTCGGGCAGGTCGACGGATCCAAGGCACACAGGTCCGCTGCCAGGTGGCAGCGGCGTGGACTGGGCCGGCGCCGCGAGATTTCGTCACGGGAGAACCACAGATGAACGACCGCTTCCAACCGCAGTACCCCACGTATGCCGCGGGGGCCTACAGCGCCGAGCGCAACCGCGTGTTGCGCAACACCTACTCGCTGCTGGCGCTTTCGCTGGTGCCGACGGTGGCCGGTGCCTGGGCGGGGCTGCGCAGCGGGCTTGCCCAGTGGATGCTCGTCAACCCCGGAATGGGCATGCTGCTGTTCTTCGGCGGCGCCTTCGGGCTGATGTTCCTGGTGCAGCGCAACAACCGCTCCGGGCTGGGGGTCGGGCTGCTGCTGGGCTTCACCTTCTTCATGGGCCTGATGCTGTCGCAACTGCTCAGCATGGTGCTGGGCCTGGCCAACGGCGTGCAACTGATCTCGCTGGCCTTCGGCGGCACCGCGCTGATCTTCGCGGCGATGGCCTCGCTGGCGACGGTGGTCAAGCGCGACCTCACCGGCCTGAGCAAGTTCCTGTTCGTCGGGGTGATCATGCTGCTGATCGCCGGCGTGGCCAACTTCTGGCTGCAGATGCCGGCGCTGATGATCATGTTCTCGGTCGTCGCGCTGGGCATCTTCTCGGTGTTCATGATGATCGACGTGCGGCGCATCCTCGACGGCGGAGAGACCAACTACATCTCGGCCACGCTGGCGATCTACCTCGACCTGTACAACGTGTTCACCAACCTGCTGATGCTGCTGAGCATTTTCAGCGGCGGCGGCGGCAGCCGGCGCTGAGCCCGCCACTCACGGGGCCCAGGCGCCCCGCCCGACAAGAAGCCCGGCTCGACGCCGGGCTTTTTGTTGCGTGAGGGTGTTAATACGCAGATGACCAAAACGCTGCAACTTCAATAGGTTGCGGTCGTTTCTGGCTGAGGCCGCAGCGTCACTGCAGCGGAGGCCAGCGTCGCGCAGCGTGGACCAGTGCCAGCACCCACGCGACCTCGTCCGGCTCGTCGACTTCGTAGATCAGGCGATAGCTCTCGTGGACGATCAGCTCGCGCGTTCCCGCGATCATGCCGGGCTTGCCCAAGCGCGGGAAGTCGGCCAAACGACCTGCCGCGGCACCGAACAACTCATCCGTCGCGATGGCCGCCAGCACGTTGTCCGCGGCGATGTGCGCCAGGATGTCCTCCCGATCCTGCTCGGCCCGACGCGTCCAGCAAACCCTCACGCTCCCGCCTTGCCAAGCAAGCCGGCGCGGCGAGAGGCAAAGTCCGCCTCGACCGCCGCGTGCTCACGACCACGCCCTGCCTGCCTGTCCTCGCGCGCGGCCTCGACCTGGCTCTGCACGAAGTCACGGTAGTCACGCTCCTCTTGCTGACGCCTCAGGAACTCGCGCATCAAATCGCGCATGACCTGCGATGCCGGGCGGTCCAGAGTGCGCGCCTCCGCCATGAACTGGTCGCGCAAACCGGTCTCCAACTTCATGGTGAAGACGGCTTCCTTGGACATCACGGGCTCCATACTGACATCGTATGAACATAGTCTATACGCCGAGAGTCCCGTGTGCAAACGCCAAGGGAGCGTTGTGAGCCAGAGTTTTCAGTCTCGGGGTTGTACAACATTTGTGCAAATTCGCGCGTCTTGGGTCATCTGCTTGATAACGCCCTTGCGTGAGGGTGTTCATAAGCAGATGAAAAAAATTTCTACAAATCAATAGGTAAGGATGCTGTTCAGAACTCGCGTGGTGCGCGTTCGAGGTCCAAACGGGATGCATGGCCTGTCGCGGTCTTGGTGATCGGCTGACCCATACCCCTGCGCGAGGCTGTCGATCGGCGGAGCGCCCAGGCTCAGGCGGCGAGTTCGAACACCGCCAGCGACTCGATGTGCGAGGTATGCGGGAACATGTTGACCACCCCGGCCGCGCGCAACACGTAGCCGCCCAGATGCACCAGCACGCCGGCATCGCGCGCCAGGGTCGCCGGGTTGCACGACACGTAGACGATGCGCCGCGGCGCAGCCAGCGCGTCGGCGCCGGCCATCGCCTGCACCAGCGCCTTGCACAGGGCCAGCGCTCCCTCGCGCGGCGGATCGACCAGCCATTTGTCGAAGGCGCCTCGCGCGCGCAGCGCCGGCGCGTCGATTTCGAACAGGTTCGCCGCCTCGAAGCGCACCCGCTGCGCCAGGCCGCAAGCCGTCGCGTTGTCGCGCGCCCGCTCCAGCAGCGACTCGCTGCCTTCGACTCCCAGCACCGAGCCGGCCAGGGTCGCCAGCGGCAGCGTGAAATTGCCCAGGCCGCAGAACCAGTCGGCCACCCGTTCGGCGCGGCGCGGCTGCAACAGGCGCAGCGCGCGCGACACCAGCGCCCGGTTGACCTGCTGGTTGACCTGGGTGAAGTCGGTCGGCCTGAAGGGCATGCGCAGGCCGAATTCGGGCAGACTGTAGGCCGGCAGCGGCGACCCGGCATCGAGCGCGGCGGCGGTCGCGGGCCCGCCGGGCTGCAGCCACCACTGCACGCCATGCCGCGCGGCGAACTCGCGCAGCTTGCCCAGGTCCTGCGCGTCCAGCGGCTCCAGGTGGCGCAGCACCAGAACCGGCTCGCCGTCGCCGGCGGCCAGTTCGATCTGCGGAATCCGATCGGGGCAGGACAGCCCGGCGACGAGTTCGCGCAGCGGTACCAGCAACGCCGAAACCCGCGGCGGCAGCACCGGGCAGCTGCGCATGTCGGCGACAAAGCTGGATGCGCGCTCGTGGAAACCCACCAGCACTCCGCCCTTGTTGGGCACCAGTCGCACGGTCAGGCGGGCGCGCTGGCGGTAGCCCCAGTCGGGCCCGGCCAGCGGGCGCAGCATCTGCTGTGCGCGCACGCCGGCCAAGTGCTGCAGGTCGTCCTCCAGGGTGCGTTGCTTGAAGGCGATCTGCGCACGCAGGTCGATGTGCTGCATGCTGCAGCCACCGCACACCCCGAAATGCGGGCAGCGCGGCTGCACCCGGGTGCTGGCGCTGCGCGAGCGCTGCAGCACCTGCGCCTGCTCCCAGCTCGGCTTGCTGCGCACCACCCGCACCTGCACCCGCTCGCCGGGCAGCGCATCGTCGATGAACACCACCTTGCCTTGCTCACGATGGGCCACGCCGCGCGCCTGCAGGTCCAGCGACTCCACGCTCAGCCACTGCTGCTCGGCCAGCCGCACGGCGTCGTCGACGCGGCGCGGCGCGCTCGGGGGACCGCGGCGTCGGTTCATCGTCGGCTGTCTCGCTCGGCGGCTGCGCCCGGCGCGACCGGCGGGCTCAACGCGTTGGCTCGCCTGCCTGCGGCCAGGCCTGCAGGTACTGCGCCCAGTGCGGCTCGGCGGCCGCCCACTCGCCCAGCGTGCCGCGCACCCGATCGATCTCCTCGGCGTGCTCCTGCGGCGCCAGCCCGCCGCGCATCAGCTGGAAGCGACAGTACAGCAGATAGGTGTTGAGCACGTCGGTCTCGCAGTAGCGGCGGATGGCATCCAGCTCGCCGCGCCGCCAGGCGTCGTAGACCTGCGAGCCGTCCATGCCGAGCTTGCCCGGCAGTCCGCACAGCTGCGCCAGGGTGTCCATCGCCGCACTGGCTCGCGGCTGGTACAGCGCCAGCAGGTCCATCAGGTCCAGATGCCGGGAGTGATAGCGCGAAATGTAGTTGTTCCACTTGTAGTCGCGATCGTCCTCGCCCATGTCCCAGTACTTGGCGGCCTGCACCCCGTGGACCATCCCGCGGTAGTGCAGCACCGGCAGGTCGAAGCCTCCGCCGTTCCACGACACCAGCTGCGGCTCGTAGCGCTCGACCAGCCGGAAGAATCCCTGCACCACCGCGGCCTCCTGGCCGCCGCGGTCGACGAAGGAGTGCACCTTCAGGCCCTTGCTGGCTTCGCGGAAGATGCACGACACCACGAGCACGCGCTGGCACACCAGCGGCAGGAAGTCGCTCGCGCCGGCGTCCAGCCTGCGCTGGCGCGCCTGCGCGATGGTCGCGTCGTCGTCCAGCCCGGCATCGGCCAGCCCGGCGGCCCGCACGGCCCGCGCGTCGGGAATGGTCTCGATGTCGAACACCACCACCGGCGGCGCGGAGCGGGAGGAGCCGTTCATAGCAGCGCGGCCCGGTCCACGCCGCCGCCGGCCAACCTGCGCTTGAGCTTGGCCAGCGCCTCCTGCTGGATCTGGCGCACCCGCTCGCGCGTCAGGTGCATGCGCCGCGCCAGGGTCTCCAGGGTCTCCAGGTCGCGCCCGCGCAACCCGAAGCGCGCCTCGATGACCTCGCGCTCGCGCTCGGCCAGCGTCGCCAGCCAGCCGTCGAGCAATTGCTCGAGTTCGTGCGCCTGCGCGGTGTCGTCGGGCGATGGCGCCTGCTGGTCGGCGAATTGCTCTCCCACGCTGTCGCCGCCGGCGTTTTCGCGCATCAAGTCGAGCGACACCGGAAGTTCGCCCAGGCTGAGCAGGTCGCCCACCTCCTCGGCGCTGCGCCCGGTCAGGCTGGCGATATCCTCCGCCGAGGCGGTTCCGTCGGGGCTGGAATCCTCCAGGTGACGCCGCGCACGCAGCACCTGGTTGAGCTCGCGGATCACATGAACCGGCAACCGGATGGTTCGCGCCTGCTGCATGATCGCCCGTTCCACGTTCTGGCGTATCCACCAGCTGGCGTAGGTGGAAAAGCGAAAACCCCGCTCGGGCTCGAACTTCTCGATGGCGTGCATCAGACCCAGGTTGCCTTCCTCGATGAGGTCGGCCAGCGCCACGCCGCGTCCGCCGTAGCCCTTGGCGATGGACACCACCAGCCGCAGGTTGTGCTCGACCATCGCCTGGCGCGCGTCGAAATCGCCCTGGCGGGCGCGCACCGCGGTGTCGAATTCCTGCTGCGGGCTGAGCAGCGGCTTGCCGCGGATGCGGTTGAGGTACGCCTGCAGCACGCTTTGGCTGGCCGTGTCGCCATCGACCCCGAAACCGGCCATCGCCGGCCCCTCGCCGGCCTCGGCCGCCTCGCCCGGGCTGCCGGACTCGCCCGCCGCCAGCGGCTCGCGCTCGGGAGCCCGGCCAGGTTGCGCACGCCCCCCGCGCCCGCCGCCACGCGTGGCCGACCCCCGGCGCGGCGCGGCGGCGGGATCGGGGCGGCGCGGTTTGGCTGGCATCGGCGCTGGGGCGGACAGTTGGTCAGCGATGCGGCAGGATCTGCAGCGGATCCACCGGCTTGCCGCGCACACGGATCTCGAAGTGCAGTTCCACGCGCGGCGCATCGGTCGAACCCATCAGCGCGATCACCTGGCCGCGCCGCACGT